>NZ_CP088911.1:4800000-5122144 GCF_021165735.1 Yinghuangia sp. ASG 101 | reverse complement strand
CCAGACGCGTACGGCCGCCGGTGTCGCGGCGTATCAGGCTGTGCTGTTCGAGGGTGGCCAGGATGCGGTACACGACGGTGCGGTTGACGCCGAGTGCCGCCGAGATCTCGGGCACGGTGAGCCCGTCGGGGGCGTCGGCCAGTTGTTCGAGGACCTTGAGCCCTCGGTCCAGGGTCTGTGATGTCTCCGCGGCCACGAGAAGCCTCCATTGCGCGCGTGCTCTGCACCCCCGGGGTGACGAAGTCCCCGGGAGTCCCCACCGGCGCGACGCCGGGCGTGCCTGTGGCGGACGCCGGGTCGCGATGCTGCTGCGCGGCACCAGGTCTTGGTGTCGGTCGCGCGGTCAACTCGTCGGTCTCGCCCACCCGGGAGGTGGGCGGTGTCGCCGCGGTACCGGGCTGTCGTGTTCGGCGGCCACCGGCTCCGCTGCGGTGTTCCGGCGGCCACCCACTCCGCTGTGTCCACCGCCAGGCGATGTCAGACACGGTAATTCGGGGTCACGCCGCAGGTAAGCGAGTTTCCGGAATGTGGACGGAATCTCAGGTGATCCCCAGGATGAGACCGCAATAAAGTCGGTCATATGCCGCTTTTCTCAATGACTTCCGGCCCGCGGGTGCGGACGTTGATCTCATGATGCGGACGCCCGACCGTCCGCATGGCGTGCTTACCGTCCGGTAACCGGAGCCGCCCGCGCGGGTTGACGCGCGGAGACCGGCGACGGCCGGCGCACGGCACGCGCGGGCTCGCGATCGACCGCAGGTCTTCCACCCAGGGAACCGATCAGCAGGAAATCGTCGCGCATTCCCCCGCAAAGTCGCGAGAAAATCCGGTCACCGGCTGCCCGAGGTGGCCCACTGCTGCAACTTCGTGATCCGGTCCTGGATCTGCCCCGCCGAGGCCTGCGCGATCGGCGGGCCGCCGCAGACCCGGCGCAGCTCGTTGTGGATGACCCCGTGCGGCTGGCCGCTGCGGTGGTGCCACGCCGCGACCAGGGTGTTCAACTCCTTGCGCAGCCCCGACAGCTGACGGTGCGTCACCACCGGGCGCTGAGCCGCGGGCTTCTCCGAGAGGTCGGCCTCCTCGTCCGGCTTCCTGCGGCTGCGCGCGAGCTGCCGCGCCTGGCGGTTCTGCAGCAGCATCTGCACCTGGTCGGGTTCGAGGAGCCCCGGGATCCCCAGGTACTCCTCTTCCTCGTCGCTCCCGCTGTGCGCCTGCAGCCCGAACTCGGCGCCGTCGTACAGCACCCGGTCGAAGCGGGCCTCGCTCTCCAGCGCCTCGAAGGCGAACTGCTCCAGTTCCCCGGGCGTGTCCTTCTCGGCGTTGGCGTCGGCCAGCAGGGCGTCCTCCTCGTCGTGGAGGCCCTGCTCGCCCTTCTTCTCCCGGTCGAGCACGTGGTCGCGCTCGACCTCCATCTCGTTCGCGTGCTGGAGCAGCGTCGGCACCGACGGAAGGAACACCGAGGCGACCTCGCCGCGGCGCCGGGCCCGGACGAAACGGCCGACGGCCTGCGCGAAGAACAGCGGCGTCGAGATCGTCGTCGCGAACACCCCGACGATCAGCCGAGGCACGTCGACGCCTTCCGAGACCATGCGGACCGCGACCATCCAGCGCTCGTCGCCCTCGGCGAACTCCTCGATCTTGTGCGAGGCGCCCGTGTCGTCGGACAGCACCACCGTGGCGCGGTGCCCGGTGATCTCGCGGATCATCTTGGCGTACGCCCGCGCGGACTCGTGGTCCGTCGCGATGACCAGCGCCCCCGCGTCCGGGACCGCCTTGCGCACCTCCGTCAGCCGCTTGTCGGCGGCCCGCAGCACCTGCTGTATCCACGCGCCGCGGTGATCGAGGGCGGTACGCCACGCCTGGTTGATCGCGTCCTTGGTCATCGGCTCGCCGAGGCTCGCCGCGACCTCGTCCCCGGCCTTCGTGCGCCAGCGCATCTCGCCGGAGTAGGACATGAAGATGACCGGACGCACGACGTGGTCGGCGAGCGCGTGGCCGTAGCCGTAGGTGTAGTCGGCCGCGCTGCGCCGAACACCGTCCGAGCCCTCGACGTACGACACGAACGGGATCGGGTTGGTGTCGGACCGGAACGGCGTGCCGGTGAGCGCGAGGCGCCGCGCGGCCGGCTCGAACGCCTCGAAGACCGCGTCACCCCACGACTTGCTGTCGCCGGCGTGGTGGATCTCGTCGAGGATGACCAGCGTCTTGCGGTTCTCGACGCGGCGCCGGTGCAGCATCGGGTGGACGCCGACACCCGCGTACGTCACGGCGACGCCGTGGTACTCGCGGTTCGCGGGCCCCGACGAGCCCGAGTAGTTCGGATCGATCCGGATCCCTATCCGGGCCGCCGCCTCCGCCCACTGCTTCTTCAGGTGCTCGGTCGGCGCGACGATGGTGAGCTGCTGCACGACGCGGCGGTGCAACAGCTCCGACGCGATCCGCAGCGCGAACGTCGTCTTGCCCGCGCCCGGCGTCGCCACCGCGAGGAAGTCGCGCGGCTCGCGCGCCAGATACTCGTCGAGAGCGCCCTGTTGCCAGGCACGCAACTTGCCGGCGGTCCCCCAGGGCGCGCGGGCGGGGAACGCGGGGGACAGATGAGACGCGGCTGAAGTAGTCACTGCGGAAGAAGCGCTCCGGGTCGCACGGTGGCTCGGACGAGGTCGTGGCGGTCATGCGGGAGCCTCCGGCGCGTGGGCCGCATGGCTTCCCGGCGACGAACGGGAACGGCTCAGGCTACCCGAGCCGCGGAACCGCCCCGGCCGGCGACGCCGCCGATACGCCCGGGCAATTGACGGCTGTTCATGACTTTTCGGGCACGCGCCGGGCGATCCGGCGCGTGATTCCTCGAACACCTTCTCGAAGAGTTCACGGACGCCCGACCGAGGCCGGGCACCCGGCCGTCGCGCCCGGCCGCCCGCTCACGCCCGGAGGCCGGGCCGCCGCATCGCGACCGCCCTCGGCTTGAGGGGAAGACTCGGCAGCTCCAGGCCGGTGGCATCGCGGGCCGCGGCGGCGATGGCGGCGGGGACGGGGGTGAGGGCGGCGTCGGAGAGGCCCTTGGCACCCAGCGGGCTCCCCGGATCCGGTTCCTCGTGCCACAGCGCGACCCGGACCGGCGGAACGTCGAGCGAGGTCGGCTGCGCCCACGCGGTGGGTCCGTGGAGGCGGGCCGCGGGCAGGTCCTCGGTGAGGGCCAGGCCGATTCCGAGGGTGACCGCGCCCTCGACGCGCGCGAGGGCCTGCGTGCGGTCCAGGACGCGGCCCGCGTCGTACGCGCCGGTGACGTCGACGACATGGACCGCGCCGGTGTCGGGGTCGACGTCCACGACGACGCGGTACGCGGCGAACGCGACCGCCGGATAGGCGTCGCCCTGCCCCGCGTCGTCCAACGGCTCGGTGTGCCGCGCGCGGCACGCCCCGGCGGTGGCCGCGACCTCGATGCCCTCGGTGATGAGCGACGCGGGCAGGTCGACGAGACCGTCGTAGGAGACGATGCGGCCGTCGCGCACCTCCAGCAGCGCGGCGGTCATGCCGTACTGCGCGGCCACGGGCGCGAGAAGCCGGGCGCGGATGTCTCGCGCGGCCTCGTCGACCGCGCCCGCGGTGAGCATCGTGTGCCGGCCGACGCCGGGTGGCCCCGCACTGGGCAGCGCGGTTCCGGCGGGCAGCACGATGGCGTCCGGGACGCCGAGCGCGTCGTGGACGATCCGCCGGACCAGGTAGGTGAATCCCTGGCCGACCTCGACCGCCGCACAGGTGACGGTCACCACGCCGTGGTCGAGGCGTACGGTGGCGGCGGCGGAGTCGTCGGCGCCCTCGATGCCGAGCAACGGGACCAGCCCGAGCGCGTATCCGGTGCCGCGGCGCAGGCCCGGCACGGACTCCGCGTCGGGTGCCGGGGCTTCGGCCACGGCCCGCAGCAACTCCCCCGCCGGGGTGGGCCCTTCCAGGACCTGACCGGTCGTCAGCATGGTGCCCTGGCTGAGCGCGTTCCGCAGCCTCAGCTCGACAGGGTCCATGCCCAACGCGGCGGCCAGCTTGTCCATTTGGGCCTCGTAGGCGAAGCACACCTGGGTCACGCCCGGTCCGCGCATCGTCCCCGCGGGCGGGTTGTTGGTGCGCACGGCCCACACGTCGACGACCGCGTGCGGCACCATGTACGGGCCCGTCGCGCATCCCGCGAGCCGGCCGACGACTTCGGGCGACGTGGTCGCGTACGCCCCGCCGTCCAGCACGATCTGCGCCTCGACCGCGAGCAACCGGCCGTTGCTGTCCGCCCGGTGGGTGTACTTCAGGCGCGTCGCGTGCCGGTGGCCGCCCAGGCTGATCGCGTCGGCGCGGTCCACGACGCTTTTGACGGGGCGTCCGGTACGCGACGCGAGCCACGCGACGACGGCGAGGAGCCCGACGTCCTCCCGCATGCCGGTCGAACCGCCCACACCCGTCGGCATGATGCGCAGCGCGCCCGGCGCCAGGCCGATGCACTGCGCGACCTGGTCCCGGTCGGAGTGCGGCCACTGGGTCGACGCGTGCAGTTCGATGCCGCCGTCGGCGCACGGCAGGGCGAGAACGGCGTCGGTCGCGGGGTTGGCCTGGTCCTGGGCCTCGATGTCGTACAGGCCCTCGACGACGACCTCGTCGATCGGCGAGCCGTCCGGGCGCGCCTGGACCGGACGGCCGTGCCGCAGCGCGACGTTCCGGAAGACGTTGCCGTCGGGATGCAACGAAGGCCCGGAGAACGCCTGTTCGGGGTCGAGGCTCGCCTCCAGCGGCTCGTACTCGACGTGCAGGGCCTCGGCCGCGAGCCGGGCCGCGTGCGGCGATTCGGCGGCGACCGCGGCGACGGCCTCGCCCGCGAACCGCACGACGTCCGCGGCGAGGACGGGGAAGTCCGCGACCACCGTGCCGTGGTAGGCGTCCGGAGGCAGGTCGGCCGCCGTGACGACGGCGTGCACGCCGGGGACCGCGTAGGCGGCCGACGCGTCGATGCCCCGCACGCGCGCGTGCGGGTGCGGCGAGCGCACGAGCACGCACCACAGCATGCCCGGCGCCCACAGGTCGGCGGTGTAGGAGAACCGGCCCTGGGCCTTGGCGACGGCGTCGGGGCGTTCGACGGTCGCGGTCATGCGGGCGGCTCCGGGGCGTCGGCGGGCTCGAAGAGGGACGCCGCGGGCTCGGTGGCCTGGCCGGCGGCGACCGCGCAGACCGCGGCCACCATGCGGTTGGGTCCGACGCAGCGGCAGGGGTGGCCGGCCAGCGCGCGGCGGATCGTCGCCTCGTCGGCCCCCGGAAGCCGGGCGAGCAGCGCGTGCGCGCTCATCACGATGCCGGGTACGCAGAAGCCGCACTGCACCGCGCCGTGCTCGATCAGCGCCTGCCGGATCGCCGCGGCCGGCCCGCCTTGCGCGGACACGCCCTCGATCGTGGTGACGGCGCGTTCGCCGACGGTCGCCGCGGGCACCAGGCACGCGACCGCCGGGGCGCCGTCCACGAGGACCGTGCACGTGCCGCAAACCCCCTGCCCGCAACCGTCCTTCGCCCCGGGCAGGCCCAGTCGCTCCCGCAGGACCTGGAGCAGGTTCTCCCCGAGCCACGCCCGATCGACCACCTGCGTCGTGCCGTTGACCTTGATCGTGTACGAAACCACCGGGCCGCCGGGCGCGTCGCTCACCGGGAACGCGTGCCGCACGGGCGGCAGCGGCGGGGGCTCGGACACGGGCGCGAGGGACGCGGGCCCGGTCGACGAGGGAGGCGGGGGCACCGCACCGGATCCGGAGGCGTCCAACGACGCGAACTCGGGTGCGAGAGACGGAATTCCGGCCGCCTCGACGGCCGGTGCGACGCCGACGGCCGCGTGGTCGATCGGCGGCGCAGACGACGGGAGAGACCCGGCCGCCCCTTCCGTTCCGGTCCCGAACTCCGGTGCGGCGAAAGACGCTTCCGAGACGGGGTAGCCGACGTCCGCCACCGGCGCGGGAGCGACGGCGGGCCGCGGCACCGGGAACCCGAAGCCGGATGTCGCCGCGATCTCCGACCCCGCGCCGGGGTCGTAGGGGTCGTACGCGCCGTATGTGTCATGCGTGCCGTGAGCGTCGTGAGTGTCGTACGTGCCGTACGTGTCGTAGCCGCCCCCCGGCGCGGGGTACGCGGTCCCGTGGCCCGTCGGGTGGGTCTGGGGGTGGATACCGTCGAAGGGCACCGGCAGCGGCACCGCCGGGCCGGTGGGATCCACGGCCGGCGCACCGAACGCGAGGTCGGACGCGAGATCGGCCGATTCACCGGAGCCGGGAGTCGGCGGCACGGTCATCGGCGCCCGCCCGAACGCGCCGCACACGCCCGCGGCCCCCGTCGCCGGGACACCGTCTCCCGCCCGCATCGCCTCATCCCGCGAAAGCCCTTTCCGCCGCACGCCTCGCCAGTGCCGCGACCACGCGCGCCTCGTACGCCCGCGTCGACCGCGACCCCTCGCCGGGGGACAACTCCTCGGCGACCAGCGCGCCGAAGTGGGCGGGGGCCTCCGGATCGACGAGGCGCCCGGTGCCGAAGTCCACCCGGTCGGCCAGCCAGCGTTCCGCTCCGGGCGTCCGCTCCGCCCCCGGACGCACGCCGCCGACCGCGCAGCGTACGCCCCGGGCCGCCGGGTCCGCGACCAAGGCCAGCGTCGCGTGGAAACCCGCCGCCGTGCGGGCCTTCAGGAACTCCTGCGGGCCGTGCAGCACCGGCAGCCGGACTCCGGTGATCAACTCGCCGGGCAGCAGCCGCGCCGCCGGAGCGGCGTCGCACAGGAACTCACGGACGCCGCCCGGTGACAGCACCGAGACGGTGGCCTCCAAGGCGGCGAGGACGGGCACCGCGTCCGCCTCACGGGTCCGCGCGACGAGGTTGCCGCCGAGGGTGCCCATCATGCGGATCTGCGGGGTGCCGACCTGCCGTGCCGCGGTCGCCAGCGCCGGTACGAGAGCCGCCAGGTCCGGCCCCGCGAGCCGCGCCCAGGTGACCCCGGCACCGATCAGCAGGCGGCGGCCTTCGTACTGCCACTGCCGCAGCTCGGCGAGCCCGGACAGGCCGACGAGCGCGCGGGGGCGCAGCAGCCCGGCATTGACGCGCGGCATCAGGTCGGTGCCGCCTGCCACCGGGAGTACGGCAGGCCCACGGGCCAACGCGTGCACGGCCTCGTCGAGCGAATGCGGCAGCATGATCGCTTCGTTCACAGCGGGACAACGCTACTGTGCCGAACGCATGTGTGGGGCACGGACCCGTGAGACGGTGCCGCTCGACGCGGCTCACCCCGCGGTGCGCGGGGAGGCGGCGGCCCGTATGCCCGCCGGATCAGGCGGTTACTTGTCGCCGCCCTTGTCGCCGCCCTTGTCGCCCCCGCCGGCGCCCATGGTCTCGTAGATCTCCTTGCACATCGGGCACACCGGATATTTCTTGGGGTCGCGCCCGGGCACCCAGACCTTGCCGCACAAGGCGATCACCGGAGTGCCGGACATGGCACTCTCCATGATCTTGTCCTTTTGCACATAGTGCGCGAAGCGCTCGTGGTCGCCGTCGCCGTGCGAGACCTGCGGGGTCTCCTCGATCAGCGTCCCCGTACCTGTCCCGCGCTCGGGCTCGGGGTAGTCCTGCGGAGTACTCATCCCACGATTCTATGCGCGGGCCGCACACCGCCGAGCCCGTACCGCAGCACCCCGCGGAGTCGGTGGCCGCCATCGAGCAGAGCGTCGGTGGCCGCCATCAAGCACGAGCGTCGGTGGCGCCATCAAGCACGAGCGTCGGTGACCGCCGCACCCCCGCCCCGCCCGAGCCCGCACCGGCCTCAGTTGAGCGTCGGGTCCTCGGGATACGTCGCGACCATCGCCAGCTCCCCCCGCTGCCGCCGCAGCACCGCGCGCCACAGCCGCTCCGGCTCCGGGCTGAACGCGTCGCCCGGCTCGGAGTCGACGACGTACCACGCGCCGTCGGTCAGCTCGCCCTCCAACTGGCCCGGGCCCCATCCCGAGTAGCCCGCGAAGACCCGCATCGCCCCGAACTCGGCCGCGACCAGCTCCGGCGGCGCGTCCAGATCCACCAGGCCCAGCGCCCCGAACACCCGCCGCCAACCCACCGGTTCGCCGCCGCCCGGCACCGAGGCGATCGCCAGCGCCGAGTCCATCGACACCGGCCCGCCCTGGAACACCACCGCCGGTGCCGCGACCGCCTTCGCCCAGCCGTCCAGCACGTCGTCGACGTCGACCGGCGTGGGCCGGTTGAGGACGACGCCGTGCGCGCCCTCCTCGTCGTGGTCGAGAACGAGCACCACGCACCTGTCGAAGTTGGGATCCGTGAGCGCGGGGGTCGCCACGAGGAGCCGTCCGGTGAGCGAGGCCTCGGTCATGCGCCCATGATCCTGCATGGCCGCGACGCTGTCCGGACCACCACCGGATCCGGCGCCGCGACGCCCGGCAACCGGACGGTTCACCCGTGGCCCCGGCCGGTTGGTACACCCGGCGCACGCACCTGGCCCATTCGGCATCCCGTTCCCCTCCGAGCGGCCGACAATGCGCGTTCCGGGCCGCCGAGCGCGTACCGTTGTTCGCTGTTGCCGAACGCCCTTCCCCTCCAGGAACGCGAGAGACATGCAAGACGACGTGTTGTTCGTTCACGGTGGTTCCCCGCTCGAGGGCGAGATCCGCGTCAAGGGCGCCAAGAACCTGGTGCCCAAGGCGATGGTCGCGGCCCTGCTCGGCCAGGAACCCAGCCGCCTGCGCAACGTGCCGGGCATCAGCGACGTGCACATTGTGCGCGGACTTCTGCAACTCCACGGTGTCGCCGTGTACGAGGGCGACGAGGCCGACGAGTTGGTCATGGACCCCTCGTCCGTCGAGTTGGCCAACGTCGCCGACATCGACGCGCACGCCGGGTCGAGCCGGATTCCGATCCTGCTGTGCGGCCCCCTGCTGCACCGCATCGGGCGCGCGTTCATTCCCGACCTGGGCGGCTGCCGCATCGGCGACCGCCCGATCGACTTCCACCTCAACGTGCTGCGCGAGTTCGGCGCGACGGTCGACAAGCGGCCCGAGGGGCTGTTCCTGGAGGCCCCGAACGGACTGCACGGCGCGAAGATCGAACTGCCGTACCCCAGTGTCGGCACCACGGAGCAGGTCCTGCTGACCGCGGTGCGCGCCGAAGGCACCACCGAATTGCGCAACGCGGCGGTGGAGCCGGAGATCATAGACCTCATCTGCGTGCTCCAGAAGATGGGCGCGATCATCTCGGTGGCGACCGACCGCGTGATCAGGATCACCGGCGTCGAACGCCTCGGCGGCTACACGCACCGGGCCCTGCCCGACCGCCTGGAGGGCGCGTCGTGGGCGTGTGCGGCGCTCGCGACGCAGGGCGACGTGTTCGTGCGCGGCGCGCGGCAGCTCGACATGATGACGTTCCTGAACGTCTTCCGGCAGGTCGGCGGGGCCTTCCAGGTCGAGGACGACGGCATCCGCTTCTGGCACCCCGGTGGGCGGCTGCGCGCGATCGCGCTGGAGACCGACGTGCACCCCGGTTTCCAGACCGACTGGCAGCAGCCTCTGGTGGTCGCGCTGACGCAGGCGTCGGGGCTGTCGATCGTGCACGAGACGGTGTACGAGAGCCGGCTCGGCTTCACGTCGGCGCTCAACCAGATGGGTGCGACGATCCAGCTCTACAGCGAGTGCCTGGGCGGGACGCCGTGCCGGTTCGGCCAGCGCAACTTCCAGCACTCCGCGGTGATCTCGGGCCCGGCCAAGCTGTACGGCGCCGACCTGGTGATCCCCGACCTGCGCGGCGGATTCTCGTACCTCATCGCGGCGTTGGCCGCCGAGGGCACCTCGCGGGTCCACGGCATCGACCTGATCAACCGGGGGTACGAGGGCTTCCACGCCAAGTTGGACGCTCTCGGCGCCCGCGTCGAACTCCCGCAGCCGGTCAAGGAAGGCGTCGCCTGACGCGGCCGGTTCCGTGTGCTCGAAGGGCGGTTCCCCGGTCGGGGAACCGCCCTTCGCATGTGTGGTGTCCGTTCCGAACACGCCCGGGATTGACGGCAGTCGGCTCGAAGGAGTCAGCTCGCGCGTCGGCTTGGGATCATTCTCCGACCAGGATCATTACCCGCACCAGGCCGTGTCGCTCGGTCACTTGCCCTTCGCGGCTTCCTTGAGCTTCGAGCCCGCGGAGACCTTCACGCTGTAACCCGCCGGGATCTCGATGGGGTCGCCGGTCTGCGGGTTGCGCGCGGTGCGCGCCGAGCGGTGCGTCCGCTCGAAGCTGAGGAATCCGGGGATGGTGATCTTCTCGTCGCCCTTGCTGACGATCTCCCCGACGACCTCCGCGAAGGCGTTCAGCACGGCGTCGGCGTCCTTGCGCGTGACGTCGGCACGCTCCGCGAGGGCGGCCACCAGCTCACTGCGGTTCATGTGTCTCTCCCGTGGTCTTTCCAACTCGCTGTTCTTGCCCCGGGGACGAATCCTGCACGTATCCGGGCCCGGAACCTAATCAGGGACACGCCGAATCACGCAGAAAAGCCCGCGATTTGGCGGTTCGCGGCAGATTACGTGCCCGGCCAGGGCCTGCGCGCACCCGCCACACCCCGACCATACGGCCACGATCACTCATCACCGTCACACCACCCCGGCGGATGTGCGACACCAACTGAGCGGGGGGCTTCCGAAAGCCGACCGCGAACTTCCGTGGCCGCACCGAAGCGCGGAACCCGGCGGCGCGAAACGCCGGGCTCCGCACACCAATACATGTGACGGTACGACTACCGCCCGCCCTGACGGTCCGCCAGACTCCCGTCCCGCTCGGCGAGAACGGCATCGCGCACCGCCGCCGCGACGACGTTCGACACCTCCGGGTGGAACACACTCGGCACGATGTAGCTTTCGTTCAGCTCGTCGTCGGTCACCACCGACGCGAGCGCGCGTGCCGCCGCGAGGAGCATGTCCGTCGTGATGCTGCGGCTCTGCGCGTCGACCAGGCCGCGGAACACCCCGGGGAAAACCAGGACGTTGTTGATCTGGTTGGGGAAGTCGCTGCGCCCGGAGGCGACCACCGCGGCGTGCTCCTGCGCGACCGCCGGATAGATCTCCGGCTCGGGGTTCGCCAGCGCGAACACGATCGCCCCGTCGGCCATGCGCGCCACGTCGTCGCCGTCGATGACGTTCGGCGCCGAGACACCGATGAACACGTCGGCGCCGACCACGGCCTCCTTCAGACTCCCGGTCAGGCGCTCGGAGTTGGTGTGCTCGGCGATCCAGCGCAGGTCGTTGCCGAGATCGTCGCGGCCGTCGTGCACGACGCCGTGCACATCCGCGACCACGACGTGCGCGAGACCCGCGGCCAGCAGCAGTTTGAGAATGGCCGTACCCGCCGCGCCCGCACCGGACATCACGACCCGGACGTCCTCGATCTTCTTCCCGACGACGCGGAGCGCGTTGGTCAGCGCGGCGAGGACGACGATCGCGGTGCCGTGCTGGTCGTCGTGGAACACCGGGATGTCGAGGGACTCGCGCAGCCGCCGCTCGATCTCGAAGCAGCGCGGCGCGGAGATGTCCTCCAGGTTGATGCCGGCGAAGCCCGGGGCCATCATCTGCACGGCCCGCACGATCTCGTCGGGGTCCTGCGTGTCCAGGCAGATCGGCCACGCGTCGATCCCCGCGAAGCGCTTGAACAGCGCCGCCTTGCCCTCCATGACCGGCAGCGCGGCCTTCGGACCGATGTTGCCGAGCCCGAGCACCGCGGACCCGTCGGTGACCACCGCGACCGTGTTGCGCTTGATCGTCAGGCGGCGTGCGTCGTCGGGGTTCTCGGCGATCGCGAGGCACACGCGGGCGACTCCCGGCGTGTAGACCATCGACAGGTCGTCGCGATTGCGGATCGGGTGCTTCGCCTGCATCTCGATCTTGCCGCCGAGGTGCATGAGGAACGTGCGGTCCGAAACCTTGCCGAGGGATACGCCCTCGATCGAACGCAGCGCCTCGACCAGCGACTCCGCGTGATCGGTCGACGACGCCGCGATGGTCACGTCGACGCGGAGTCTGTCGTGCCCGGACGCGGTGACGTCCAGGCCGGTCACCGAACCACCCGCCGACTCCACGGTGTTGGTGAGCCGGCTGACGGACAGCCCCCCGGCGGGGACTTCCAGGCGGGCGGTGATCGAGTACGAAGCGCTCGGCGCTGCGGGCATGAAGCTGTCTCCTCGGCGAGTTCCGGTGCCATGGCGCGGCACCGGGGACGATCGTCTCACCTCGCCGAGGCGAGCGACGACCACCGATGTCCCGGACGCCGCCGTCTCGTTCCGCGGTCGGATGAACACACCGCGCGCACCCCGGAAATCCGATCCGCTTCCTTCTTCCGCTCACCGCCCGTTCGGTTACTCTGTTCATGGCACCGGCTCGATCCAAGCCCCCGGGCCCAACCATTAGTCCCTACGAGGGACCACTTGCCGAGAGGCGAGCATTGGCGGGTCGGTGTCGTAAGCCCACGGATCCGGCGGCCTTTCCGGCCGCCGGTTCGCTTTTGTCCCCCGGCGCGTTTCGGCCACTCCCGACGCGGCCTCCGGTGCGACGATGAACGCGACAAAAGCCGTCCGGCGGCCCTCAGCAGCCCCCAGAGCCCTCCCGGGGCCCGGGCAGGCGGATCGGTCCGAACGCACGTCCAACACGCCGCCACAGGCCCGCGAGACCCCCGGACGGAACCCATGACCACCCCCGCAGGCGCCACCGTCCCGATCGCCGTCGTCGGCGAGAACGTCGTGGACCTCGTCCCGCTCCCGGACGCCCCCGGCGACTACCGGGCGATTCTCGGCGGCGGCCCCGCCAACACCGCGATCGCGGCGGCACGGCTCGGCACCCCGACGGCACTCGTCGCCCGCATCGGCGCCGACGCCTTCGGCCGACGCGTCCGCGAGCGCCTGGCCGCGGACGGCGTCTCGGCGCGCTACCTCGTCGACGCGCGCGAACCGTCCAGCCTCGCCGTCGTCTCCTTCGACGACGAACGCCGGGCGTCCTACGACTTCTGGTTCACCGGCACCGCCGACGGGCTGTGGACCGGCGACGAACTCCCGGACCCGCTCGACGCCGACGTCCGCGCCCTGCACGTCGGTTCGGTCGCCCTGCACCTCGAACCCGGCGGGGCCGCCCTGTTGCACATGATCCTGCGCGAACACGCCCGCGGCGCGGTCACGTTGACCCTCGACCCGAACGTACGCGCGGGCATCTGCGGCGACATCGCCGCGGTCCGCACGCGCCTGGAGACGATTGTCCCGCTCTGCGACGTCGTGAAGGCCAGCGAGGACGACCTCGCCCTGCTCTACCCCGACGTCGCCCCCATCGAAGTCGCCCGCACCTGGCGCGAGACCGGCCCCGCCCTGATCGTCGTCACCGAGGGCCGGGACGGCGCCACCGCCCTCACCGAACACCAGACCGTCGCCGTCGGCACGCCCCCCGCCGAAGTCACCGACACCGTCGGCGCCGGCGACGCCTTCATGGGCGCCCTGCTGCACACCCTGAACACCGAAAACCTCCTGGGCGGCGCCCGCGTGGGCGCCCTGCGCACCCTCTCCGCCGACGACGTGGAGTCCCTCCTCGACCACGCCACCGCCGCGGCCACCTACACCTGCACCCAAGAAGGCGCCAACCCCCCAACCCCCCACCAACTGGCCACCTGGCAAAAAACCACACCCACAACCACGTGAGCCCAAGAAACGCCGCAACACACGCACGCCAACACGCGACATCGAACAAGCGACGCAGCCGACGACACCACACAAAGCGCAGAACAACCGCGGACAACAGGCGCGCCCCAAACCACATCACCTACCGAGAGACCAGCCGACAGCCGACGCGCGGCGACGCACAGGCCAAACGCGGGGATCGCCAAGTTCCAAGCCCGCGACCGGCAGAGGAACGGCCACTGACCACAATCGCCCCCACAGCAACCCCCGCACCAGCCCAGGGGCAGAGCCGCGCCCTCATCCCGCATCGCAGACCCCCCGCGCCAGCTTCGGTTCAAGAGGTCGTTGCAACACCCCGATATAGGGGGACGGATGGACTTCGAGATCCGAGAGGACCGGAAGCCGCAGGGGCCCAAGAAGCTCCTGAAGGAGCGCGAGCTCTACCTTGCCCTTGTGGATCAAGGAATGGGGAACACGCAGGCCAGCCGGGGGGTGCGGGTGGCGAAGCGCAAAAACGACGAAGACAACCCGGCCTGCGCTTTCCGCGCACCAGCCGGGGGGTGCGGGTGGCGAAGCCCCCGCCCGCGCGGCGAAGCCGCGCAAAAACGACGAAGGCGACCCGGCCCCGCCTCCGCGCACCAGCCGGGGGGGTGCGGGTGGCGAAGCCCCCGCCCGCGCGGCGAAGCCGCGCAAAAACGACGAAGGCGACCCGGCCTGCGCTTTCCGCAGGCATGGGTCGCCCATCGCCTTCGTGGAGGTGGCGGGAATTGAACCCGCGTCCTGAAGTGCGAGACCAGAGCTTCTCCGAGCGCAGTCCGCTGTGCTTTTCTCGGCCCCGGCAATCACGCGGACAAGTTGCCGACGGGCCCAGTTACTGTTTGATTTTCCGCACTACCCCGTAACCGGGCAGAACGGTGGAGTCCCCTTGATTATGCCAGGATCCGGGACGGGGACGCGCCCGGTCTGACACCTTCGAAGCTCGCTCAGGCAGCGAGGGCGAAGGAATCGCGCTTGTTATCGGCGATTATTGGTTTCGGCATATGGTTTACGAGATCATTGCCGCTTCCTCGGCTCGCTTCCTCTGCTCCGACATCTCCAGTCGAAACCGATCACCCCCTATTGAGTTTTCAAGCGTCGTGCAAGCTCCGCTTGAAAGCCGCGCTCCGGCGTTGTCGCCTGACCGGTTCGCAGCCGGTGTCATCGTACGGAACAACCCCGGGCGGGGTCCACTTCATTCCCGCCCGACGCCCCGCCCGCCGTCCCCGTCAGCTCGTCTGCCGGCGAATCGCCGCGCTCATGGCGCGTTGGGCCTCGCGCTGCCCCTGTTTCTCGATGAGCGCCTGGCGCTTGTCGTAGAGCTTCTTGCCGCGCGCGAGGGCCAGTTCGACCTTCACGCGACCGTCTTCGTTGAAGTAGATACTCAACGGGACGAGCGTGGTCCCCGAGTCGCCGAGCTTGTTCTCCAACTTGGCGATCTCCGGCCGGTGCAGCAGGAGCTTGCGGGGGCGGCGCGGCGCCGAGTTGTTCCAGGTCGCCTCCAGGTATTCGGGGATGTGCGCGTTGCGGAGCCACACCTCGTGGTTGTCGACGGTCGCGAATCCGTCGACAAGCGAGGCGCGGCCCTGCCGAAGCGACTTCACCTCAGGCCCGGTCAGCACGACGCCGCATTCGATCGTGTCGTCGATGTGGTAGTCGTGCCGTGCCTTCTTGTTCTGTGCGATCAGCTTGCGTTTGGGGGCCGCCTGCGCCTTCTTGGACTTGGTCGGCTTCCCCGGCATCTGCACGATGGTTGGTCTCTTTGCCATGGTCTTCGCATTGTCGCCCATGTGCGGGCGTCCGGGCCACGGGGTTGCCCGGACGGAGCGGTGCCCCGCCCGCGTCAGCCCGTCCCGTCGGCACCGGACGGCCCGCCCAAGACCTCGCGGGCGCGTGCGTCGCCGACCTCCGGCGGGGCCGCGGGCGGTACCGCGACGTCGGGTACGACGCCCGCGCCGTCGACGCTCCGGCCGCTCGGCGGGTACCAGCGGCCGATGGTGAACTCGACGCTGCCGCCGTCCGCGAGCGCGGTCACGGCCTGCACCGAGCCTTTCCCGTACGTCGTCGCGCCGACGATCACCGCGCGCCCCCGGTCGCGCAGCGCCGCCGCGACGACTTCCGCGGCGCTCGCGGTGGCGCCGTCGACGAGGACGACGAGGGGGGTCTCCTGGTCGCCGGGCGGCGCGTCGGCGCCGAGTTCGCGGCGTCCGCCGGTGCCGTCCTCGTACGTGACGACCGGTCCGGGGGCGAGGAACGCGGACGCGACCGCGGCGGCCTCGTCGATGAGCCCGCCGGGGTTGCCGCGCAGGTCGAGGACGACTGCGCGCGGGCCGCGGGCGAGGGCGCCGCGGACCTGGTCGGCGGTGCCGCGTCCGAAGCCCGAGACGCGGATGTGCAGCGGTGCGTCCGGCGTGCCGGGGGCGTCGAGTGGTTCGACGATGACGCCCGCGCCGGTGAGGAGTTCGCGGACCAGGACGACGGGGGTCGGCACGCCGCCGCGCACGGTCGTGAGGGTGACGGGCGTGCCCGCGGGTCCGCGCAGCCGGGCGACCACGCCCGCGACGCCGAGTTCGCCTGCCGGGACGCCGTCGACCGCGGTGAGGAGGTCGTCAGCGGCGAGCCCCGCGTGCGCGGCGGGGCCGTCGGGCCGCACGTGGCCGAGGCGGATCTCGCCGTCCGCCTGCCGCACGGTCAGACCGACCCCCGGGTAGGTGCCGTCGCCGGGCCCCGGGGCGTCCGCCGCCACGCCGGGCGGGTGGTAGGCGGCCCAGCGGTCGTCGAGGACCGCGAGCAGGTCGCGGGCCGCGTCCGGGGAGAGCACGAGGCCGTCGAGCGCGGCCGAGCCGTCGGCGACGGTCACCACGACCTCAGACCTCAACTGCCGGTACGGGGGCGGCCGGGTCTCGGCGGCCCGCGGGCCGGACGCTCCGGTGCCGTCCCAGGCGCCGGTCGCCGTCCCGGTGGTCAGGGCGGTGCCGAAGGCCAGGGCGAGTGCGGCCCTGCGGCATGCGCGGCCCGGTGTCATGCCGGGAGCATAAGGCAGCGCGCGCCGCCGCACGGGAGCGCGCGGAACCACCGTGCCCCCGCCCCGTCGGACCGCCGGGAGCCGGTGCCCTGGTCCGTGTCACCGGCCGCGTGGGTCTGCCCGTCTCCACCGTCGCCCCGGACGACGCGCGCCGCCGCCGGAACCGGCCCTCCCCGCCGACCGCGGCCCGTGCCCGGCGCCGCTCACAACCAGGTCATCGGGTCGGTGAACTTGCCGTCGGCAAGGACCTCGAAGTGCAGGTGCGGGCCGGTGGAGTAGCCGGTCGTGCCGACCAGCCCGACGATCTGACCGCGCGTCAGCTTGGCGCCCTTGGCGACGTCGATGCGCGAGAGGTGGTTGTAGGTCGTCGTCAGGGCGACGCCGTTGACCCGGCCGTGCGAGACGACGACGCGGTTGCCGTACGCGGTGTTGTAGTCGGCGGCGATGACGGTGCCTTCGCGGGCGACGCGCACCGGGGTTCCCGAGGGGGCGGCGAAGTCCGTGCCGGTGTGCAGCTTGACCACTTCGAGGATCGGGTGGAAGCGGGATCCGAAGGTCGAGCTGATGTCGGCGTCGACCGGGTAGGACAGCGCGCCGCCCTGGTCGTCGGTGCGCGAACCGCTCCGGGAGGGTGCGTTGAGGCGGTTGACGAGTTCGGTGAGCCGGCCCTGTTCGGCGACGAGGGATTCGTACCGCTGTTGGTCGGCGGTCTTCTCCTCCTGGGCGGTGGCCAGCGCGGCGCGGCGTTGCTCGACGAGTTTTTCGACGGCCGTCGCCGCGGTGGCGGCCTCGGCTTCGAGGCGGGTGAGTTCGGCGACGTGTGCCGCGGCGGCCTCGCGGTCGGCCTGCACCTGATCGCGGGCCCGGGCCAGGGCCTTCTGCCGCCCGTCGGCTTCGGCGTGTACGGCCTTGAGCCGGGCGATGGCCGCCTCGTCGGCGCGCATCAGCGTCCGGAACGCCTCGATCCTCGACATCATCTGCGCGGGGGTCTCGGAGCGCACGACCACCGAGAGCCCGGACAGCGAGCCCTGCTGGTAGGCGCGGCGGGCGACCTGGCCGACGGAGTCGCGCAGGCTCCCCATGGAGGCCTCCACGTCGCGCAGTTGGCGCTGGGCGGTGGCTTCCTCCTCGACCGCGATCTCCAGGCGGCGGCGCAGGTCGGTGTCCCGGACACGGGCCTCGTCGAGCTTGCGGCGGGTCTCGGCCAGCGCGGCCTGCGCGGCGGGCATGCCGGCGTTGGCCTCGGCGTACGCGGACTCGGCGGCGGCGAGTCGGGCGACCGCGCCGTCGAGCTGCACGCGGACGTCCTGGACCTGGCTGTCGACACGCTGCTTCTCCGCCTGTGTGTCGTCGTCGGCCTGGGCGGTGCCCCAGCAGACGGCGCCGGCGGTGGCGGCGATCAGCGCGAGGAATCCGAGGCGCCTCGAATGCGTGGGGTACATGGGCGTCGCCTCCTGTCGGGGACCGGTGGCCGACCACTCGTCGACGCGGGGTCGTGCGGTCAATCGGTTCCACTGGTATCAGGCAGGCGGCAGTACTTAAGCCATATAAAGCACTTTTCAGTTGATATGACACTCTTCCGGCGCAGCGGTCGACGCCGAGTGGGCGCGGAGGCGCGTCAGACCTTGAGGTACTTGCGGAGCGTGAAGAACGACGCGATCGCGGACATGCCGACGCCGAGGATGAACAGCCACGGGAGGACGGCGAACACCGCGTCGAATCCGATCAGCTGCTTGTCCAGGATGTTGATCGCGCCCGCCAGCCCTTTCTTGACGCCGAAGTAGTAGCCGATGCTGAGCAGGCCCGACGCCGTGAGCGCGCCGACCAGGCCCGCGACGGCGGACTCCAGGATGAAGGGGCCTTGGATATAGAAGTTCGAGGCGCCGACGAGGCGCATGATGCCCGTCTCGCGACGGCGGCTGAACGCCGAGACGCGGGCCGTGTTGACGATCAGCAGGATCGCCACGACGAGCATGAACGCCATGATCCCGTACGCGGCGTACTGGGCACTGCGCAGCAGGTCGAAGAAGGGCTTGAGGAGTGCCTTCTGGTCCTGGACGACGAAGACGCCCCCGCGGCCGGTGAAGGCGCTGGAGATGATGTCGAACTTCGTCGGGTCGTGCAGCTTGACGCGGAAGGACTCGGGCAGTTGGTCGGGGGTCAGGCTGTCCCCGAGCGGCGAGTCCTCGTTCTGCTCCATGAAGTGCTTGTAGGCGTCCTGCTTGTTCTCGTAGAAGACGTCCTTGACCTCGGCCATCTTCGTCAGGTCCGCCTGGATCGCGTCGCGTTCGGCGGCGGTGACCTCGCCGTTGACGCATCCGCCCTGCTTGGGGTCGGACTTGTTGCACAGGTAGATCGAGACCTCGACGCGGTCGTACCAGTAGTCCTTCATCGAGTTGGTCTGCGCGCTCACCAACAGACCGGCCCCGAACAGCGTCAGGGACAGCGCGACACTGACGATGACCGCGATCGTCATGGTCAGGTTCCGGCGGAGACCGATGCCGATCTCTTTCAGCACGAACTGGGCGCGCATGGTGTCCTAACGGTCTTCGGGGCGTCGCCTTGTCGCGTACGCCGGTTCGGTGCGTTCGTCGGGTTCGGTGCGCGGGGGCGCGAGCGCGGGCCGAAGCGCGGAACGGCGCGGGGGCCGGGTTAGTGCGAGTAGCCGTACACGCCGCGCGACTGGTCGCGGACGAGGTGGCCCTGCTCCAACTCGATGACGCGCTTGCGCATTTGGTCGACGATCGCCTGGTCGTGCGTCGCCATGACGATGGTCGTGCCGGTGCGGTTGATGCGGTCGAGCAGCTTCATGATGCCGACGCTGTTCTGCGGGTCGAGGTTGCCGGTCGGCTCGTCCGCGATGAGGATCATCGGCCGGTTCACGAACGCGCGGGCGATGGCGACGCGTTGCTGCTCACCACCGGACAACTCCCCCGGCATGCGGTCCTCCTTGCCGGCGAGGCCGACCAGGTCGAGAACCTCGGGAACCACCTTGCGGATGGTGCCCTTGGGCTTGCCGATCACTTCGAGGGCGAACGCGACGTTCTCGCGCACCGTTTTGTTGGGCAGCAGGCGGAAGTCCTGGAACACCGTGCCCATTTGACGACGCAGCGTGGGGACCTTCCAGTTGGAAAGCCTTCCGAGGTCCTTGCCGGCGACGAAGATGTTGCCCGTGGACGGCCGTTCCTCTTTGAGGACCAACCGCAGGAATGTCGACTTTCCGGAGCCGGAGGAACCGACGAGGAAGACGAACTCGCCCTTCTCCACTTCGAGCGAGACGTCCTGCAGCGCGGGTCGGGGCTGCTTCGCGTAGGTCTTGGTGACGTTGTCGAATCGGATCACGGTTGCATCACAGCGCGCCATCCTAAGGGGCAGGGAAGTCGTGCGGGGGCAGAGCTTGGGTGAGCGCTCCACCGGCACCGGGCTCGCGCGGGCACGGGTCGTGTCCGTGGACGCGGGCGCGGTACGTGCGTCCCAGGGACGGTACCGCCCCCCGAGCCGGGCGCGCAGGCCGGGAGCGATGCGTCACAGGGCATGGCCATGCAGGAGTCTAAGCGGCACAGTTGAACGCGATGGGAACTTCCGCGGCCCTCACCGCGTTGGAGAAGGCGACCACGCAGCGAGAACGAGCAGGCAGCAGGTCGGGCCCCGGGGCCGAGGAGGACGTCATGTGGGAGCACCTGGTGTGCGCGAACTGCGCCGGCCCGGTGAGCGAGGGCCGCTGCCGGGTCTGCCGTGCGTCGCGTGAGCGCATGGACCGCGAGGGGCGGCCGGTGTCACCGGCCCTGCTGGTCGCGCTGGCGGCGCTCGTCGTCCTCGCGGCGCTGCTGGTGCCGCGGATGGCGGGCTGACCCCACGGATAGTCGGCACCACGCCGTACGACATATGCGAAGGCCCCGGGCGGTGCCCGGGGCCTTCGTGTGTCCTCGCGACCGGGCCGGTGGGACCCGGACCGGTGTGCGCCGAACCCACGGCGCCGGGGCGGACTACGCGGCTGCGGTCGCCTCGCGGCGGTTGAGCATGCGCGGTGCGACGGCGAAGGCGAAACCGCCGCCCGCCATCACGATGCCGCCGATCACGATGAACGTGAGGTTCGCCGACTGGCCGGTCTCCGCCAGTTCCGGAACGTCCGTGGCGCCGCCCGTGCTGCCGGCCGCTCCGGGCGCCCCCGTGGCGACCGGGGTGTCCGTCGCCGCATTGCCTCCGGAGGCCCCGGCGCCGTAGTTGCGCTGCGGGTCGCTCCCGCCGATGGAACCGGCGGAACCGTTGCCTCCCGTACCGCAGTTGACGCCTCCGTTGGCGACCGAGCATTCGCTGCCCGAGGTGGGCTCCGACGTGGCGCCCGTTTCGGTGGGCGTGGTGCCGGTGGGCGGCGTCGTCGGCTGGTCCGTCGGAGGTGTGGTCTCCCCGGTGCCGGGCGGCGTCGACTCCGGCGGTGTGGTGCCCTGGCCCGCCGTGTCGGTCGGCGCCGGGGTGGTGCCGTCGGTCGGCTCGGTGGAGCCGTTGCCGTTGTTCCCGTTGCCGTTGTTGCCGTTGTTCTGATCCTCGGTCGCGCCCCCGGTGCCGCTCGCGTCCCCGGTCGGCGTCTCGGAGCCCGTGGGCAATCCGATCGGCAACTGCAGGCACTTGGCGGCCAACGGGTTCAGCGCGCAGGGATCGGGTTCCTCCGCAGCCGCCATTCCGGCGACGGCGAGTGAGGCGCCGCCGACGAAGACAGCGGCGGCGGCTATGCGTGCCACTCTGGCGCGCATTCTGTTCGTCACTACTGCAACCCCCAGTTGATCGGGCCCCGTCCGTGCTTCAGCCTGGACAAGGCCGTCACAAGGCGTCAACGGGGATCTATGAGGGTTGCTGGCGGATGTCCCTTTTCCTCCTCAAAGGTCGTGAAGAAAGTTGAGGGAGTCCGCGTAAGGGGTTGAAGAGGCCTCGGCGGCGGGTCCGGCGGGGGCTACGCCGCGGCCGTCTGCTGCTGTTTGCGCCACCGGATACCGGCCTCGATGAAGCCGTCGATGTCGCCGTCGAGCACCGACTGCGGGTTGCCGACCTCGAACTCCGTCCGCAGGTCCTTGACCATTTGGTACGGGTGCAGGACGTACGAGCGCATCTGGTTGCCCCACGACGAGCCGTCGCCCTTGAGCGCGTCCATCTTGGCGCGTTCCTCCTGGCGCTGCCGCTCCAGCAGCTTGGCCTGGAGAACGGCCATCGCGGTCGCCTTGTTCTGGATCTGCGAGCGCTCGTTCTGGCACGAGACGACGATGCCGGTGGGGATGTGCGTCAGGCGCACCGCCGAGTCGGTGGTGTTGACGCCCTGGCCGCCGGGCCCCGACGACCGGTACACGTCGACGCGCAGGTCCGACTCGTCGATGTCGACGTGGTCGGTCTGCTCGACGACCGGCAGCACCTCGACGCCCGCGAACGACGTCTGGCGGCGGCCCTGGTTGTCGAACGGCGAGATCCGCACGAGGCGGTGGGTGCCCTGCTCCACGGAGAGGGTGCCGTACGCGTAGGGCGTCTTCACCGCGAAGGTGGCGGACTTGATGCCGGCCTCCTCGGCGTACGACGTCTCATAGACCTCGGTGGAGTAGCCGTGCCGCTCCGCCCAGCGCGTGTACATCCGCAGCAGCATCTCGGCGAAGTCGGCGGCGTCGACGCCGCCCGCCTCGGCGCGGACGGTGACCAGCGCCTCGCGCGCGTCGTACTCGCCGGAGAGGAGCGTGCGTACTTCCAGCTCGTCGACGGACTTGCGGACGGCGGCCAGCTCGGCGGCGGCCTCCGTGCGCGTATCGGCGTCGTCCTCCGCCTCGGCCAGCTCGAAGAGCACCTGGACGTCGTCGATACGGCGGCGCAGGTCTTCGACCTTGCGCAGCTCACCCTGGAGGAACGACAGCCGGCTCGTCACCTTCTGCGCGTTCTCGGGGTTGTCCCACAGGTCCGGCGCCGCCGCGGTCTCGTTGAGGTCGGCGATGTCGGCACGCATTTTGTCCAGGTCGAGGACCGCCTCGATCGACTCCATGGTGGATTCGACGGACTTCAGCTCTTCGGAAGGATCAATGGCAGCCACTCCCCCATCCTACTGGCCACGCACCCGGCCCCCGGCCGGTGGCCGGGGCGGGGTCGGGCGGGGTCGGGCGGGAAGCGGGGCGGGCGGCGGGATCCGCGCCGGGTCAGGCGGACGGCGCGACCTGGACGCGGCGTTGGGGGCCCAGCACGTAGACGTCGACGCGGTCGCCGGTCGCGGTGAGGGCGGCGGCCGGGGCGGCGCCGTCCTGTTTCGGGAGACCGGCCGGCGGCGTGAGGCGCGCGGGCTGCCAGCCGTCGGCACGGGCGACCAGACCGATCAGGCGGCCGTCGGTGTCGGGCACGACGACCGTCAGGCCGGTCGCCGGGGTCCAGGCCGCGGCCGGGCGTCCGCCCGCGCGGACGGCGCCGACCGGCACGGGCTCGCGCCAGGCGCCCGAGACGAAGGCGAGGTGCAGCAGCTCGCGGTCGTCGGCGCCGACGACGAAGGCGTCCATCGTGCCGGGGGCCGACGCGGTCACGGCCGGGGCCCCCTCGATCGCTCCGGCCTGCGTGATCCGGTCGAATCCCGTCCAGTTCGCCCCGACGAGGGTGCCGTGCATGAGCGTGTCCCCGGAGCAGACGAGGATTTCCAACCGGTCGCCGGTCGCGGTCGCCGCGGGGGCGCCGGTGATCCGGGTCTTGGCATCGATCCTCGTCCAGTCGCCCCACCGGCCGTCGGCGAAGCTGCTGCGGTAGAGGTGCCGGTCCTGGCTGACCGCGAGGACGTCGACGCGGCCGGGGCCGGGCGCGGTCACCGCGAGGTCCTCGATCGCCTTGAACGCGGGCAGTTTCCGCCAGTCCTCGAAGGTCCCGTCGCGGTCGGTCGCGAACCACGGCTGGCCGACGCCGTCGCGCTGCACGACGAAGGTCGGCGCCCCGGCCGGCCGTGCCGCGGCCGGTGCTCCGGTCAGGAACACCGGTGCCACCGGAAGCTGCGCCCACGTGGCCCACCCCGGCGCGGGGCCGGCGCCGTCCGCGCGCCCGTCGCCCGCCGCGGCGGCGGAGACCGACGGCGACACCGTGGAGCCGGCCGGCCGCCGGTCGTGGGGCGGGTCGTCGCTCCGCGTGAGCCACCAGCCGACGCCGCCGACGGCCAGCACGAACACGGTGCCGATGACGGCGACGGCCCGCCTGCGGCGCTTGCGGTGCTGGTGGGGACGACGGC
The DNA here is from genome assembly GCF_021165735.1 of Yinghuangia sp. ASG 101. Taxonomy (GTDB): domain Bacteria; phylum Actinomycetota; class Actinomycetes; order Streptomycetales; family Streptomycetaceae; genus Yinghuangia. Next base: position 5,098,171 of record NZ_CP088911.1, on the reverse strand, counting down.
GGCGGGGCGGTGTGGTGACCGGCGGCGCGGTGAAGGTCGGGCGTACGAGGTTGGTGTGGGTGTCGCGCGACGCGTCCGGCTCGGTGCCGGAGACCAGGGGCACGACCCCGGCCGGGAGCGGAGGCGGCGTCTCGCCCCGGTCGGGGTGCCCGCCGCCGTCGGGGGCGGGCACGTCGAAGGGCGGCAGCCCCGCGAGCGCGGGGAGCGCGGCACGCAGCCGCTCCCCGACCTCACGGGCCGTCAGCCGCGCCGCCGGGGCCTTCGAGAGGCACGACGCGAGCACCTCGGCGACCGGCGCGGGGAGCCCGGGGATGCCCGGTACCGGCTCGGTGACGTGGCGCCGCAGCACGGCGCCGGGGTGGCCGCCGCCGAACGGGGTCCAGCCGGTGAGCAGTTCGTACAGCACCGTGCCGAGCGCGTACACGTCGACGGCGGCGGTGGGCTGGAGGCCTTCGATGATCTCGGGGGCGAGGTAGTCGGGGGTGCCGATGATGCGCGTGGCCCGCGTGCGCCGGGGGGCGTCCACGAGGCGGGCGATGCCGAAGTCGGTGAGGCGGGCCCGGATTTGGCCGTACGCGGTGTCCAGCAGGACGTTCTCGGGCTTGACGTCGCGGTGGATGACGCCCTCGGCGTGCGCCGCGGAGAGGCCGTCGGCGACGTCGGCGCAGATCGCGGCGGCGAGCGCGGGCTTGAGGACACCTTCCTTCTCCAGGCGCGTCCGCAGGTCGGGGCCGTTGACCAGGTCCATGACCAGGGCGAGGTCGACGCCGTCGACGACGAGGTCGTGGATGCCGACGATGCCGGGGTGGTCGAGGCTGACCAGTGCGGTGCGCTCCTGCACGAACCGTGCGACCAACACCTCGTCGGAGGCGAGGTCTTCGCGCAGGAGCTTGATCGCGACGGGGCCCTCGGGGCCCTCGCCGGCCCAGACGGTGCCGCTCGCGCCGCGCCCGAGCACCTTCAGGGCGACGTACCGGCTGCCAATCCTGCGTGCCAATGCTGCTCCGTGTCCCCGGCTCGTCCCCGGCTCGTCTCCGGCTTACCAGCCGGCTCGGTCTCGGCCTCGTTCCGGCCCTGTCCCCGGCACGTCGGGTGTGTCGCCCTCGTCCTCGGACGTGCTCCGGACTCCGTTCGAGACTTCCGTGCCCGAAGGCTACCTGCCGGAACGTGCCGAGCCACGTGGTGTGACGGATCCGGGGCGGGTGTCGTCCTCTTGGCGAAGAGATTTGTCGATCCCCGGGTCGCGAGGCGATCGCGCGTGTGCGGCGCCCGGGACGGTGCCGGACGAAGTCCGCGGCGGGGGGAGGCTCTTGCCGCGGGCCCCGGCCGCCGCTCGGCCCCGGGCAAGCGGGCCGGGGCGAACGCGCGTGGTTTGGCATGACTTGTCGGCGCGTGGCGGCGCACGCCGACCGGCCGCCCGGGAAGGCGACCGCGCCGGGCCCGGACGCCGGAGAAGGCGCGGCGAACCGCGGCGGGTTCGCCCCCGTCGGGCGCTACTGGCCCGAGCCGCCGGTGGTGTCCGTACCGCCGCTGCCGCCGTCACCACCGCCGCCCATGAAGTCTTTGACCTTGTCATACCAGCCTTTGACTTCATCAAAGACGTCGACCGCGTTGTTCACCCAGTCCCGCAGCGGGCTGAACCAATAGATCGCGAACAGGATCGCGCCGAAGATCACCAGCCGCAGCAGGCAGCCCAGCGTGCAGCCGAGGCCGGGGATGGACGACAGCCGGAAGCCGCGTCCGCGACGCGGCTCGCGGGGCTCGCGCGGCTCGCGTTCGCGCCGGGGATTGCGCCGCGGCGGGGCGACCTCGGGCGGGCGCGGTGCCTCCCGTTGCGGCGGCGGTTGCGGCGGGGCGGAGTGCGGCGGCGGCTCGGGCGCGCGGTACGGCGCCGGCGGCGGCGCGTACTGGGCCGGACCGCCCTGCCGGGCCAGGCCCACTTCGTCGCGGTACAGCGCGGGCTGCGGATACCCGGGCGGCTGCGGGGGCCCGGCGTCGCGGCGGCCACCGACTCCGCCCGGCCCGTACGGCGGCGCCACCTCGTCGAGCACACGCGTGCCGTCCGGCCCGGGCGGGGCGGGCGGAGGCCCGAGCGGCGGGGCGGGGGCGAACCCGCCGCCGTCGGGCGCCGCTCGCGGCACGACGCGCGTGGGGTCGTCCTGCCCGCCCGCGGCGGCGAGCCCGGCCGCGGCTCCCGCCGCGGCGGCGGACGCGGCGAGGAGTCGGGCCAGTGTGCCGTCGTCCGGCCGCGTCCCCTGAAGGATCTCCGCCGCCGTACGCAGCGCCGCCCCGAGACCTCGCGCGTCCGGACGAAGCTCGGGCTGCTTCGCGAGGCATCGCTCGGTGACCAGCCAGTACGCGTCGGGCATGCCCTCCGGGCGGACCGGGACCTCGGACAGGTGCCGGTGCAGCAGCGCGATCGGGTTGGAGTCGGTGAAGGGCGGGCGGCCGGCGAAGAGTTCGTACAGCACGACCCCGGCGGCGTAGATGTCGACCGACGGGCTCAGCGGGCGCCCCTCGGCGGTCTCGGGCGCGACGTAGCTGGGGGTACCGACCAGTTCGTGGGTGCGGGTGAGCGCGGGCGACTCGGCGAGCCGGGCGATGCCGAAGTCGGTGAGCATCGGGTAGAGGGAGTCGCCGTTGCGGTTGAGCATGATGTTGGCGGGCTTGAGGTCCCGGTGGATCACGCCGTCCGCGTGGGTGACGGCCAGCGCGTCACAGACCTGGGCCATCGTGAGCGCGGCGGCGGCCGGGGGCAGCGGGCCGTTGTCGCGCAGGTACGTGCGCAGGTCCGGCCCGTCGATGAGGTCCATGACCAGCGCCAGCAGCTCGCCCTCGACGACCAGGTCGCGCACCCGGACCAGGTTGGGGTGGCTCAGCCGCAGCAGCAGCGAGCGCTCGCGCAGGAAGCGGGTGACCACGTCCGGGTCGCCCGCCAGCTCCTCGCGCAGCACCTTGACCGCGACGACCTCGTCGGTGTCGCGGACGCGCGCGCGCCAGACAGTCCCGCTGGCGCCCCGCCCCAAGGTCTCTTCGAGCAGGTATTTGCTTCCTACCGGCCGGTCCACTGCGCTCCCCAGACTTACCGACAGCTGTGCGCACACCCTATGGCGCGGGCCGAGGGCACGTCAGCGCCCTTGCGTTCGTGGACGCACGCGTCGCGGTTCCGGTTCGTCACAGACTGTCGTGGGACGAGTCCCCGCAAATCGTGCGGCGTGCGTCCCGGGGCGTCGTGCTCCGTACTCTCCCGGGCCCTCGCCCACCCCCTGCCCACGCCGCGTCCGCCCGATGCGGCGGAGGCGGGGCGGCGCCGGAAATGGCCTCGCACGGCCGGTTTTTGCGTTCTCGGTCCGCGTGTTCCGACTGTCCGTTCGCATGATCGTTCCCATCCGCGCTCGGGGAGTGCCATCCTCGTCGCGGATGCGAGGATGCGTACCGTGCATGTCGCATGACGCGCGCGCGGGGCACGCAAGTCACGGGTAGGTCAGGCGGACGGAGGAGCATGCAGATCCGGCTCACCGTGCTCGGGTCCCGAGGGGAGGGGCCGGGGGCGGATGTGCTCGTCACGGCGCCGACGGGGACCACGTTCGGAGCGGTCGCGGGCGCGCTGCGCTCGACGTCCGGTGCGGACGGGCAGCGGTTCTGGGTGGGCGACACGCGCCTCGCCGACAACACTCCGCTGGGGCGACCGCCTTTGGTGGACGGCGCGTTGGTGACGATAGGGATGCCCGGGCCGGCCTCGCCCGCGACGGGATCGCCCGAACTGCGCGTGGTGGGCGGCCCCGACGCCGGAGGCGTGCACCTGCTGCGCCAGGGCACCGTGCGCATCGGCCGCGCGCCCGAGGCGGAGATCCGGATCGGCGACCCCGACTTGTCCCGGCTGCACGCCGAACTGACCATAACGCCCGGTGCGTCCGGGCATGTCCGGGTCGCCGACCTGGGGTCGACGAACGGCACGACGCTGGACGGGCAGCCGGTCGGGCCCGAGCCGCTGCGGGTTCGCCCCGGATCGCTGCTGCGGCTCGGCGAGACGACGCTCACCGCCGTGCTGCCGCTGCCGTACGACGCCGAGCCCGCCCCGGTCGACGGGCCGCGCCCCGACGGCCTCGGCCACGTGGTGCTGCCGCGCCTGCCGCGTCGCCCGGCCCCGCCCGTCGAGCCGGTGCGGATCGATCTGCCCGACGAACCACCCGCCCGCCGCCTGGGGTTCGCCGGCCGGCGCCGCGCGGTGGCGGCCGAGCGCGCCGCGCTGGAGGACCAGGCCCGGTTCGCGGTCGTGGAGGAGGTACGGCGCAGACGCGCGCGCAGCCCGGACCTGGCGACGCTGCTGCTCGCCGCCCTCGACGCGGGCGCGGGCGAGCACGGGCGGCCGGAGGTCCCGGTGCGCGTCTGGGAGCGGCACGGGGATCCGCAGGACGGCCTGTCGGTGCGGCTGGGGAGCGGTGACATCCCGTCCGAGGTGACCATCGCCCACGCGGAGGGCGTGCGGCGGCTGACCGCCTACGCCGCGCCGGTGACCGTGTCGCTGCGGGACGCGGTGCTGGGTCTGGCGGGTCCGCGACCGCGCCTGCTGGGCCTGGCGCGTTCCGTCGTGGCCCAGTTGGCCGCCCTGCACGGGCCGCACGAGCTGGAAATCGTGCTCATGTGCGGGGATCCGGCGCTCGCGGAGGACTGGGCGTGGCTGCGGTGGCTGCCGCACCTGCGGCCGTCCGAGGGGCAGGACTGCCGGCTGCTCCTGGGCCTGACCCGCGATCAGGCCCTGGCGCGCACCGGCGAGTTGCTGGACCGGGTGGACCGCGAGCGGGAGCGTCCGGCGGACCCGCACACCCCGGCGCGCCCGCGGCGGCGGTCGGTGGTCGTCCTGGACGGTTCGGGTGCGCTGGCGGCGCGTCCGGAGCTGGCCCGGCTGCTCACCGAGGGACCGGCCGCGGGCATACACGCGCTGTGCCTGGACGACCGTGCCGAGGAACTGCCGTTGCAGTGCGCGGTGATCGGCCGCGTCGTCGGCGAGGTCGGGACGCGCCTGTCGCTGATCGGCCCCGCGGCGCACCGCATCGAGGAGATCGTCACCGACGCCGTCTCGCCCGCGTGGGCCGACCGGTTCGCCCGCGCGCTGGCGCCGCTGCGCGAGGCGGCGGCGCGCCGGGTGTCGCCGCTGCCGGAGACCGTGCGGCTGCTGGACCTGCTCGGCTTCGACCTCATGACGCCGGCCAAGGTGCTCGGCGCGTGGCGCGAATCCGGGCGTACGGCGCGCGGTGTCCTTGGGGCCGACGTGCGCGGCGCGGTGACCGTGGACCTCGGTGCGGACGGACCGCACATGGTCATCGGCGGCACGGCCGGGTCGGGGAAGACCGAACTGCTCACCGCGCTGGTGGCGTCGCTCGCGGTGGCCAACCGCCCCGACCAGCTCGGGCTGGTCCTGGTGCGCGGCGCACGCCTCGACCCCGAGGCCGCTCCCGACGGCCTCGCCGCGTGTGCCGACCTCCCGCACACCGTCGGGTATCTGGACGAGCCCGACGCCGCCCGCACCTCGCACGCCGTCTCGGCGCTGCTCGGGGAGCTGACGCGGCGTGAGGACCTGCTGCGCGGCATGGCGTTCGCGGCGTTCCGCGACGAAACGGGCGTGCCGCTGCCGCGCATACTCGTGGCGGTCGACGACATCGAGTACCTGGCCCGGCAGTTCCCCGGCTTCGTCAAGGGCCTTGCCGATGTCGTGCACCGCGGCGGGCCGGTCGGCGTGCACCTCGCCGTCGCGACCGGCCAGCCGGCGCTGGCCGGCGCGCTGGAGGCCACGGCGGAGGCGGATCTGCGGGTGGCCTTGCGCACCGACGACGCGGCGGCGTCGCAGGCGCTCATCCACGTCGACGACGCGGGGGCGCTCGACGACGAGTTCCCCGGCCGGGCGTTGATCCGGGGCTCGGACGGCGCCGTCCTGCCGTTCCAGACGGGCCGCGTCACCGGCCGGATGCCGCGCACGGCGACGCTGCGGCCCACCGCGGTGCGGCAGGTCTGGACCGATATGGGCGCCCCGCTGAGCCGCCGGACCGCGGCGGCGTCGGGCCGCCCCACGGTCGGCCCGACGGATCTGGCACTGCTCGTGGGTACATTGCGCCGTGCGGCTGATCAATTGGGCGCGTCGCCGCCGGCGAAGTTGTGGTGAGCCGTACGGATTTCGCGCGTCTCACGACACAATTCGACGCTGTTTGACCGAAACACGGTGATGTACGGCCCACTTCTTGGCACTTTGTCGATCCAGGGACGCACCTGGCCCACGATCGTTACTATTCCGCCACCTGAGGGGGTCCGGCGGTCTGGCAGTGTCCTCAGGCGTAACGTGCACACCACCGACACGGGGATCGCCGCCGCGGCGACCGGTTGGCTCGACTGTTCGACGGCGGGGGAAAAAGAAGCGGGGGATAGGAGATGAGGGGCAGCCGCCGAACAGCGCTGCTGCGGACGCTGTACACCGCGCTCGTGATCGAGGGCGTCATCATGGTGCTCGGCGCGGGGGCGCTCACCGTCATGGCCTTCGCCGTGCGCCGGGAGGGCGACGAACTCGCCGGTCTCGACAAAATGCTGATGGTCACCGCGGTCCTGGCCGCCGGGCTCGCCGCCCTGTGCGCCGGGAGCATCCTCGCGGTACGCGACACGCTGCGCTTCGGATTCGGCGCGCTGGGCCGCGCCGCGACGCTCGGCATGATCCACCTGTGGACGGCGATCCTCACCGTCACACTCCAGGGCCCGTTGTGGCTCCTCGCCCCGACCGGCCTGCCGGCCGCGTTCTACCTGACCGCGTGGTGGCTGCTCAAGGAACGCCGCCGCGACGACCTGCTGCTCCTGGAGCGCCACGAAGTGCCCGCCCCGCGACGCCCGGAGGCCGAGGGCGCGACGCGGCACTGACCCGGCCGCGGGAGGCGGTGCGGGCCGACCGCGCCCGGCCGAGCCCGGAGCCCGGTGCGGGCGTACGGCCGGACAGGATCCGCCGGTGTTCGTCGCGTCGGCCGCGTACCGACCCGCTGGGCCCGTCAGCACCCGGACATGCCGCGCGGGGCCCGCTGACGGGCCCCGCGCGCCAATCCCCGCTCTCCCCGCTAGGTCATGCTCCCGCTGCGCAGCAGCGTGCGGATCACCCGCATCGCCACCGACAGGGTCGCGAGGTCGTACGACTCCGCCTCCCGCAGCTCCTCCAGCGTCGTCCGGGCCCGGTTGATCACCGAGATGTTCTTGTCCTCCCAGGCCTTGAACCGCAGTTCCGGCGTCGCGTCCGGGGCGCCGGACGACAGGACGTCGAACGTCAGGCCGGCCTGCGCCGCGTACAGGTCCTCGCGCAGCGACGCCCGTGCCATCGACTTCCAGCGGTCGTCCCGCGGCAGTTCGACGATGCGTTCGAGGAGGTACGCGATCGGCAGGCGGTCCGCGAGGTCGAAGTAGACCTCGGCGACCTCGATGACGCCGTGCCCGGAGTCGCGGGCCACCTCAACGATGTCGAGCGCGGCGTACGACGTGGAGAACCCGGCGGCCACCGTCGCGAGGTCGTGGGGGACCCCCGCCTCGGTGAACTCGGCGTACATCTTGTCCATCCACGCCTGGTCGCTGCCGCGCAGCAGCTTCGGCAGGTGGGCGACGACGTCGGCGACGCCGTCCGAGAAGAACGCGATCTGCGCGGCGATGTCGATCTCGCGCCGGTTGGCGAGCATCCACCGCGTGGACCGCTCGACCAGCCGCCGCATGTGCAGGCGCATCCTGGTCTGCACGGACGCCGGCACCTGGTTGTCGAGGGCCTTGATCTGGTCCAGGATCTCGTCGGCGCGGAAGATCTGCCGCGCCGCCAGGTGGGCCCGCGCGACCTCGGCCGGTGCCGCGCCGCTCTCCTCGCGGAGGCGGAAGATGAACGAGATCCCGCCCAGGTTGACCAGGTCGTTCACCACGCGCGTGGTGACGATCTCGCGGCGCAGCGCGTGCGCGTCGATCTGCGGGCCGAACTTCTCCCGCAGCGCGCTCGGGAAGTACCGGTGCAACTCGCCGTGCAGGTACGGGTCGTCCGGCAGGTCGGAGGCCAGCAGCTCCCCGGCGAACACGATCTTCGTGTATGCCAGCAGCACGGCCAGCTCCGGCCCGGTCAGCCCGATGCCGGCCTGCTGGCGTTCGCGCAACTGGCGGTCCGTCGGCAGGAATTCGATCTCGCGGTTGAGGTGCCCGTCGCGGACCAGCTTGCGCAGGTAGCGCATGTGCACGTGCAGCAGCGACGGCGCCTGGGCGACCGCGTTGGCGAGCGCGTAGTTCTGCTCGTAGTTGTTCTCCAGGACGAGCCGACCGACCTCGTCGGTCATCTTGGCCAGGAGCGTGTTGCGCTGCTTCTCGGTCATGTCGCCGGCCGTGACCACCTGGCCGAGCAGGATCTTGATGTTGACCTCGTGGTCGGAGGTGTCCACACCGGCCGAGTTGTCGATGGCGTCGGTGTTGATCCGGCCGCCGCCCAGGGCGTATTCGACGCGGCCGAGCTGCGTGCAGCCCAGGTTGCCGCCCTCGCCGACCACCTTCGTGCGCAGGTCGGCGCCGTCGACGCGGATGGCGTCGTTGGCCTTGTCGCCGACGTCGGCGTTCGACTCGGTGGAGGCCTTGACGTACGTACCGATGCCGCCGTTCCAGAACAGGTCGACCGGCGCCTTGAGGACGGCCCGCATCAGCTCGGCCGGGGACAGGCGGGTGACCTCGGCGGGCAGCCCCAGGCTCGCCCGGACCTGCGGGCTGATCACGACCGACTTCGCGCTGCGCGGGAACACCCCGCCGCCTGCGGAGATCAGGTCGGCGTTGTAGTCGGCCCAGGAGCTGCGCGGCAGTTCGAACAGGCGGCGGCGCTCGGCGTAGGACACGGCGGCGTCCGGGTCGGGGTCGAGGAAGATGTGCCGGTGGTCGAACGCCGCGACCAGCCGGATGTGTTCGGACAGCAGCATGCCGTTGCCGAACACGTCGCCGGACATGTCGCCGATGCCGACGACCGTGAAGTCCTCGGTCTGCGCGTCGTGGCCGAGTTCGCGGAAGTGCCGCTTGACCGACTCCCACGCGCCGCGCGCGGTGATGCCCATGCCCTTGTGGTCGTAGCCCGCCGAGCCGCCGGAGGCGAACGCGTCGCCGAGCCAGAACCCGTACGAGCCCGCGACCTCGTTGGCGATGTCCGAGAACGTCGCGGTGCCCTTGTCGGCGGCGACCACCAGGTAGGTGTCGTCGCCGTCGTGGCGCACGACGCCCTTCGGCGGCACGACCTTCCCGCCGACCATATTGTCGGTGATGTCGAGCAGCCCGGAGATGAACGTGCGGTAGCAGGCGATGCCTTCGGCGAGCCACGCCTCGCGGTTGACCTGCGGGTCGGGGAGGCGCTTGGCAACGAATCCGCCCTTGGCGCCCACCGGGACGATGACGGTGTTCTTCACCATCTGCGCCTTGACCAGGCCCAGGACCTCGGTGCGGAAGTCCTCGCGCCGGTCGGACCAGCGCAGCCCGCCGCGTGCGACGGCGCCGAAGCGCAGGTGCACGCCCTCGACGCGCGGCGAGTACACGTAGATCTCGAACTTCGGGCGCGGCGCCGGGAGGTCGGGGATGGCGAGCGGGTCGAATTTGAGCGCGAGGTAGTCGCGCGGCTCGCCCTCGTCGGACTTCTGGAAGAAGTTGGTGCGCAGCGTCGCGCGGACCATCGACACGAAGGAGCGCAGGATGCGGTCCTCGTCGAGGCTCGCGACCTGGTCCAGCGCGCCTTCCAGCTCCTCGACCATGCTGTCGACCAGTTCGATGCCGGCGTGCTGGTGGCGGGGCGAGAAGCGCGCCTCGAAGAGGTTCACCAGCAGGCGCGAGATGTGCACGTTGCCGACGAGCGCGTCCTCGATGTAGTCCTGGCTGAACGTCGACCCGGCCTGGCGCAGGTATTTGGCGTACGCGCGCAGGACCATCGCCTGCCGCCACGTCAGCCCGGCGCGCAGGACGAGCGCGTTGAAGCCGTCCGATTCGGCCTTGCCGGTCCAGACCGCGGCGAACGCCTCCTGGAACAGCTCCTTGACGTCGTCGCCGGCTTCGAGCGTCGGGTCGTGGCGGATCCCGAAGTCGTACACCCACGCCACGCGGCCGTCGGCACGGCGCAGTTCGTGGGGCCGCTCGTCGACGACCTCGATGCCCATGCGCTGGAGGATGGGCAGCACCTGGGACAGCGACAGCGGTCCGCCGGTGCGGTAGATCTTGAAGCGCCGCTCCCCCGGCAGCGCCCCGACGGGCTGGTACAGGTTGAGGGTGAAGTCCGCGACGTCCGGGTCGGGGTTGAGCGCCTCGATGCGGCGCAGGTCGGCGACGGCGGCGCGCGGTGTGTACTCCGCCTTGTAGCCCTCGCTGAACGCCCGGGCGTACGCGCGCGACAGCTCGGCGGCCGGTTCCTCGCCGCACTCGCTGACCAGCGCCTCGGCGAAGTCGTCGGCCCACGACCGCGTCGCGGCGGCGAGCAGGCGCTCGATGTGCTCGACGTCCGGGTCGCCGAGTGTGGAGCCCTGCGGCACCCGCACGGTGAAGTGCAGCCGGGCGAGCACCGATTCGGTGTTGCGGGCGGTGAAGGTGATGACCGATCCGCCGAGTTCGCGCAGCAGGATGTCCTGCATGCGCAGGCGGATCTCGGTGGTGTAGCGGTCGCGCGGCAGGTAGACGAGCGCGGAGTAGAAGCGGCCGTACTCGTCCTTGCGCAGGAACAGCCGCAGGCGGCGGCGCTCTTGGAGGTGGAGGACGGCGATGCCGATGTCGTACAGCTCGGGGACCTGGATCTGGAACAGGTCGTCGCGCGGGTACGTCTCCAGGATCTGCAGGAGGTCGCGGCCGTCGTGGCTGGCGGGCGGGAAGCCGGCCCGCTCCAGGACGTTCTGCACCTTGCGCCGCACGACCGGGATCCGGGTGACGCTCTCGGTGTAGACCAGCGATCCGAACAGGCCCAGGAAGCGGCGCTCGCCGATCACGTTGCCGTCGGCGTCGAACTTCTTGACGCCGACGTAGTCGAGGTACGAGCGGCGGTGGACCGTCGAACGGGAGTTGGCCTTGGTCAGAATGAGGAGCTTCTTCTCCCGCGCCTTCGTGCGTGCCTGCGGCGAGAGCCGGCTGAAGGACGCGGACATGTCCTGGTCGGGCCGCAGCAGGCCGAGGCCCGTGCCGGGGATCGCCCGCAGCTGGTCCTCGCCGTCGATCGTCACGAGATCGTACTCGCGGTAGCCGAGGAAGGTGAAGTGGTCCTCCGCGAGCCAGCGCAGCAGCTCCCAGGCCTCGCCGATCTCCTCGCCCGGCAGGACCGGGGGGTTCTCGGCCAGCTCGTCGGCGATCCGCACCGCCGTGCCGCGCATCTTGGCCCAGTCCTCGACGACCTCGCGGACGTCGTTCATGATCTGCCGGAGGCTCTCCTCCATCGCGTGGATGTCGTCGCGGTCGCTCTCGCGGTCGATCTCGACGTGCATCCACGACTCGACCACGGCGTCGTCGGGGACCGCCCCGGCGTCGGAGGTGTCCAGGATCTCCGTGAGGTTGCCGGTGATGTCGCGGCGGACCACGAGCTGCGGGTGGATGACGACGTGGATCGCCCGGTCCTGGCGGGAGAGTTCGTTGGTGATCGAGTCGACCAGGAAGGGCATGTCGTCGGTCACGATCTGTACGACCGTGTGACCCGACGACCAGCCGTTCTCCTCCACGGTGGGCGTGAAGACGCGCACTTTCGCCGTGCCCTGGGGACGTGCCGCCGCGAGGCGGCAGTGCGAGATCGCCGCGCCGTAGATGTCCACCGGGTCGCGGCCGACCAGGTCGTCCGGTGCCGTGTGCCGGTAATAGCGCCGCAGCAGGACATCGAGGTCGATGTCGCCCGCGCTCTCGCCGCCTCCGTGCTGTGACGATGCCTGCCGGGCCGCCTCCGCCGCCCGGGCCAGCAGATCTGCTTTCGCCTCGTCCAGCTTGCTCTGCATGATGCCTTTGCTCCCGTCGCGCGCCGTTGCGTGACCGATTGACTCCTGTCATGCGGGCCCTCGGACAGCAGTGCGCCCGCACCAGCGGGCCCCCGGGACCCCATTGTCCCGACGGCTCGACCGTGGTGGCGTACGTTGCGGGTCGAGGGTCACCCCACGCCCGCCAGGCTACCCGCGCCTCGTGCCGAGGGGGCGGGGGGTTGTCCACAGGCCCGGACGCAGGCTGTCAGGAAATCCCCGGAACGCTACGACAACGCGTCAAGTGGACATCCGGTTGTCCGGCGCGGAATGCCGGGAACGCCGCTATATCGCACGGCCGGACGGCCCGTCAGGGCCTGCCCCGGAACGCGTCCTTGACGTCGTCGGCGAACCGGGAGACCTGTCCGGCCAGATCGCGCTCCATATGCGGATAGCGGTGGTCGGTGGCCGGGACGAACGTCTCCTTGACGATCCGGGTGCTCGTCCAGCGCATGAGGTTCTGCGGCGAACCGGCCTTGTCGTTGGTGCCGGAGGCGCGGCTGCCGCCGAAGGGCTGCTGGCCGACGACGGCGCCGGTGGGCTTGTCGTTGAGGTAGAGGTTGCCGGCGGCGAAGCGCAGCACCTCGGTGGCGTGCGCGAGGGCCGCGCGGTCGCGGGCGATCACCGATCCGGTCAGCGCGTACGGAGCGACCGACTCCATCTGCCGCAGCATCGGCTCCCACGCGGCGTCGTCGTAGACGTGGACGGCGAGGATCGGCCCGAAGTACTCGGTGGTGAAGACCTCGTCGGTCGGATCGTCGCAGACCAGCACCGTGGGCCGGACGAAGTAGCCGGTCTCGGCGTCGCAGGTGCCGCCCGCGGCCACCTCGATGCCGTCGGTCGCGTGCGCGCGGTCGATCGCGGCCTTGTTCTTGGCGTACGCGCGCTCGTCGATCAGCGCGCCCATGAAGTTCGCGAGGTCGGTCACGTCGCCGACGGCCAACGACTCGACCTCGGCGACCAGTTCGTCGCGGAAGCCGCCGTCCCACAGCGACCTCGGCAGGTAGGCGCGCGACGCGGCACTGCACTTCTGGCCCTGGTACTCGAACGCGCCGCGTACCAGCGCGGTCTTCAGCACCGCGGGGTCGGCCGACGCGTGGGCGACGACGAAGTCCTTGCCGCCGGTCTCCCCCACGATCCGCGGATACGCCCGGTACCGGGCGATGTTGGCACCGATCGTCGACCACAGGCGGTGGAACGTCCCCGGTGACCCGGTGAAGTGCAGGCCCGCGAAATCCGGGTCGGCCAGGACGACTTCCGACACCGCGGCGCCGTCCCCCGCGAGCATGTTCACGACGCCGGGGGGAAGGCCGGCCTCCTCCAGCAGGCGCATGATCTGCCACGCCGCCGCCATCTGCGTGGGCGCCGGCTTCCACACGACGGTGTTGCCCATCAGGGCGGGCGCGGTGGGCAGGTTGCCCGCGATCGCACTGAAGTTGAACGGGGTGACCGCGTAGACGAATCCGTCCAGCGGCCGGTGGTCCGCCCGGTTCCACACGCCCGGCGAACTGCCCGGCTGGTCGGCCAGAATGCGCCGCGCGAAAGCGACGTTGAACCGCCAGAAGTCGACCAGCTCGCAGGGCGCGTCGATCTCCGCCTGCTGCGCGGTCTTGGACTGCCCGAGCATCGTCGCCGCCGCGACGCGCTCGCGCCACGGCCCGGCGAGCAGGTCGGCCGCGCGCAGGAACACCGCGGCCCGGTCGTCGAAATCCATCGCCCGCCAGTCCGGGGCCGCCGCCTTGGCCGCGTCCGCCGCGCGCCGCGCGTCCTCCTGCGTCGCGGACGCGAACACCCCCAGCAGGGCGCGGTGGCGATGCGGCTGCACGACGTCCACGCGCAGACCGCCGCCCCACGACTGCTCGCCGCCGATGGTCTGCCGCATCTCGACGGGCTCGGACTCCTGGCGGCGCAGTTCCGCCTCCAGCCGGGCGCGCTCCGGGCTTCCGGGCGCGTAGGTGTGCACCGGCTCGTTGACCGGCTCGGGAACATTCGTGACAGCATCCATGCCCCCGGGTTGCCCGGTTTGCCGAGTTATGACGCACTCCGTACGGGAACGCGGCGGCGTTCGGGTGGCGTCAGCGCTCGGCCAGCGCCACGGCCTCCGCGAGCGTGTCGACGACGGGGACGCCCGCCTGCTCCAGACTCGCGCGCGAGTGCGAACCGCCCGTGTACAGCACCGCCGAGGCCCCGACCTCGCGTGCGGCGTGGGCGTCGTCCGCGGCGTCGCCGATCAGCACGATCGTCGACGGGTCGGCGTCGAGCGCGGCCAGGTGCCGGGCGAGGTGTTCGGCCTTGCCGCCGCCCGGCGGCCCGACCCGGCCGTCGACGCGCAGGAAGAAGTCGTCGATCGCGAAGCGGCGTACGAACGGCAGGAGGACGTCGTGGTCGGTCAGCGACAGCAGCGACTGCGTGCGACCGGCGCGCTGCCACGCGCCGAGCAGCCCGTCGGCGCCGGGGGTGAGCGCGCACGCCGCCGCGTGCCGTGCGTACGACTCCTGGAACATCGCGTCGAGGACGGCCCATTCGTCGGGGCCCGGCACCCGGCCGGTGACCTTCTCGTAGAACTTGGGCACGGGGACGCAGTACAGCTCGCGGTAGCGCTCCAGCGTGATGGGCGGGATGCCGCAGGCCGCGAAGGAGTCGTTGGTGGCCGAGATGACCGCGTCGATGTCGTGGAAGAGCGTGCTGTTCCAGTCCCACACGATGTGCCGGACGCGCGACGTACTCATCCAGGCATTGTGCCCGGTTCGCGCCGCACTTGCGCCGGTGTCTCACGGCCGATGACCGCCCGGGCGAGCACAGTGGGATTCTGTCTGATCACGCGGAGTCGACCGCGGCCACGAGACCCGGCAGTTCCTGGGTCGCGAACCACAGCAGTTCGTGTTCCTCGACCGCCTCGACCAGCGCCTCGGCGGCCTCGTCGCCCGCGTCGGCCGCGTCGAGCACGCCGAGGGCGGCCCGTACGGCGTCCTCGGCCTCCGCCGCGTCCAGGTGGACGGCCGCGACGCGCTTGAGGGGGATCGTGCCGCCGACCGACACCGCTCCGGGGCCGAGCCCCGCGTCCTCACGGACGATCGTGTCGGGGACCTCGGCGACCAGGACCACGCGGCGCGGGGGCCCCTCGGACGCGCCGGCGATCAGCGCGAGCGATGCCCGACCGGCCAACACCGTTGCGGCGTACTCCAGTTCCTCGTCGTTGTCGGTGCCGCACCAGACCCGCAGGCCGGCGGTCACGGCCCACGCCCCCACGGGTGCCGGGCCGACGCCGTTCTCCCGCTGCACTCCGGCCAGCGCGGTCGGCGTCGAGGGGATGTACACGCGCATCTGGGCTCCTGGAGGTGGGGCGGTCCGGGCGGCGCCCGTACGTATGAATCCGACGGTGAATCGGCCGGACCCACCGCAGTGCATCGTACGAGGTCAGCCCGCGCCCACCGGTCGGGTCCGGTCGGAGGATTCCATGGGTTCGATCGTTTTTGTCCCGGCGTACGCCCGCGCGCGGGAAGCCGATGGCGCACTCCGAAACCCCAACTCGCTGTTTTGACTCGGCTCCCGCGCGCGAGGTAGCAAATGCCCCATAGCGGCGGCCCCGGGGGGTGGCCGCGCGACGGGGGAATCGCCGCCGCCCGCTCCCCGGCCCGACCGCGCATTCGGCACAACGGGGAGGACCCATGGTCCAGCACCACACCAAGCCCGCGGGGCAGACGGGCGCCGCCGGCACGCGATCGCGGCGCGCGGCGGCGAACCGCGCCCTACGCGAACCCGCCCACGCGTCGGCGGGCCACCGCACAGCCTCGGGCCCACCGAGGAAGACGACGGACGGCACCACACCCGCGGTCCCGGTCGACGCCCCCGCCGCCCGCCCGCTGCGGCCGACGGCGAACCGCACGGCCGCCGTCGGGTTCGACACCGGCCACCCGGAACCGGCGCCGCGGGCCGTCGCGGCACCGCGCGGCACGCGCAACCCCGCCGTCGGACGCGACGGCGGGGCGGCTCGCGGCAATCCGGGCGGCGCAGGCACCGACGTGGGGGCGGGGGCGATCCCCGCGACCGTCCCGCGACTCGAAATCGTCCGGACGCCCGCGGGGATCGCCGCGCTCACCGGCGGCATCGAGGAGATCGTCCCGGGCGCGCCCCTGCCCCCGCTGCGCGTCCTGCGCGTTCCCCGGTGCGAACCCGACGACGAACCGGAGTACGTGCCGGCCGGCGCCGCCGTCATCCCGTTCCCCGTACACCCGCCGGAGCCCGAGCGGCCGTTCCTGCGGCTGGTGGGTGCGCCCGCCCGCGCCACACCGCACGAACCCGACCCCGCCGAGGCGCGACGCCAAGTGCACCGGTTCGCCGTCGCCCTCGCCGAAGTCCTGTCCGGGGCACGCGCCCTGCGCCAGCTCAGCGACCGCGTCACCCCCGAGGTCCGCGAACGCGTCGCCCGCCTGCGCCGGGACCTCGGCGCACGCCGGGTCGCGGGAGTGTCCCTCGTGGCCTCCAACGCCACCGCACCGACCGACAACACCGCGGAGGGCTTCCTCCGCCTCCGCCTGACGGGCCCCGACCGCTTCCAGGCCGTCGCCGTACGCCTCGACCGCCGAACCCCGCGAACCCGCCCCAACCGCCCGCCCATCTGGGTCTGCACGGCCCTCCACCACCGCTGAACGCACCGACGGGCGAGCGGCGAACCCACCCGCCCGCCTGAAGGCGGCAAGGCGGCCCTCACGCGCCTGGCGCGGCGGAGAACACGCCCGATGCGGCGGCACCGCAGCCGCCTCGCCTTCGCGGGCGCCGAGCGGACCCGGGCCGTGTTCCGCGGATCGCGGATCGCGGATCGCGGTAGCAAGACGTCCCCCGGGGCCATGACGGCCCCGGCGGAGCGGCAGCCGTACCGAGATCCCACAAGACACGGCCCGGCCCGCACACAAAACGCCTCCGGGCCCGCCCACACCGTGGTGTGGCGGGCCCGGAGGCGTCCGGCGGATCGCGCCGGTCAGCGCTTCTTCTTGCGGGCGGCCCGCTGGGCACGGCGGCGCTCCGCGCGGGTGCTGCCCTGCTGCACGGGGATCGCGTCCTCGTCGACGTCTTCCTCGGTCGTCACCACGCCGCCGTCGCCGTCGACCGTCGGGGCGCTGTACGACAGGTGGCTCGGCCGCTGCGGCGCCTCCAGGCCCTTCGCCTGGATCTGCGGCATCGCCTGGGCCTTGTCGATCGAGATGGCCGGGGCGGCGGCGGGGGCCTCGGGGACCTGCTCGATCTGGACCTCGACGTTGAAGAGGTAGCCGACCGACTCCTCCTTGATGCCCTCCATCATGGCGTTGAACATGTCGAAGCCCTCGCGCTGGTACTCGACCAGCGGGTCGCGCTGCGCCATCGCCCGCAGGCCGATGCCCTCCTGGAGGTAGTCCATCTCGTACAGGTGCTCGCGCCAGCGGCGGTCCAGCACCGACAGGACGACGCGGCGCTCGAGCTCGCGCATGACCTCGGCGCCCAGCTTCTCCTCGCGCTCGTCGTACGACGCCTGCGCGTCGGCCTGGAGCTGCTCCGTGAGGAAGTCGGCGTCGAGCCCGGCGCGGTCGCCGACCTCCTCTTCAAGCTCTTCGATGTCGATGCTCACCGGGTAGAGCTGCTTGAGGTTCGTCCACAGCTTCTCGAGGTCCCACTCCTCGGCGAAGCCCTCGGTGGCGCCCGTGACGTACGCGTCGATCGTGTCGTCGATGAAGTGCCGCACCTGCTCGTGCAGGTCCTCGCCGTCGAGCACGCGGCGGCGCTCGCCGTAGATGACCTCGCGCTGCCGGTTCAGGACCTCGTCGTATTTGAGGACGTTCTTGCGGATCTCGAAGTTCTGCTGCTCGACCTGGGTCTGCGCGGACTTGATGGCGTTGGACACCATCTTCGACTCGATCGGCACGTCCTCGGGGATGTTGGCCATCGTCAGCACTCGCTCGACGATGTTGGCCTTGAACAGGCGCATCAGGTCGTCGCCGAGGGACAGGTAGAACCGCGACTCGCCGGGGTCGCCCTGACGGCCGGACCGGCCGCGGAGCTGGTTGTCGATGCGGCGCGACTCGTGGCGCTCGGTGCCCAACACATACAGGCCGCCGAGCTCGGTGACCTCCTCGTGCTCGACCTTGACGGCCTTCTTGGCCTTGGCGAGCGCGTCCGGCCACGCCTGCTCGTACTCGTCCGGCGTCTCGGCCGGGGTCAGGCCGCGCTGGGCCAGCTCGGCCGAGGCCAGGTGGTCGGGGTTGCCGCCGAGCATGATGTCGGTGCCGCGGCCCGCCATGTTGGTCGCGACGGTGACGGCGCCCTTGCGGCCCCCCTGCGCGACGATCTCCGCCTCGCGCTCGTGGTGCTTCGCGTTGAGGACCTCGTGCGGGACGCCGCGCTTGCGCAGCTGGTTGGAGAGGTACTCCGACTTCTCCACGCTCGTGGTGCCGACCAGGACCGGCTGGCCCTTCTCGTGCTTCTCGACGATGTCGTCGACGACCGCGGCGAACTTCGCCTCCTCGGTCTTGTAGACGAGGTCGGACTGGTCCACGCGCTGCACGCTGCGGTGCGTCGGGATCGGCACGACGCCGAGCTTGTAGATCTGGTGGAACTCGGCGGCCTCGGTCATGGCCGTACCGGTCATGCCGCCCAGCTTGTCGTAGAGGCGGAAGAAGTTCTGCAGGGTGATCGTCGCGAGCGTCTGGTTCTCGTCCTTGATGTCCACCCCTTCCTTCGCCTCGATCGCCTGGTGCATGCCCTCGTTGTAGCGGCGGCCCGCGAGGATGCGGCCGGTGTGCTCGTCGACGATCAGGACCTCGCCGTCAACGACGACGTACTCCTTGTCGCGCTTGTACAGCTCCTTGGCCTTGATCGCGTTGTTGAGGTAGCCGACCAGCGGCGTGTTGACCGCCTCGTAGAGGTTGTCGATGCCCAGGTAGTCCTCGACGCGCGCGACACCGGCCTCCAGGATGCCGACCGTGCGCTTCTTCTCGTCGACCTCGTAGTCGCCGTCGGGCGTCGACCCGTCGGTGGTCGGCTCCGCGCGGCGCAGACGCGTCACGAGCTTGGCGAAGTCGGCGTACCACTTGGTGGCCTGGTCGGCCGGACCGGAGATGATCAGCGGCGTACGCGCCTCGTCGATGAGGATCGAGTCGACCTCGTCGACGACCGCGAAGAAGTGGCCGCGCTGGACCAGCTCGTCCTGGCTCCACGCCATGTTGTCGCGCAGGTAGTCGAAGCCGAACTCGTTGTTGGTGCCGTACGTGATGTCGCAGTTGTAGGCCTTGCGGCGCTCGTGCGGCGGCATGTTCGCGAGGATGCAGCCGACCTCCAGGCCGAGGAAGCGGTGCACCCGGCCCATCCACTCCGAGTCGCGCTCGGCGAGGTAGTCGTTGACCGTGACGACGTGCACGCCCTTGCCGGCGAGGGCGTTGAGGTACGCCGGCAGCGTCGACACCAGCGTCTTGCCCTCACCGGTGCGCATCTCGGCGATGTTGCCCAGGTGCAGCGCGGCGCCGCCCATGAGCTGGACCTTGTAGTGGCGCTGGCCGAGTGTGCGGCGCGCGGCCTCGCGGACCGTCGCGAAGGCCTCGGGGAGCAGGTCGTCGAGCGATTCACCCTCGGCGTACCGCTCCTTGTACTCGTCGGTCAGCGCGCGCAGCTCGGCGTCCGAGAGGTTCGTGAAGTCCTCTTCGATCGAGTCGACCTGATCCGCGATGCGGTTGAGCTTGCGCAGGATCTTGCCCTCGCCGGCGCGCAGGACCTTGTCGAAGATGGACACGCTGTGTGAGTCTCCTTGCCGAGCGGCGCCCGCCTCGCCTCCGCGTGACGGCACGGCGGGGCCCGCCCACCGATGGAGCCATGGTATGCGAGGACGCAAGCCGCCGGGAGGCACGCGCACCCAGGCACAATGTGGGCCATGGAACCCGTGGAGATCGCCGCCGGCAAGTACCAGCTCCGCCCGTGGAGCCTCGGGGACATCGAGGCCGCCCGGGTCGCGCTCGGCGATCCCGACATCCGGCGCTGGCGGGCGCCGAGCCCGCCCGGCGACGACACCCGCGGCGATCCGCACGAGTGGCTGCGCAGACGCGTCGGGTTCTGGGCCGAGGGCCGCCACGCCTGCTTCCTCGTGATGGACGCGGTGACCGGGGACGTTCTCGGCGACGTGAGCGTGCAGCACATCGACACCACGCAGGCCTGCGCGGAGGTCGGCTACTGGGTGATGCCGCACGCGCGCGGCGCGGGGATCGCGACGCACGCGGTGGGCACCGCGACGCGGTGGGCCTTCGGCGCGCTGGGGCTGCACCGGATCTCGCTGACCCACGCGGTGGCCAACACGGCGTCGTGCGCGGTCGCCCGGCGCTGCGGATTTGCACTCGAAGGCGTGATGCGCGAGGCCTTCCCGAGCGGCGACGGCGTATTCCTGGACGAACACCTCCACGCCCGGCTCGCCACCGACCCGCCCGTCCCGGCACGCTAGCCGTGCTCCCGTCGGCGGCTGCTTCGGGCCGCGACGCGCCGCACCAAGACCCACCCTTCCTGCGAACAAGTGTTCTATTGTGCCCTCTGTGCCTTCCCTGACCCCGCCCCCGCCCGTCCACACCCTCACCGCCGACGACGCGCGCCGCATCGTCCTGCGCGCCCAGGGCGTCCTGGGCGCGCAGGAGCGGCGGTCCGGCGTGTACGGCGTGCTCGGCCGCCTCGGCGCCGTCCAACTGGACACCATCTCGACACTCGCGCGATCCCACGAACTCGTGCCGTACGCGCGCCTCGGCGCGGTCGGCCGGGCCGCGGTCGAGCGGGCGTACTGGGCGAACGGCGTCGCCTTCGAGTACTGGTCGCACGCCGCGTGCGTGCTGCCGATGTCGTCCTGGCCGCACTTCGCGTTCCGCAGGCGCCGGTACCGCGACCGAGGGCACCTGTGGGGGCACCAGGTGTCGGCCGAGGCCTACCGCGCCGTGGTCGACCGGCTCCGTGCGGAGGGCCCGCTGACCGCGACCGAGCTGGGCGGCGCGAAGAACAAGGGCGAGTGGTGGGACTGGAGCGACACCAAGATCGCCGTCGAACGGGCGCTGGCCTTCGGTGACGTGGTGTGCGTTCGGCGCACCGGCTGGAAGCGCGTCTACGACCTGGCCGAACGCGCCGTCCCCGGGGACCTGTTCGCGCGTGACCCCGACGACGCGGACTGCGTCCGCGAGCTGGTCGACCTCGCCGGGCGGCAGCTCGGCGTCGCCACCACCGCCGATCTGATGGACCAGTACCGCCTCACCCGCGCCCAGGTCGAGACCGCGCTGCCGCACACGCCGCTGGTGCCGGTCGCGGTGGAGGGCTGGGCCGACGCCCACGGACGCCGGACGGCTGCCGGGCCCCGGCGCGCGGCCTCACACGGCAGCCCGCCGGTCGCGGCGTGGGCACACCCGGCCGCACTGGCCTCGGCGCCCAAGGGCCGCCACCGCACCACGCTGCTGTCGCCGTTCGACTCCCTGGTGTGGGACCGGCCGCGCACCGCGCGGGTGTTCGGCTTCACGCACCGCCTTGAGGCGTACGTCCCCAAGGCCAAGCGCGAGCACGGCTACTTCGTCATGCCGCTCCTCGCGGGCGGACGCCTGCTCGGCCGCGTCGACCCGGCCCGCGAGGGCCGCACGCTGGTCGCCCGGCAGCTGTCGTTCGAGGTCGCGCCCGGCTCGGCGCGCGTCGCGGACAAAACCCTCGCGGCGATGGCCGACGCCCTGCGCGAGGCGGCGACGTGGGTGGGCTGCGACAGCGTGCGGCTGGAGAAGGTCACCCCCGAGCCGGCCCGGATCCCGCTGGCCGCGCTGCTCGCCTGAGCGCTCCCGGGGGCTCGGCGCCCCGGCCGCCCCGCGCCCGGCTGCCGACTCACGCGCACCGACCCGCCGCGGCCGGCTCCCGCGGGCCGCGGCGGGTCAGTGGATCTCGAGGATCTTCTCGCGCACCGCGTAGACGACCGCCTCCATCCGGGAGTGCAGCTGCAGCTTCTCCAGGATGTTGCGGACGTGGTTCTTCACGGTGTTCTCGCTGATGAACAGGATCTTCGCTATGTCGCGGTTGTTCTTTCCCGTCGCGACGAGCCGCAGGACCTCGATCTCCCGGTCCGTCAGGCGCGGCGCGGGCACGAGGCGGCGCTCGTCGTCGCGCTGGATCATCGACTTGAACTCGGTGAGCAGCTTGGCCGCCATCGACGGGCTGATCTGCGACTGGCCGTCGGCGACCGCGCGGATCGCCGTGGCGACCTCGTCGGTCGATATCTCCTTGAGGAGATAGCCGGTCGCGCCGGCCTTGATGGCGTCATAGAGGTCGGCCTCGTCGTCGCTCATCGTCAGCATGATGATGCGCGCGCTCGGGGCGACCTCCTTGATCGCCGTGCACGCCTCGATGCCGCCGCGCCGGGGCATGCGGACGTCCAGCAGCACGATGTCGGGCAGCAGATCCTGGGCCGCCTCGACCGCCTCCGCGCCGTCGCCGGCCTCGCCGACGACCTCGATGTCCGGTTCCGCGGCGAGGACGATCTCCAGGCCGCGCCGGAACAGCGCGTGGTCGTCCACCACGAGGACTCTGATCGGCTCGTCCCGCGGCGGGCCCTGCGGCCCGGGTTGCGCGGGCACCTGGCGTCCTCCCACCGTCTACTCCCCCTCGGGTAGGCCCGGTGCCGGCAAGCGCTTCCAGGGCGACCCGTCGGCACGCTGCGTATCCGGACCAGCATTTCACGTCATGGGCGCCGCCCGTCCACCCCTCGCGGCCATTCGCCGGTTCCGGCGCGGACTCGGCCGGAATCCCCCGGGCGGGCCGACCCGTCCCCGCGACCGCCGTGCGGCCCGCCGCCTCGCGTCGTACGAGGCGGCGGGCCGCACGTGTCACTCGGTCATGTCTCGGTCGTGCCCCACGCGGTGTCCGCGCCTTCGGGGCTGAGGTGGATGACGCCGTAGTCGTAGCCGCGGCGCCGGTAGACGACGCTGGGCAGTACGGAGTCCTTGTCCACGAACAGGTAGAAATCGTGCCCGACGAGCTCCATCTCGTAGAGCGCCTGGTCGAGGGTCATCGGCGGCGCGGTGTGCACCTTCTCGCGAACCACGAGGGGCCCGTCGCCGTCGACCTGGATCGATCCCTCCATGCGCTTGGCCGGTGCCTCGGCCAGCTCCTCGGCGGTGGCGACATCGGCCCCGCCGAGCCGCGCGCTGCCGTTCAGCTCCGTGGTCACCGCCCCGACGGACTTGGGGGCGTGGTGTCCGCGATGGATGCGGCGGCGGTCGGCTGCCTTGCGCAGCTGCGCCTCCAGCTTCGACATCGCGAGGTCGAGCGCGGCGTACGGGTCGGTCGCCGCCGCCTCGGCCCGGACGACCGGGCCCTTGCTCCGCAGCGTGATCTCCACGCGATCCGAGCGATCCGCGAGGCGCGGGTTGCGTTCCTTCGACACCTCAAGGTCGACGCTGATCACCCTGCCGTCGAGCTTGCGGATCTTCTCCAGCTTTTCGACGCTGTGTTTGCGGAACCGCTCGGGCACATCCGTCTTGCGGCCCTTGACGACAATGTCCACGCAGAACTCCATCCCTTGCGCCTTGCCGGTGGGTTGTCCACCCGCCCGGCCGAGCTGGTCGTCCACCTCGTGCCCGAAGCGCGGACCCGAATGGGGATGGGATCGGGTTCCGGTCTTCCGATCCCCGTCCCGAGCGGCGTTCGGTCGCGGCCACCACGGCCGCCCCGCTCACCCTCCCGCCTGCGGAGACGACCGCACGGGCCGCTTCCGCGAGACTCGCTCCGGTGGTCACGAGATCGTCGACGATCACCACAGTAATGCCCTCACCAAGGGGAGCCAACCAGCTGAGAACCCGGAAAGCACCGGTGACGTTCACCATGCGTTCGCCCGCGGTCAACCCGGATTGATCGGCCACCGGCCGGGCATGACCAAGAGCTTTGAGCGCACGGACCGGAACCCCTTGACGCCGCAGTTCGGCCGCGGCACGCAGGGTGAGCGCCCACATCGCGTCACGGCCGCGCGCTCGCACCGTCCGGCGGGAGGAGGGCACCGGGACCAGGACGGGCGGGCGGCCCGCGCCGGCGGGCCCGGCGCACCGGGCGGTCACCGCACGCACCGAGGCGGCGAGCGCGACCGCGAGCGGGCCGGTCACCGCCCGCGCGCCGTGCTCCTTGTGGGCGATCAGCAGGGGCCGGACCGGGTCGTCGTACGGGGCCGCCGCGAAGACCGGCGGGAGCCCGGGCGGCGGCGGGTCGGGGTCCACCCGCCGCGGCGTCCGGCGCAGGTGCGCCCGGCAGGCCGCGCAGACGCCCGCCCCCGGCGTACCGCAGCCCGCGCAGCGGCTCGACAGCACGAGGTCGGCCCACGTGCCGGCGAGCCGGCGCAGGTGACGGGCCGGGCGTCGGCGGGCGGGCCCGGGGTCGGGCGGAGTGTCGTGCCGCATGGGTCCACCGTGCGGGAGGTCCGGGCCCGCGCGCCGGGATTCGCACCGAATCGGGTGGGATTCAAGCCGATCGTGTCATGGGCCGCCGACGGAACCGAACATGCGTTCGCGTGCGGGGTGTCGGGGCGCCGAGGCTCCGAGCCCGCCCGCGTCAGCCCGGATAGACGGGGAAGCTCCCCTGCACCAACTGCTTCCAGGTGTCCCCCGGCATCAGCCAGTAGATCTGGCCGCCGTCGCCGTCCGCGAGCAGGGGTTCGTCGGCCTTGTTCGGTGCCGCGATGTGGCTGATGCCGGGCACGGTCGCGACCGGCACGACGTTGCTGCCGTCGATGTTGACCAATTGCGGCTGCAACGCGCCCTCTTCCTGGCGGCCCAGCACCAGGAGCCGGGAGGCGCCGTTCCAGGACAGCGACTTGGCCTCGGACAGGTTGAGCATGACGGGCCGGACGTCGCTGATGACGACCTCGCCGGCCTGGCTGTCGTCGACGTCCCGCGCCACGCGGCCGATGACCACCCGCACGTCGTCCGGCCCCGGGCCGGCGACCAGCATCGCCGCGCGCGTACCGTCCGGGGAGATCCGGAAGTCGGTGATCCTCCCGCCGCCCAGGCCGCTCACTTTGGCGGTGATCTTGGTGGGGGTGTCGAGCCACACGATCGTGCCGGTCTGCGATCCGGGGCTGCCGGGATTGCCGACCTCCAGCGCCCACAGACCGCCTCGGCCGTCCCAGGTCAGACCGGTGAAGTGGTGCCCGGGATCGGCCGTCGCGCGTTTGTCGGGGTCCGCGGTGCTGTCGAGGCCGCCGACGTACACGTTGGCCTCGCTCTGGTCGGTGGCCGCGATGCGGCGGCGTTCGCGGTCGACCGCGAACGCGTTCACCGGCAGCGATCCGTCGCCGAACCTCCCGGCCACCGGCCCCTCGCCGAGCCCGCCGGGCGCATCGCCGACGGCGAGCCGGTAGACGCTGTTGCTGCTGCGGTAGTACGCGACGAGGTCCGACGGCCCCTGGTGCGTGGGGTCGAACCGCTCGGCCTGGTCCATCCGCACGCCGCACAGCGCCGAGCCGCGGTGCGCGGCCAGGTCGACGGAGTCGACGTTCGAGATCTGGTCGAGCGCGTACGCCACCTGCGCGGCCATCTCCTCGCAGACCGATCGCGGCACCTCCTTGGCCTCGTCGCTGAGCCGGAGGGTGACCTTGCCGCCGTCGTCGATCGTCACCGTGCGGTCGAGCAGCGTCGTACGCGGCGGGAAGCTCGACCGGACGGCCGGGGCGAGCCATTCCGTCGGGCCCTTGAGCAGTTCCTCGACGAGCCGGGTCGCCAGTGCGTCGCGGGTGCGCAGGTAGATCGGGTCGGGGACGAGGATGCGCTCGGCGCCGGGGTCGGGAACCGCGTACCAGTACATGTTCACCGACGTGAAGATGCGCTGGAACTCCGCCAGCGAGAGCACCAGGCCGTTGGGGAGTTCCGCGATGCGCCACTGCCCGTCGTTGTTCTTCCGCAGCACGAACGCCTCGCTGACCGTGGTCGGCGCCGGTGTGAAGACGTTGTCCGTGTCGACGCCCGCGACCTGCGTGCCGCTGACGCGCACCACCGCGGACGGCTCGTCCGCCTGCTGGGGCTGCGCGGTCTCCGCCACGCTGGGGGCGCTTTCGAGGACCTTGATGCCGCCTTTGGGATCCCACGCCGCCGAGGCGTCGGGCGTCAGGTACTTGCGCGCGGTCTGGTAGTCGGCCTCGTCGCTGGTCACCGCCTCCAGGAAGCCCTCGACGACGGATCCGGGCTCCCAGCCGGGCTGCGGCGGCACGCCGAAGACGCGGACCTGCTGCTCGTCCGCGGCGCCGCCCGCGTCGTCGCGCGGGACGTCCCGCACCTTGCCGCTGCTGGGCATCGACGCGCAGGCGGCGGCCAGCGCGAGGGCGACCAGGAGGGCGACGGCGCGCAGCGCCCGGCGCGCGGCGCGGCGGCCTCCGCGATTCCGGCGCATCAGCGGCCACCGCCTTCCTTGGTCGGGTAGGTCTTGTACGACACCGGCCCGAGGTCGTCCGGCGTGTCCCCCGTGCCCGTACCGCGCGTCGTCTTCGGCGCGTCGGCCCCGGGCGCCTTCGGCCCGGACGACGCCCGTCCCGGGCTGCGCCGGTACGGCGTCCCCGCGAGGTCCAGCCCGCGGTTGGCCCGCGAGTCGGGCGGCTCCAGCGGCAGCGGCGCGCGGACCAGCTCACCGCCCGCGACGCGCGGCAGCGTCAGCCGGAACTGCGAGCCCCCGCCCGGCTCGCCCCACGCCTGCAGCCACCCGCCGTGCAGGTGCGCGTCCTCCAACGCGATCGACAGCCCGAGCCCGGTGCCGCCGGTCGTACGCGCCCGCGCGGGGTCGGCCCGCCAGAAACGGTTGAACACCAGCGACGACTCGCCCGGCTTGAGCCCGACCCCGTGGTCACGCACCGTCACCGCGACCGCGTCGTCCCCGACCCCGACGGTGACCACGACATCGTGCCCCTCGCCGTGCTCGACCGCGTTGACCACGAGGTTCCGCAGCACGCGGTCGATGCGCCGGGGATCGGCCTGTGCGACACACGGACGACCCGGCTCGCGCACGACGATGCGCCCGCCGCGGCGTTCGGCCAGCGGCTCCGCGGCCTCGACGACCCGGGTGACCAGGTCGCGCAGGTCGATCGACTCGGCGTCGAGGACCGCGGCCCCGGCGTCGAAGCGGCTGATCTCCAGCAGATCCGAGAGAAGGGCCTCGAAGCGGTCCAACTGCGTCTGCAGCAGCTCCGCCGACCGCCCGACCGCCGGATCGAACCGCTCCCGCGCCTCGTAGAGAAGATCCGCGGCCATCCGCACGGTGGTCAGCGGCGTGCGCAGTTCGTGGGAGACGTCCGAGACGAACCGCCGCTGCATGCGCGACAGGTCCTCCAGCTGGCGGATCTTGTTCTGCAGCGTCGACGCCATCTTGTTGAACGACGACCCGAGCCGCGCGAGGTCGTCCTCACCGGTGGGCCGCATCCGCTCCTCCAGCCGCCCGGCGGCCAGGCGCTCGGCGATGCGCGCCGCCATCCGCACCGGCGTCACCACCTGCCGCGTGACCAGGGCGGCGATGGCCACCAGGAGCAGCACGAGGAAGACCCCGGCGGTCGCGAGCGTGCCGCGGACCAGGCCGAGCGTCTTCTCCTCCGGCGTGAACGGGAAGAAGTAGAACAGCTGGTAGCGGCCCCCGGACGGGTCGGGCAGCTCGGCTCCGACGACCACGCCGGGCGTGCTGCTCTGGCCGCCTCCGGCGCCGTTCGTCTCGCGGACGATCGTGGTGAACTGGTACGCCGCCCCCGACCGGTTGCGGATCTCGGTGCGCAGCTCGCGCGGCACGCTCACGTCGGCGAGCACGTTGCCCGACGAGCGCGGACCGTACCCGGCGGTGTTCATCGGCAGGCCGTCGGCGGTGAGCGGGCTGAGGACCGCGACGTCGTACTGCCCCTTGCCGCCGCTCGCGAGCTGGTCGACGAGCGAGGTCAGCCAGTCCTTGACGTCGGTGCCGCCGGCGGTGCCGGACTGCGGCGTGGACCGCGTGGTCTCGGTGGCGAGCGTCTGGGCCTGCGTCCGGGCGACCTGGAAGCCGCCCCGGGCCTGCGCGGTGGCACCGGCCACCTTGGCGTCGAGCAGGCCGCCCTGCACCTGGCCGACGACGATCACGCCGAGCAGGATCACGACGGCCGCGGAGAGCACCAGCGTGCTGGAGACGACCCGGAACTGGATCGACCGGCGCCACATGGTCACGACCCGGCCGATGCCGCCGCGCACGCGACGCAGGGCGAGTGTCCACACCGACCACCCGCGCCGCACAGGCGACGCCGGACCGCTCATCCCGGCGGAGGCACGCGTCGCCCCGGCGTCCGCGGACGCCGGGGCGGCACGGTCGTCGCGGTCGGCGCCGCGGGCCTCGTCGCGCTCCGAGTCGCGCGCGGAGTCGCGCTCAGATTCCCGGTACGCGCCGAACCGGTCCGGGAACCGTCCCCCGGCCCCTCGGCCCGCTTCGGGACGGCGGTCGTCCACCACGTCAGGCTGGGCCGGCCTTGTAGCCGACGCCGCGCACGGTCACCACGATCTCGGGCCGCTCCGGGTCGCGCTCGATCTTCGACCGCAGCCGCTGCACGTGCACGTTGACCAGCCGCGTATCGGCCGCGTGCCGGTACCCCCACACCTGTTCGAGCAGCACCTCGCGGGTGAACACCTGCCAGGGCTTGCGAGCCAGCGCCACGAGCAGGTCGAACTCCAGCGGGGTGAGCGCGATGTTGCGCCCCTCGCGCTTGACCGAGTGCCCGGCGACGTCGATGACCAGGTCGCCTATCACCAGGTGCTCCGGTGTCGGCTCCTCGGCCCGGCGCAGCCGCGCACGCACGCGGGCGACCAGTTCCTTGGGCTTGAACGGCTTGATCACGTAGTCGTCGGCGCCCGACTCCAGGCCCACGACGACGTCGACCGTGTCGCTCTTCGCGGTGAGCATGACGATCGGCACGCCCGACTCGGCGCGGATCTGCCGGCACACGTCGATGCCGTCCCGCCCGGGCAGCATCAGATCGAGCAGCACCAGATCCGGCTTGACCTCCCGGAACACCTGGAGGGCTTTGTCGCCGTCCGCCACGAACGACGGCTCGAAACCTTCGCCGCGCAGCACGATGCCGAGCATCTCGGACAGCGCGGTGTCGTCGTCGACGATGAGGACACGTCCTTTCATAGACATCATCGTCGCATTACCGGATCGTGACCTGCACTCATCCGAGCAATCGCGATCGCATTCACGGGCGACAAAACGCCAGATTCGGTAACAATCGCTGTGATCAGTTCGGGCGGAGTGACGTCGAACGCCGGGTTGTACGCCCGGCTCCCGACCGGCGCGAGCGGCACACCGGACAATTCGGTGACCTCGCATTCGTCCCGCTGCTCCACGACGATGTCAGCACCGCCGGGCGTCCCCGGGTCCACCGTGCTGAGCGGCGCGACCACGACGAACGGCACACCGTGATGCCGGGCCAGGACGGCCAGCGGGTACGTGCCGACCTTGTTCGCCGTCGCACCGTCCGCGGCGATCCGGTCTGCCCCCACCACCACGAGGTCCACGTCACCGGCCGCGAAGAGCGAGCCCGCCGCGCTGTCCGGCAGCACCGCGTACGGCATGCCCATCCGCGCCGCCTCATAGGCGGTCAGCCGCGCACCCTGCAGGAGCGGACGCGTCTCGTCCACCCACAGCCGCCCCAGCCGCCCGGCCCGGTGCAGATCACGGACCACCGCGAGCGCCGTGCCCACCCCGCCCGACACCAGCGCACCGGTATTGCAGTGCGTCAGCACCCGCAACGGCCGGTCCGGCTCCCCCAGCCCGCTCGCGAACCGCGCCCCGTGCGCGGCCATCGCCTCGCTCGCCCGCGCGTCCTCCTCGTGGACCGCCCGCGCCTCGCGCAGGGTCGCCGCGACGTCGCCGCCGGACGCCTCCCACGCCGCCAGCGCCCGGCGCGCACCCCACGCGAGGTTCACCGCCGTGGGCCGCGCGTGCGCCACCGCCTCGGCGGCGGCCCTCACGTCGTCGCCGCGCGCCGCCGCCAGCGCGACCCCGTACGCCCCGACGACGCCGAGCAGCGGCGCCCCGCGCACCACGAGCCGCCGCACCGCGTCGACCAGCGTCGGCACATCGCTGCAGACCAGCCTCACCTCCTCGGCGGGCAGCCGCGTCTGGTCGAGCAGGACGACCGCGGGACCGTGGCCGTACGCCGTCGGTACGTCGTCGACCCAATACGCCGGGTGCGGCGACCATTCGTCGTCCGGGGAGTCGTTTCCGGGAGAAAGGACGTTGTCCATGACATGAGTCTGCCCGCCCCCGCGTGCCGCCGTATCGCCGGATGCCCCGGCGGTCCGCGGTGCGCTCTCCCCCGGCGCGGCAATTGCGACAAGCCGCACCGGCGAGGCCCGTAAAGCGGGAGTCGATCATCAAGTGCGGGCAAAAACATGCCACGATTGACCGCCACCCACAGGAACGAGGAGCGACTTCGATGACGGACTCTCCGGGCTGGGCCGCGCCGGACGCGCCGGGGCCCGACGACCCGCGGCGGTCCCCGCGGTCGCCCGCCGAAGCGGCGGCCTCGGACGAGGAGGCCGCCCGCGAGCCCGCCAACGGAACGCGGCACGGAGAGGGCGCGGAGAGCGACCGGGCCCCGGAGCGTGCGGATGCCGCGACCGGGCCGTACGCCGCCGACGCGGGTCCGGACGACGCCCCCCGGCGGCTGCCCGAAGCACCGCGGTCGCCGGAGTCACCGACCGACGCGCGGCCCCCCGCGGCCGACCCGGCCCCCTCCGCCGAAACCCCCGCACCCGGGCGGCCCGGCGACACCGAGGCGGCCCCGCAACCGGTACCCGCCACGGGCGGCGAGGCCGACGCCCCGCCCGCGGAGCCCGCCTCGGACACCCCGCCCGCCGCCACCCCGCCGTCCACATCCGCCACCCCGCCCGGCTGGGCCGCCGGGCAACCGCCCGCCGCCCCCGGCGGCTGGGGCGCCCCCG
This sequence comes from Yinghuangia sp. ASG 101, assembly GCF_021165735.1. Taxonomy (GTDB): domain Bacteria; phylum Actinomycetota; class Actinomycetes; order Streptomycetales; family Streptomycetaceae; genus Yinghuangia. The sequence goes on along the minus strand of NZ_CP088911.1, from coordinate 5,067,231 downwards.
GCGGTCATCCCCCGTCCGGCGGCTGGGGAGCCCCCGGCAACCAGGCCCCCGGCTGGGGTCCCCCGCAGGGCTCCGGCACGCCCGGGTGGGGCGCGCCGCGCGGCTGGCAGGGGCCGTACCTCCCCGCCAAGAAACCCGGCATCATCCCCCTGCGCCCGCTCGGCGTCGGGGAACTGCTCGACGGCGCCGTCGCCGCGATGCGCGCCCACTGGAAAGTGATGATCGGGCTGTCCCTCGTGGTCGCGCTGATCACGCAGACGATCGTCGTCCCGATCCAGTGGTCGCTGCTGCACGACGTCGACACCTCGGTCCTGGACGAGTCCGACCCCAGCGCCGACGAACTGCGCGACGTCCTCGTACCGCTCCTCGGGTCCAGCGCCGTGCTGCTGGTGGTGATGCTGCTCGGCCAGCTGATCATCACCGGCATCCTGACCCTCGTGGTCAGCCGCGCGGTCCTCGGCAAGGACATGACGCTCGGTCAGGCCTGGTCCGGCACACGGCCGTTGCTACTGCGCCTGCTCGGCACCTCGGTCATGACCTTCGTCATCCCCGCACTGCTGTTCGCCGCCTGCCTCGTCCCGGGCGTGCTCCTCGCCCTGATCGCGGGCGAAATCGGCGGCGCGCTCATCGTCCTCGGCATCTTCGGCGGCGGCGCCCTGGCCGTCTACGCGTATGTCCTGCTGCAACTGTCCAGCCCCGCGCTGATCCTCGAAAAGCAGACCGTACGCAAGGCCCTGGCCCGCTCCCGCAAGCTGGTGACCGGGAGTTGGTGGCGCGTACTCGGCATCACCCTGCTCATCGCGCTGCTCACCGCGATCATCAGCAGCATCGTGCAGCTGCCGTTCAGCCTCGGCACCGGCTTCTCGCAGTTCGGCGCCACCCCGGACTCCTTCCTGGACTCGGTGATCCTGGGCATCGGCACCGTCGTGTCGTACGGCCTGACCTTCCCGTTCAGCGCCGCCGCGCTCGTGCTGCTCTACATCGACCAGCGCATGCGCCGCGAAGCGCTCGACCTCGAACTCGCCCGCGCCGCAGGGCTCGTGCCCGACGACGCCCCGGCGGCCTCGTGACCGCTGCCGCGGCCACCACCGTCGCCCCGGCGCTCGCGGGGGCTGCCCGGCGACTCGCCGGGCACGCCGCCGCGGCTCCACCGCCGACACCGCCGCCGGTGGACATCCCCCGCGACCCCGCCCGCGAGGCCGCCCGCGACGAACTGTCGCGGCACATCTACCACCAGAACGACCCGTCCGTGTTCACGCGGGTGTTCGACTGGCTCACCGCCCGCTTCGACGAACTCCTCGACCGCGCCACGTCGGTCGCCCCCGGCGGCGCGTACGGACTCGCGCTCGTCCTGATCCTGGCGTTCGCCCTCATCATCGTGCTGCGCCTCAAACTCGGCCCGCTGCGGGCCACCGCCGCGGGCCGCCGCGACGCACTCTTCACCACCGAATCGCCGCGCACCGCCGCCGAATACCGCGCCTCCGCCGACGCACACGCCGCCCGCGGCGCGTGGGACGCCGCCGTCCAGGACCGGGTACGCGCCATCGTCCGCGCCCTGGAGGAGCGCGCCGTCCTCGACCCCCGCCCCGGCCGCACCGCCGCCGAGGCGGCCGCCGAAGCCGGCACCCGACTGCCCGCGCTGGCCGGGCCGTTGCTGACCGCCGCCCTGATGTTCGACGACGTCCGCTACGGCGGGCGCCCCGGCACCGAGGACATGGACCGGGTCCTCCGCGACCTCGACCACCGCTGCGCCGCGACCCGGCCCGTCCACGAGCCCGCCCCCGTCACCGCCGACCGGACACCGCGATGACCACGACACCCCCGCCGGCACCGGCCACGGCCACCAAGACCCGGGAACCGCAGGGCACTTCGCCCGACCCGGCACACAACCCGCCGACCACGTCGGTCAGCCCCGACGCCGCCTCCATCTGGCGTTCCGTACGCGGCCCGCTCCTCCTCGCCGCACTCATCATCCTCGTCGTCAGCGTCACCGTCCTGATCACGGGAGGCCGCAACAGCGGCGAACTCGACCCGCGCGGCGTCGATTCCGCGGGCTCCCGCGCCCTCGCCGAACTCCTGCGCCGCCAAGGCGTCGACGTCACCCTCGCAACAACCGACGAAGCGGCCCGGCTCGCCGTCGAAGCCGACCCCGAACACACCACGCTACTCGTGCCGTTCCCCGACGGCCTCAACGACCGGCAGTCCGCCGCCGTCGCGGTGCTGCGCCCCGCCCGCACCGTCCTCATCGCCCCGGACGGCGAATCCCTCGCCGTCTTCGGGCTCGACGTCGACGACGCCGGCAGCGTCGACAGCACCGACCTGCAGCCTCTGTGCGACCTGCCCGAGGCCGCACGCGCGGGAGACGCCGACCTCGGCGGCACCGGCTACCGTACGAACGCCCCCGGCGCGACCCGCTGTTACCCCTCCGACGGGGCACCATCGCTCGTGATCGTGCCCCGCGCCCCCGGCACGGCCGAGGACGCCGTACTCCTCGGCACCGGAGACCCGCTCCGCAACGACCGCCTCGACGAACGCGGCAACGCCTCGCTCAGCATGCAACTCCTCGGCGCCCACCCGACGTTGGTGTGGTACATCCCCGACGGCAGCGACAGCGGCGACGAAGGTCTCCTCGACCTGCTCCCCAAGGGCTGGCGCTTCGGGATCCTCCAATGCGGCATCGCCCTCGTCCTGTTCGCCCTGTACCGGGCCCGGCGCCTCGGCCCGGTGGTGTCCGAGGCCCTGCCCGTCGTGGTGCGCGCCACCGAAACCGCCGAAGGCCGCGCACGCCTCTACCACCGGGGACACGCCGTCGACCGCGCCGCCGACCTGCTGCGCGCCGCCGCGCGGACCCGCATCACCGCGCGCCTCGGCCTCGGCCCGGGCACCGGCCCCGTCGGCGGCACCCCCGCCGAGCCCGAACCCGCACACCTGGTCGACGCGGTCGGCGCACGCACCGGGCGCTCCCCCGCGGAGGTCCACCACCTCCTGTACGGTGCCGTCCCGGAGGACGAGGACGGCCTCGTCGCCCTGGCCGACCAACTCGACCGCCTCGAAGAACGCGTCAAGACAGGGGAACTCCAGCCGTGACCGGACCGGTCCACACCCAGCCCACCACACCCGGCCCGTCCGGCCCCGACCACGGCGGCACCCCCGGGGCCCCCTCCACCGGCACCCGGCCCATAGACGGCGACGCCGCCCGCGCCGCCATGGAGGCCCTGCGCGGCGAGGTCGCCAAAGTCGTGGTCGGCCAGGACCCCGTCGTCTCCGGACTGGTCATCGCACTGCTGTGCCGAGGCCACGTCCTGCTCGAAGGCGTGCCCGGCGTCGCCAAGACACTGCTCGTCCGCACCCTCGCCCGCGCCCTCGCCCTGGAGTCCACGCGCGTCCAGTTCACCCCCGACCTCATGCCGGGCGACGTCACCGGCTCGATGGTCTACGACGCCCGCACCGCCGAATTCTCGTTCCGCGAAGGCCCCGTCTTCACCAACCTCATGCTCGCCGATGAGATCAACCGCACCCCGCCCAAGACGCAGGCCTCACTCCTCGAGGCCATGGAGGAGCGCCAGGTCTCGGTGGACGGCCTCCCCCGCCCGCTGCCCGACCCCTTCCTCGTCGCGGCGACGCAGAACCCGGTCGAGTACGAGGGCACCTATCCGCTGCCCGAAGCCCAGCTCGACCGGTTCCTGGTGAAGCTGACCGTGTCCCTGCCCGGCCGCGACGAGGAGATCGACGTCCTGCGCCGCCACGCGGCCGGCTTCGACCCCCGCGACCTCGGCGCGGCCGGCGTACGCCCCGTCGCCGGACCCGCCGAACTCGCCGCCGGGCAGAAGGCCGTCGCCGATCTGCGTGTCGACCCCGACGTGCTCGCGTACGTCGTCGACATCGTGCGCGCCACCCGCACGTCACCGTCACTGCAACTCGGCGTGTCCCCACGCGGCGCGACGGCCCTCCTCGGCACCGCACGGGCCTGGGCGTGGCTCTCCGGACGCGACTACACGACCCCCGACGACGTGAAGGCCCTCGCCAAACCGACCCTGCGCCACCGCGTGCAACTGCGGCCCGAGGCCGAGTTGGAAGGCGTCACCGCCGACGCGGTCGTGGAGACCGTCCTGGCCTCGGTGCCGGTACCGCGTTGACCTCCGCTGCCCGGCGGGCCACAGGTCGGCCCTCGCCTGCCCACCGCGCCGGGACCCCGGTGACCGTCCGGGGTCCCCGGGGGGCCGTCCCCCGCCGGCCGACCCGGGCCGGCGGTCCCCGCAGCCACTCCCCGCCCCGCGGGCGGCAATTCCCTGGGAGGTTCCCCATGACCCTCACCGGGAGAACCGCGCTGGTCGCGGCCCTCGGCGCCCTCGTCGTCGGGCTGCTGCTGCCGTCGTGGACGGGTGTCATGGCGGTCACGGTCCTCATCGCCGTCGCCGTCGCCGTCGACCTCGCGTTCGCCGGGCCGGTACGCCCCCTGTCCTTCGCCCGCTCCGGCGACACGACCGTCCGCCTCGGCGAGGCCGCGAGCGTCACCCTGACCGTGCACAACCCGTCCGGACGCCGCGTCACCGGGATGCTCCGCGACGCGTGGCCCCCGAGTACGGGCACGGCGGCCCAGCGCCACAACCTCGCGGTCCCACCCGGCGAGGGCCGCCGCGTGACGACCCACATGGTGCCGACCCGCCGCGGCGACCGCCCCGCCTACCGCGTCACCGTCCGCTCCCTCGGCCCCCTGGGGCTCGCCGGCCGCCAGGGATCGCACACCGTTCCCTGGACGGTGCGCGTGCTCCCGGCCTTCCCCAGCCGTCGGCTCCTGCCTTCCAAGCTCGAACGCCTGCGCGAACTCGACGGCCGCTCGGCCGTCCTCACGCGCGGGCGCGGCACCGAGTTCGACTCCCTGCGCGAGTACGTGCCCGGCGACGACGTCCGCTCGATCGACTGGCGCGCGACGGCCCGCGACCAATCCGTCGTCGTCCGCACCTGGCGCCCGGAACGCGACCGCCACATCCTCGTCGTCCTCGACACCGCACGCACCTCAGCCGGACGCATCGCCGACGCGCCGCGGCTGGACACCTCGATGGACGCCGCCCTGCTCCTCACCGCCGTCGCGGCCCGCGCCGGCGACCGCGTCGACTTCCTCGCGCACGACCGCCGTGTCCGCGCCGAGGTGCGCGGCGCCTCCCGCACCACCGTGCTGCCGTCGTTCGTCCAGGCGATGGCCCTCCTCGAACCGGCCCTCGTCGAATCCGACGCGCCGCACCTGGTCGCCGAGGTCATCCGCCGCGCCAAACGCCGCTCGCTGGTCGTCCTGCTCACCGGCCTGGACGCGGAGGCCGTCCGCGAAGGCCTCCTCCCCGTCCTGCCGCAACTCACCAGCCGCCACGAAGTCGTCATCGCGGCCGTCTCCGACCCGGCTCTGACCGCGATGGCCGGCGAACGCGGCACCCCGGAAGCCGTCTACGCGGCAGCCGCGGCCGAACGCGAGCTCCACGAGCGCCGCACGACCTCCGCCGAACTGCGCCGCCACGGCGTCACCGTCGTCGACGCACCCCCGGGCGACCTCGCGTCGCGGCTCACCGACACCTACCTGGCCCTGAAACTCGCCAGCCGCCTCTGACGACAGGCCCACCGGACGTCACGACAGCAGCGCCTCATCGAGTCGCACCAAAACCATGTCGACGTCGGCCGTGGTGTCCTCCCGTCGGTGCTCCCGCCTCGATGGTCGGCCCCGATACTCGCGCCGGCGCCTGCCCTGGTGTCCTGCCTCTACTCCCCGGCACACGCGCCAAGGTCCCCGCCGAGCACGACGTCCTGAACGACGACCGTCCGCCTCCCGACGCATATATACGTCGGCCACCGCCCCGGAAGCCCGATAACGCAGCCCCAATTGCGCGTCGAGGGCCATATTCGCGGTGATCACCACAATCGGCGGCGCGGAAGAATGCCGCACCACAACATCTCGCCCCAATTCCCCGGAAACGCAAAAGAGGCTTCTCCCCGAAGGAAGAAGCCTCTCTCACACACAAATTCCGGCGGCGTCCTACTCTCCCACACCCCTTCGAGTGCAGTACCATCGGCGCTGAAGAGCTTAGCTACCGGGTTCGGAATGGAACCGGGCGTTTCCTCTCCGCCAAAACCACCGGAAAACCATCGAACACAACAACCCCAAAACCCAGGGCCACACGCCCGACAACCAACCAGCCCACCCCCACCAACACGGAGGCAGAAACCTGCTTGACGCCAAACCATGAACCACCGGAAACCGGTTGCGGTCCGGGAACCACACAATGAACGCGAACCAAAAAACAATCTGAAGACAAGTCCTCGGCCTATTAGTACCGGTCAGCTCCACACATCACTGCGCTTCCACATCCGGCCTATCAACCCGGTCGTCTACCGGGAGCCTTACCAGGTCAACCCTGTGGGAGCCCTCATCTCGAAGCAGGCTTCCCGCTTAGATGCTTTCAGCGGTTATCCCTCCCGAACGTAGCCAACCAGCCATGCCCTTGGCAGAACAACTGGCACACCAGAGGTTCGTCCATCCCGGTCCTCTCGTACTAGGGACAGCCCTTCTCAAGACTCCTACGCGCACAGCGGATAGGGACCGAACTGTCTCACGACGTTCTAAACCCAGCTCGCGTACCGCTTTAATGGGCGAACAGCCCAACCCTTGGGACCTACTCCAGCCCCAGGATGCGACGAGCCGACATCGAGGTGCCAAACCATCCCGTCGATATGGACTCTTGGGGAAGATCAGCCTGTTATCCCCGGGGTACCTTTTATCCGTTGAGCGACGGCGCTTCCACAAGCCACCGCCGGATCACTAGTCCCTGCTTTCGCACCTGCTCGACCCGTCAGTCTCACAGTCAAGCTCCCTTGTGCACTTACACTCGACACCTGATTGCCAACCAGGCTGAGGGAACCTTTGGGCGCCTCCGTTACCCTTTAGGAGGCAACCGCCCCAGTTAAACTACCCACCAGACACTGTCCCTGATCCGGATCACGGACCCAGGTTAGACATCCAGCACGACCAGAGTGGTATTTCAACGACGCCTCCACAACCACTGGCGTGATCGCTTCACCGGCTCCCACCTATCCTACACAAGCCGAACCGAACACCAATATCAAGCTATAGTAAAGGTCCCGGGGTCTTTCCGTCCTGCTGCGCGAAACGAGCATCTTTACTCGTAGTGCAATTTCACCGGGCCTGTGGTCGAGACAGTCGAGAAGTCGTTACGCCATTCGTGCAGGTCGGAACTTACCCGACAAGGAATTTCGCTACCTTAGGATGGTTATAGTTACCACCGCCGTTTACTGGCGCTTAAGTTCTCAGCCTCGCCCCGAAGGACTAACCGGTCCCCTTAACGTTCCAGCACCGGGCAGGCGTCAGTCCGTATACATCGTCTTACGACTTCGCACGGACCTGTGTTTTTAGTAAACAGTCGCTTCTCGCTGGTCTCTGCGGCCGACCCCAGCTCAAGAGGAAAACTCCGTCACCAGGACCGGCCCCCCTTCTCCCGAAGTTACGGGGGCATTTTGCCGAGTTCCTTGACCACAGTTCACCCGAACGCCTCGGTATTCTCTACCTGACCACCTGAGTCGGTTTGGGGTACGGGCCGCCACGACACTCACTAGAGGCTTTTCTCGACAGCATAGGATCATCCACTTCCCCTCAATCGGGTCGGCATCAGGTCTCAGACACATGCGGTGCGGATTTACCTACACCACGCCCTACACCCTTACCCCGGGACAACCACCGCCCGGGCTGGACTACCTTCCTGCGTCACCCCATCGCTCACCTACTACCCGCTTGGGCCGGCGGCTCCACCGCACCGATCCACCCGAAGGCATCACGGCCGCTTCACGGCCTTAGCATCACGAGGTTCAGCGTTGGCGCATCGTAGCGGGTACGGGAATATCAACCCGTTGTCCATCGACTACGCCTGTCGGCCTCGCCTTAGGTCCCGACTTACCCTGGGCGGATTAGCCTGCCCCAGGAACCCTTGGTCATCCGGCGCACACGTTTCCCACGTGTGATTCGCTACTCATGCCTGCATTCTCACTCGTGCAGCATCCACCACTGGCTTCCACCGCGGCTTCACCCGCTGCACGACGCTCCCCTACCCAGCAACACACCTGAACCACAAAGGCTTGGCTACTGTGTCACTGACACGACTTCGGCGGTGCGCTTGAGCCCCGCTACATTATCGGCGCGGAATCACTTGACCAGTGAGCTATTACGCACTCTTTCAAGGATGGCTGCTTCTAAGCCAACCTCCTGGTTGTCTCTGCGACTCCACATCCTTTCCCACTTAGCGCACGCTTCGGGGCCTTAGTCGGTGCTCTGGGCTGTTTCCCTCTCGACCACGGAGCTTATCCCCCGCAGTCTCACTGCCGCGCTCTCACTTACCGGCATTCGGAGTTTGGCTGATCTCAGTAACCCGGTAAGGCCCATCAACCATCCAGTGCTCTACCTCCGGCAAGAAACACACGACGCTGCACCTAAATGCATTTCGGGGAGAACCAGCTATCACGGAGTTTGATTGGCCTTTCACCCCTAACCACAGGTCATCCCCCAGGTTTTCAACCCTGGTGGGTTCGGGCCTCCACGAAGTCTTACCTCCGCTTCACCCTGCCCATGGCTAGATCACTCCGCTTCGGGTCTTGGGCGCGCGACTCAACCGCCCTCTTCGGACTCGCTTTCGCTACGGCTACCCCACACGGGTTAACCTCGCCACACACCGCAAACTCGCAGGCTCATTCTTCAAAAGGCACGCAGTCACGACCACCACACGACTAGCGCGGATGGCGACGCTCCCACGGCTTGTAGGCACACGGTTTCAGGTACTATTTCACTCCCCTCCCGGGGTACTTTTCACCTTTCCCTCACGGTACTAGTCCGCTATCGGTCACCAGGGAATATTTAGGCTTAGCGGGTGGTCCCGCCAGATTCACACGGGATTTCTCGGGCCCCGTGCTACTTGGGTATTCCTCAAACGAGCCGCATAAGTTTCGTCTACGGGGGTCTTACCCTCTACGCCGGACCTTTCGCATGTCCTTCGACTACCCATACGGTTTCTGACTCGCCGACCGGCCGGCAGACCGATCCAGAAAAAACCCACGACCCCGCGATGGCAACCCCTGCCGGGTATCACACCACCACGGTTTAGCCTCATCCACTTTCGCTCGCCACTACTCGCGGAATCACAGTTGTTTTCTCTTCCTGCGGGTACTGAGATGTTTCACTTCCCCGCGTTCCCTCCACACACCCTATACATTCAGGTGCGGGTGACAGCCCATGACGACTGCCGGGTTTCCCCATTCGGACACCCCCGGATCACAGCTCGGTTGACAGCTCCCCGGGGCCTATCGCGGCCTCCCACGTCCTTCATCGGTTCCTGATGCCCAGGCATCCACCGTGCGCCCTTACTAACTTGGCCACAGATGCTCGCGTTCACTGTGTAGTTCTCAAACAACAACCGGAAACAACGATCTCCCACCGATGCCTACCAGCACAAAGCCAGCGGTACACACGGCCGATCGAAACCGGCGATCCAGAGAGACACAAACCAAACGACCCCACCCCACGCACACGCGAGACAAGGCCGCAGGGCCCGTTCCCTCAGGACCCAACAACGTGCCCGACACCAGACCCCCCCGAACAGACCGCGTTCCACGCTGCAAGCAGCAGTACTAACCGTCCCGGAGGAAACCCGGCACCGAATAGTCAACGTTCCACCCATGAGCAACCCCCTCGGTACATTCGACCGAAGCGGGCCATGTGCTCCTTAGAAAGGAGGTGATCCAGCCGCACCTTCCGGTACGGCTACCTTGTTACGACTTCGTCCCAATCGCTGGTCCCACCTTCGACGGCTCCCCCCACAAGGGTTGGGCCACCGGCTTCGGGTGTTACCGACTTTCGTGACGTGACGGGCGGTGTGTACAAGGCCCGGGAACGTATTCACCGCAGCAATGCTGATCTGCGATTACTAGCGACTCCGACTTCATGGGGTCGAGTTGCAGACCCCAATCCGAACTGAGACCGGCTTTTTGGGATTCGCTCCACCTCGCGGTATCGCAGCCCATTGTACCGGCCATTGTAGCACGTGTGCAGCCCAAGACATAAGGGGCATGATGACTTGACGTCGTCCCCACCTTCCTCCGAGTTGACCCCGGCAGTCTCCTGTGAGTCCCCACCACCCCGAAGGGCGTGCTGGCAACACAGAACAAGGGTTGCGCTCGTTGCGGGACTTAACCCAACATCTCACGACACGAGCTGACGACAGCCATGCACCACCTGTCACCGGCCCAAAAGGACCCCCCATCTCTGGGAGTTTTCCGGCGATGTCAAGCCTTGGTAAGGTTCTTCGCGTTGCGTCGAATTAAGCCACATGCTCCGCCGCTTGTGCGGGCCCCCGTCAATTCCTTTGAGTTTTAGCCTTGCGGCCGTACTCCCCAGGCGGGGCACTTAATGCGTTAGCTGCGGCACGGACATCGTGGAATGACGCCCACACCTAGTGCCCAACGTTTACGGCGTGGACTACCAGGGTATCTAATCCTGTTCGCTCCCCACGCTTTCGCTCCTCAGCGTCAGTATCGGCCCAGAGACCCGCCTTCGCCACCGGTGTTCCTCCTGATATCTGCGCATTTCACCGCTACACCAGGAATTCCAGTCTCCCCTGCCGAACTCCAGCCTGCCCGTATCGAATGCAGGCCCGGGGTTGAGCCCCGGGTTTTCACATCCGACGTGACAAGCCGCCTACGAGCTCTTTACGCCCAATAATTCCGGACAACGCTCGCACCCTACGTATTACCGCGGCTGCTGGCACGTAGTTAGCCGGTGCTTCTTCTGCAGGTACCGTCACTCACGCTTCTTCCCTGCTGAAAGAGGTTTACAACCCGAAGGCCGTCATCCCTCACGCGGCGTCGCTGCGTCAGGCTTCCGCCCATTGCGCAATATTCCCCACTGCTGCCTCCCGTAGGAGTCTGGGCCGTGTCTCAGTCCCAGTGTGGCCGGTCGCCCTCTCAGGCCGGCTACCCGTCGTCGCCTTGGTAGGCCACTACCCCACCAACAAGCTGATAGGCCGCGGGCCCATCCTGCACCGCCGGAACTTTCAACCCCCACCCCATGCGAGGAAGGATCATATCCGGTATTAGACCCAGTTTCCCGGGCTTATCCCAGAGTGCAGGGCAGGTTGCCCACGTGTTACTCACCCGTTCGCCACTGATCCACCCCGAAGGGCTTCACCGTTCGACTTGCATGTGTTAAGCACGCCGCCAGCGTTCGTCCTGAGCCAGGATCAAACTCTCCGTAGATGCCTGCCGGTCATCCGGCGAACACACGGAACAAGCCGGCACCACATCGGAGGAATAATCCGACCGGCGCCTGCGTCCTCGCTGTGACCCCCGACCGCTGACAATGATCGGAGGATTTTCTCCACCAAAGGAATCCCTACGCCCACCCACACCACCGGAAATGATTCCGATGGCACCAGTGAACGCCGGGGATATGTTACTTGGCGTTGACTTTTGGCACGCTGTTGAGTTCTCAAGGAACGGACGCTTCCATTGAGACCCTGTCACCGGTCTCTCCGGGCGTTGCGTTCTTCGGTATTTCTTTTGTCTTTCTGTGCTTCCAGCCTAGCACACTGTTTCCGGTGTGTTTCCGGCTTTCCGCGGCGCCTTCGGAATCGACCTTGCGGGCCTTTTCTTTCGGCTCTTCGAGCTTAGCAGCGGATTTCTCTGCCGCCAAACCAGTGTCGTGCGATCGGAATATCGAATGAGCCGGCAACACGCAAAGGGAACCACGGCAGGTGTCATGGAAATCCATGAGAACCGACGTGAGATCTGGATTGCTTGCTGTGGCGGATTCTGGACCCGACTCCATCGAAGACTCGACAGGAACAGGATCGCCCGCTCGACACCGATAGATGCTACCAGGTTGTCGCCACACATGCCAGCGTTGCGACAACCCTTCGAACTTACGCGGCGGGCTGCGTCGGTGTCAACAGGTGGTTCGTCACCCGACCGCGGGCAGCTCGTCCGCTACATCCGAGGATGCCATATCTCCCGTCACACCGGCGGCAGTTGCCCGCTTGCCGAGGACGAAGACGTACGCGAGGAAGGCCGCCTCGGCGGCGACGCCGATGCTGATGCGGGCCCATGTGGGCAGGCCGGACGGGGTGACGAAGGCTTCGATCACGCCGGACACGACGAGCACGAGGGCCAGGCCGACCGCCATGCCCAGGGCGATGCGCCCTTCCTCGGCCAAGGCGCGCCCGCGCGTTCGTGGGCCCGGATCGATCAGCGTCCACCCGAGGCGGAGGCCGGTTCCCGCCGCGACGAAGACGGCCGTCAGTTCGAGCAGACCGTGCGGCATGATCAGGCCGAAGAAGACGTCGAGGCGGCCGGCGTCGGCCATGAGGCCCGCGGACGCCCCGACGTTCGCCACGTTCGTGAAGAGGATGAAGAGCACCGGCAGCCCGAAGAGGACCCCGAGCGCGAGGCTTCCCGCCGCGACCCAGGCGTTGTTGGTGGTGACCTGGGCGGCGAACGACGAGGCCGGGGCGCTGCTGTAGTAGGACTCGAACTCGCCTCCGGGCTCGGTGAGTTCGCGGATCTCGTGGGGGGCGGCGATGGAGGCCCGCACGGACTCGTCGGTCGCGACCCACGCTCCGATCATGGCGGAGACCAGGACACATACGAGGGCCGTGGGCACCCACCACCGGCGGCTGCGGTAGACCGCGGCCGGGAACCGCGCGGTGAGGAAGAGGACCGCGTCACGCCAGCCCGTGTTGCGCGGTGCGGTGACCGCGGAGCGCCCGCGGGCGACCAGGGAGGACAGGTGCCCGACGAGTACCGGGTCGGGGGCCGCGGACCGCACGAGCGACAGGTGCGTGGCGGTACGCCGGTACAGCGTGACCAACTCGTCCACCTCGGCCCCGCTCAACCGTCCGCGGCGGCGCGCGAGCTGGTCGAGGCGAGCCCACTCGTCCCGGTGCACCGCGACGAACACATCCACGTCCATACGGGCCATCCTTGCGGACGAGGCGACGGAACACACCGAGGCGGTCGGGCATTCGCGTGGCGGGATGCCGAAGGGAGGGCGCGGGCGGGGCGGGATCGGCGCCGGGAGGGGGAGGGGTGCGTGGGTGAGTGCGGGGGCGACGGAGAATCGCCGGGTCGGGCGGTGACGGTTTTCGGCTCCCCGGCTCCGGGGGCGGGGTCGTCGGGGACGGGCGGCTTGGCGCCTGGGGGCGCTGCGCTGCTCGATGTGGGGATGGGGAGAGGTCTGGCGGTCGGCCGGGGGCCGGGTTTTCCGGTGCGGGGTGGGCAGAGGGGTGGGAGTAGGCGGTGTGTCTCGTCTGGGGGGCGTGCCGGTCGGGGTGCGCGCTCGGTCGCCGAGCTGGGAGGCGCTGCTCGGCGTCCGCGGGATGCTACGCAGGCCGTCCCGCCGAACCGCGCCCGGGTTCCGCGGCGGCCCCGGTGCGGGCGCGGGATTGGGTCGCGTCCCGCCGGGGAGTCGGGAAGGCGGTGGCCGGTGGATCCGTGGGCCTTGCGGTCCGCGTCGGACGTACCAGCAGTATTCATGCAGGGAACCAAGCGAAGAGGAGCGTCCCGTGAGCGACCTTGTCATCGGCGAGGCCGTCGCGCTCGACCTGCGGCCGGCCAGGCTGGCGAGCCGTGCGCTCGCGTTCACCCTCGATCTGCTGCTGCAGGCGGGGTGTCTGCTGCTGGCCGTGTGGGGCCTCGGCAGTCTGCTGTCCGACGTCGACGAGGCGCTGGCGACGGCCGTCGTGCTGGCCCTCCTGGTCGCGGTCGTGGTCGGGTGGCCGGTCGCGTGGGAGACCGCGACGCGGGGGAAATCGCCGGGAAAGATGGCGTTGGGCCTGCGTGTGGTGCGGGACGACGGCGGGCCGATTCGGTTCCGTCACTCGCTGGTCCGCGGGTTGGTGGGCGTGTTCGCGGATTTCTGGACGACCGGCGGTTGCGGCGCGGTGATCTCGTCTCTCGCCTCGACCCGGGGCAAGCGGCTGGGCGATCAGGCGGCCGGAACATTTGTCGTACGGGAGCGCACGCCCGGCGCGCGGCACGTCCCGGTCGCGATGCATCCGGCCGCGGCGGGCTGGGCCGCCGGACTCGACTTGTCGGGTTTGAACGACGAGCTGGCGCTGCGGAGTCGGCAGTATTTGGGGCGCCTCGCGCAATTGGACCCGGCGGTCGCGGCGTCCCTGGGCGTCGGTCTCGCCGGCGAAGTCGCGTCGCGCATCGGCGTGCCGCCGCCCACGGGGGTGCATCCGGCGGACTTCCTGGCCGCCGTACTGGCGGAGCGCCAGCGGCGTGCGTACCAGCGGGCGCAGCCCACGACGCAGCCCACGACGCAGCCGCAGCCGGCCGGGTGGGCGCCCGCGGGGGCTTCGGCGCACGCGCCGCAATCCGTGCCGCCGCCACCCTCCCCCGCGGCGCCTGCCCCGGGCCCCGCGGCGGTCCCGCCGACGCAGGCCGGACGACCCGCGGAAGAGGCGTCGCCTCGGACGGGTTTCAAGCCGCCGGTGTGACGGCGTCGGCCGACCGCAACGCGTTCGGACGCGAACCACGGCTTCGGCAGGGCGAGTTGCGAAGGTGCCGGGCCGCGGGGCCGCAGTGTTGCGCACATTTGTTCGACCACCTCGGGTGCCCGCCCTCGGCGGGAGGCTCGGCGGCGCGTTAGGTTGACGCACGCGCACCGGCGGCGTCCGGTCGGATCCCCTGTCCGTGAAGGGAAGAGCCTGGTGGAAGAGCGGAAGAACACGTACCGCATCACCACGCTGCTCAGTGCCGCGGCGTTGGTCGCGACGTTGACGGGGTGCGCGGATCAGCGCGTTGCGGGCGGTGCGCTGGACGCGGCGCGGGCGGCGGCGCGCGGGCCGATGTCCGACGGTGAGCTGCGCGAGGCGGTTCTGGACGGCGACGAGTCGCCGACCGAGCTGTCCGGGCCCGAGGACGCTCCGTACGCGGCCCCCGTCGTGGCGCGCGATCCCGACTGCGAGGGTTTGGCGCGGTTGTTGTCGGCCGGCCTAGGGAGCCCCTATGTGCGCGCCCACGCGACGGCCGTGTGGTCGTCTCCCGACGCCTCCGCGCGGACCACGCTCGCGATCGCGTCGTTCGCGAAGGGTGGGGCGCAAGCGGTCGTCGACGAGGGCATGGGCGCACTCGACCGGTGCCTCACGTTCGCGCGCGCGGCGACGGTCGGGGGGCCGGAGCAGGCGCCGCAGTGCGTTCCGGTGCCGGAAGCGGGTGACATGAGCCTCGGGCTGGTGCTCGCCGCTCCTGACGGCACCGGGTCGGCGGAGGAGGCCGCGACGGGGTACGTGATCGTGCGCGTCGGGGACATACTGACGGTTTTCGGGCACCAGACCGCCGACGGTCTGCCGACCATGCCGGACCGCAAGCTGGTCGAGCAGCAGGTCGCCCGGATAACGGCACGGCTTGCCTGAGCCCGGAAGAGGCCCCGTCGAACGTCGGGCGGGGAGGGTCGGCGGCGTGCGGCCATGGGCGCCGGGCGGGTGGCCCGGGGATGGGTCGCGGCAGGCTCTAGGCTCGCCGTCATGCCCCAAGGTGTCTACTCCTTTCACGACCCGCACGACGGCACCCCGCGAGGCGGTGAGCGCTTCATTTGCGCGCCGGGGCCGATGGGGTGGCGCTATACGGGGTCGGGCCTGCCCGGACCGGGGGGTGCGGGCAGCGGCTCGTCGCGAACCGTCGATCTGACGGTGGACGCGCGCGGGCGGCCTCTGCGGGTGGAACTGGTCGCGCGGGGCTGGCGGGTGCGGGGTGGCACGGCGGCGGTGGACGGCGCCGCCGGGGTGCTGTGGGTACGCGGGCCCGCTGATCCGGATGTGGCGGAAGAGCCCGTGGAGGGCCGGGCGAAGGCGGTCGGGTTCGCGGGGCGGTCACCGGCGTTCCTCGTCGCCGCCGCGCGGCTGCTCGGTCTCGCGCCGGGGCAGTCGGTGCGTGTGCGGCTGGTCGATCTCACCGAGCCGGTCCTCGCACCGCACCCGTGCGACCAGGCGTGGGCGCTCACCGGGATCGAGGAACACCCCACGCCCATCGGCCCGTTGGCGGTGTCGCGCTATGAGGTCGCGGATCTCGCGACCGGCGTACGCGGAGTGGTGCACCTGGCCGGGGACGTCGTCCTGGCCGCGCCGGGCGTGGAGTTGGAGGAGCTGGACGGGCCGCCGAACCGCGTGTGGCCGGGCTGACCGGTCAGGCGCACTGCCGCAGCATCTCGGCCTTGTCGGCCTCGGTGACCGGCAGTTCGTATTTGAGGGACACCTGCGCATAACGCACGACGTACGCGCATCGGATCTGCTTGGCCGGGGGCAGCCAGGACGCCGGGGTCGCGTCGCGTTTGCCGTTGTTGGTGGGGCCGTCGACGGCGAGCAGGTTCAGCGGGTCGTTGGCCAACTGCACGCGTTTGTCGCGCGGCCAGTAGGCGGCGCCCATCTGCCAGGCGGCGCTGAGCGCGACGACGTGGTCTATTTGGACCTCGGTCGCGTCCTTCTTGCGGAAGGTCATCGACGTTCCGGTATAGGGGTCGACCAGGGTCATCGTGTCGACCACACACGTCGATCCCGACCGGAACCGCACGCCGGTGCCGTCGCGTCGCAGTATGTCGTCGCGCGTCCCGCAACCGTTGCCGCCGAACGGTACGGCGGTCGCGCTGTCGGTCCAGGCCGAGCCGAACTCGTCGCGGGCGTAGCCGGTCTTGGGCCCGCGCCCGGCGGTGCGCAGTTGGCCGATCAGCGCGCGGGCCTGGGCGCGGTCGGGGTCGGCGGTGACGGGCGCGAGACCGGGGAGCGTGCCGTCGGTGTTGGCCAGCGGACCGGTCCCGGAGGACGCGGCGGGCGGGGCCGCCGCCGTGGGGCCGCCGGACGCGGCGCTGTCACCGGTGTCGTCGAGTGCCGAACACGCGGTCGTCGTCAGTGCGGCGGTCGCCGCGAGCGCGGCGAGGCGCCGTCCCCATCCCCTGCCCATCGTTCCCGAGCCCCCTGGGTTGTCGGCCGGGCCGCCGTGCGGTGCCCGGTGTCACGGCGCCGTCGGGCCTTGCCCGGCGTCGGTCCGGGCGCGCCGTCGGACCGGTGCCGGCCGGGTGTCCACCGCCGTCGCCGTGCGGCGGAGGTGGGGGCCGGTGTTGCGGGGTGCGGTGTTCCAGTCGGCGGTGAGCGGCACCGGCTGGAGGCACTCCGCGAGTGCGGCGCATGCCTCGTACGCGGTGCGAAAGCCACGGAATCGCATCGGCCATCACGCCTTCCACCTGCGGAAAGAGCCCATCGAACCTTGTCAGATTCGACATATCGGCCCGGCCGCAAACCTGGCGGCGTGCCCCGGTGCGGGGCACGCCGCCGCACCGGCCGACGGGTGGGCCGTCGGCCGGCGGGGTGTCAGTAGCGGTAGTGGTCCGACTTGTACGGGCCCTCGACCGGCACGCCGATGTACGAGGCCTGGTCCTCCGTCAGCTCGGTCAGCTTGACGCCGAGCGCGTCGAGGTGCAGCCGGGCGACCTTCTCGTCCAGGTGCTTGGGCAGGATGTAGACGCCGACCGGGTACTCGGACGTCTTCGTGAACAGCTCGATCTGCGCGATCACCTGGTTGGTGAAGCTGTTCGACATCACGAAGCTGGGGTGGCCGGTGGCGTTGCCGAGATTCAGCAGGCGGCCCTCGGACAGCACGATGAGGACCTTGCCGTCGGGGAAGGTCCAGGTGTGGACCTGCGGCTTGACCTCGTCCTTCACGATGCCGGGGAGCTTCGCGAGGCCGGCCATGTCGATCTCGTTGTCGAAGTGGCCGATGTTGCCGACGATCGCCTGGTGCTTCATCTTCGCCATGTGCGACGCGAGGATGATGTCCTTGTTGCCGGTGGTGGTGACGAAGATGTCGGCCGTCTCGACGACGTCGTCGAGCGTGGTGACCTGGAAGCCGTCCATCGCCGCCTGGAGGGCGCAGATCGGGTCGATCTCGGTGATGATGACGCGCGCGCCCTGGCCGCGCAGCGACTCCGCGCAGCCCTTGCCGACGTCGCCGTAGCCGCAGACGACCGCGACCTTGCCGCCGATGAGGACGTCCGTCGCGCGGTTGATGCCGTCGACGAGGGAGTGGCGGCAGCCGTACTTGTTGTCGAACTTCGACTTCGTGACCGAGTCGTTGACGTTGATCGCCGGGAAGAGGAGCGTCCCGTTCTGGAACATCTCGTACAGCCGGTGCACGCCGGTGGTGGTCTCCTCGGTGACGCCCTTGATGTGCGGGGCCATCGCGGTCCACTTGTTGGGGTTCTCGGCGAGGTTGCGGCGCAGCAGGCCGAGGATGACGCCGTACTCCTCGGAGTCGTCCGGCCCGGTCTCGGGGACGGCTCCGGCCTTCTCGAACTCGACGCCCTTGTGGACGAGGAGGGTGGCGTCGCCGCCGTCGTCGAGGATCATGTTGGGGCCTTCGTGGCCCGGCCAGTTCAGCGCCTGCTCGGTGCACCACCAGTACTCTTCGAGCGTTTCGCCCTTCCAGGCGAACACCGGGACGCCCTGCGGGTCGTCGACGGTGCCGTTCGGGCCGACCGCGATCGCGGCGGCGGCGTGGTCCTGGGTGGAGAAGATGTTGCAGGAGACCCAGCGGACGTCGGCGCCGAGGGCGACGAGGGTCTCGATGAGGACGGCGGTCTGCACGGTCATGTGCAGCGAGCCCATGACGCGGGCTCCGGCCAGCGGGCGAGCCGCGGCGTACTCCTTGCGGATGGCCATGAGGCCCGGCATTTCGTGCTCGGCAAGCTCGATCTCCTTGCGGCCGAACGGCGCGAGCGAGAGATCGGCGACCTTGAAGTCGGTGAAAGCCATGTGGCGAGTCCTCCGCGGGACGTAGCTGTCGAGAGGGGGTGATGTGGTTCCGGGACGCGACGGATTCGGGTACGCGAGAACGCACACCACTCTCCGGCGCGGTCCAGTCGGAAGCCCTCTGCCCTCATACCGCTCTCCGGATCCGTTGTCCGTCTCCGGCGCGGTGCTGACTGCCGTCCGCAGCGACTGTGTTCCGCCTTGCCTGCCATGACGTTAGCACTGTTCCGACGAGCGTCCGGAGGTCGCTTTCGGCCCGGGTGCCCGCCGAGTCGCGCGGCGGGCGACGCCGCTCGCTCGAACCCGCGGACGGCGACTTGGCTCAGGAGGGTTCGGCGGTCCGGCGGGGTTCGCGGTAGATGTCGGGTTCCAGGTAGATGACCCGGGCGATCGGCACCGCGGTACGGACGCGTGCCTCGGCGCCGTCGACCGCCTCGGCGACCTCGGCGGCGGTGTCCCGGGCGTTGACCGCGATCTTGGCGGCCACCAGCAGTTCTTCGGGGCCGAGGTGAAGTGTGCGCATGTGGATGATGCGCTCGACGTCGTCGCCGTCGACCATGGCCGCCTCGATCGCCCGGATGGTGTCCAGGTCCGCGGCCTCGCCGAGGAGCAGGCTGCGGGTCTCCAGCGCGAGGACTATCGCGATGGCGACGAGCAGGATGCCGATGCACAGGGTGCCGATGCCGTCCCATACGGCTTCGTCGGTGATGACGGTCAGGCCGACGCCGAGGAGCGCGAGGACGAGGCCGACCAGCGCACCGAGGTCCTCCAGCAGCACGATCGGCAGCTCGGGCGACTTGGCGCGGCGCACGAACTGCGGCCACGACAGCCGGCCCCGGACCTCGTTCGACTCCTTGATCGCGGTGCGGAAGGAGAAGCCCTCCAGGCCGATCGCGAACACCAGGACGCCGACCGCCCAGTACCAGCTCTTGAGTTCGTGCGGGTGGGCGATCTTCTCGTAGCCCTCGTAGATCGCGAACATGCCGCCGAGCGAGAACAGCACGATCGAGACGAGGAAGCCGTAGATGTAGCGCTCGCGGCCGAAACCGAAGGGGTGCAGGGGCGTCGCCTCGCGCTGGGCGCGTTTGCCGCCGATCAGCAGCAGGACCTGGTTGCCGGAGTCGGCGAGGGAGTGCACGCCCTCGGCGAGCATCGACGAGGAGCGCGTGAACGCGAAGGCCACGAACTTCGCGACCGCGATGCCGAGATTGGCGAGCAACGCCGCGACAACCGCCTTGGTACCGCCACCCGCACTCATGCCTTACCGCCCTATCAAGCGAGATCTCTCGATCGATCATCCGGACTGAGCATCGCGGCGGTCATTGTGCCATCGGCGCCGGGTCGGCGCCGGGGGTCACCCCCGGCCGGGCACGGTCGCGCGGAACACGGTCGCTGTGCCGTGCAGGCCGGGCGGGGTGTCCTCGGCCGGGATGTACACCGACTGCCCGCGCAGCAGGGGGAGTTCGCCGCCGCCGGGATCGGTCAGGACCGCGGCGCCGTCGGTGCACAGGAGGATCTGCGGCGCACCGGTGCGCAGCGTACGGGCCGGTTCGCCGGCCAACTCGAAGCGCGAGAGCCGGAAGTCGGGGACCGGTGTGGGATAGACCTGTTCGCCGTCGTCGCCCTCGACGGGGTCGAGCACGTCGACCGGTCCCGCGCGGAACTCCAGGACGCGCAGCAGTTCGGCGGTGTCGATGTGCTTGTCGGTGAGGCCGCAGCGCAGCACGTTGTCGGAGTTGGCGAGGATCTCGACGAAGACGCCGCGCAGATACGAGTGGGGCAATCCCGCGGCGAAGTACACCGCCTGACCCCGCGTCAGGCGTACGTGGTTGAGCAGCAGCGCCGCGACCACGCCGGGGTCGGCCGGGTGGCGCCGGGCCAGGTCCGCGACGGCCGCACACGCCGCGGCGTACGACGCGTCCGCCGCCGCGACCCGCAGGCACGCCCTCGCGACCTCGCCGACCACGGTCGCGCGCCGGTGGTCGGGCAGCGTGAGCGCGTGGGTCATGGCGAGGCGCAGGCCTTCGGCCTCGGGCTCCTTGCGCAGGGCGTCGATGCACGTCTGCAGCTCGGGGACGGCGAGCAGGTCGAGCAGCCGGACCGTGTCGGCCACCTCGCGGAAGCCGCACAGGGCCTCCAAGTCGCTGAGCGCGCACGCGAGTTCCGGTTTGTGGCTGGCGTCGCGGTAGTTGCGGGCGCGGGCTCCGAGCGGGACGCCGCGGGCCTCCTCGTCGGCGAAGCCCTCCGCGGCCTGCGCCGGATTGGGGTGCACCTGGAGGGACAGCGGCTGCTCGGCGGCGAGCACCTTGAGCAGGAAGGGCAGGCGGGCGCCGAAGCGGGCCGCGGTCGCTGCGCCGAGTTCGTGTTCGGGAGCGTCGGCGATCACGTCGGCGAGTGAGCGCGGCCCGCGCCCGTCACCGCGGTCGACGCGGGAGGGGTCCCCGGGATGCGCGCCCATCCACAGCTCGGCCTGCGGCTCGCCGTTCGGCGGCACCCCGAGCAGGGCGGGGATCGCGGTCGTCGAGCCCCACGTGGACTTGCGGACCCGGTTGACGAGGCGGTCCATGGCTAGCCGACCCCGTCCCCGCCGCCGGGGTTCGGATCGGGTGCGCGGAAGGCGTCGGGCCCGTCGGTGCGGTGCCACCGGTCGAAGTCGTCGAAGCTGCCGACGGATCCGGTGTCGTGGCCCGTGGTGAGGGCGAGGTAGACGGCCGCGAAGTCGCCGAGCGCGACCACCTCGCCGAAACGCGCGAGCGGGTCGGGCCCTTCGGCGGTGATCTCGTTGAAGGGCAGCGCGAGGTCGACCGCGACGCGGCGCACCAGGTCGACCTGCCTGCGTATGCCGGGCTCGCTGTCGTCCACCAGCACGACGGGCCGCAGACGCATCGGTTCCGGTTCCTCGACGCGGTCGCGGAAGAAATCGTCGGAATCTCCCGACGCCCGGCCGAGGGATCCGTCGAACAGGTTGCCCGAGTCGACCGCCGCGTCCGGCAGCGTGCCGTGCAGGGCCGGAAGGCCCGCGACCGACGTCAGCGCGGCGGCGAACCGCGCCGCGGCGACGCCCATGATCGGGCCGGTGCCCCAGATGACCGGGACCGCGCCGGACAGGTCGAGGGCGAGGGACTTCGCGGGGTTGAGGTAGGTCTCGGCGGACGGCCGGCAGCGCAGCCCGACGGCGTCGAGCCGGTCCGCGAGGGCGTCGAACGACTCCCCCGGTCCGTACGATCCGACGCCGTACGAGCGCGCCAGGGCGAGCAGGCCGCCGAGCAGCGGCCAGAACGCGTCGCGGGCGGCGACGCGTTCGGGGGCGCCGACGGGAGCGGCGGGGGTGTGCAGCCGCAGCCCGCGCGCCTGCTCGGCGGCGGCGTCGAGCGACGACCCCTCCGGCGCGACGACGGCGACCCCGCATCCGCGCCGGTACGCCTGCCGGACCAGGGCGAGCAGCGCCCGCTCCTCGCCGCGCGGCCCGGCGAGCACCAGCAGGTCGAGCGGCCCGATCCAGCCCGGGAGTATGTCGCCGCTCACCTCGACGATCGGGACGGACGCTCCGGACGCGGTCAGCGCGTCCAGCGACGCGGTGACCGGGCCGCAGTGGGGGGCGACCGCGACGGCGATAATGCGCGGCCGGTCTCCGCGCGCGGCCGTGCCCAGCCCCGCCTCGGCGACCGCCCACGAGGCGCGGCGCACGTGCGCGCCGGCCCCCGCCAGCGTGAGGAGACACTGGCCGGTGTCCGCCCGGCCGAGCCCGTCGGCGTCGTCGAGCAGTGCCTCGTCGACGGGGATCATGCCGGGGCGCTCCCGGTGTCGCGGGAGCCGAGGTCGGGCGCGCCGGGGCGCCGCGCCTCGTCGGCCAGCAGGACGGGGATGTCGTCGCGGACCGGGTAGGCCAGGCCGCACGCGTCCGAAACGCACACGAGCTCGCCCGCGTCGGCGTCGGCGCGCAGCGGGGCGTGGCACACCGGGCACGCGAAGACCGCCAGGAGCGGGTTGTCGAGCTTCAAGGCTTTTCTCCACAGGGACGGCGCTGGGACAGGCGTGACGGCAGAGACGGCCGAATCGCCCGGGGAGGGCGGCCGGTCAACGTCACACCCTACTGACGGTCTACCCGCGGTTCCATCAGACCTCGTGCGCGGGACAGCCGCCGGCCCGGCGTACCGGCGAGGACGGCTCCGAGGCGCCCGGCGGGTCAGCCCCGGATCAGTGCCAGCACCGCGTCGCGGACGGCCGCCATGGTGGTGGCGTCCTTGGCCTCGACGTTCAGCCGGAGCAGGGGTTCGGTGTTGGAGGGGCGCAGGTTGAACCACCAGTCGTCGGCGGTGATGGTCATGCCGTCCATGTCGTCGACGACGATGCCCGGTTTGCCGGCGTACGCGGCACGGACCTTGGCCGTCGCGGCGGTCTGGTCGGTGACCTGGCTGTTGATCTCGCCGGACGCCACGTACCGCTCGTAGTCGCGGACCAGGCGTGAGAGCGGCCCGTCCTGGCCGCCGAGCGCGGCGAGCACGTGCATGGCGGCGAGCATGCCGGTGTCCGCGCGCCAGAAGTCGCGGAAGTAGTAGTGCGCCGAGTGCTCGCCGCCGAAGACCGCGTCGGTCGCGGCCATCTCCTGCTTGATGAAGGAGTGCCCGACGCGCGTGCAGACGGGGGTGCCGCCGTGCTCGCGGACGATCTCGGGGACGGCGGACGAGGTGATCAGGTTGTGGATGACCGTCGCGCCCGGGTGCTTCTCCAGTTCCCGGACGGCGACGAGCGCGGTGATCGCGGACGGCGAGACGGGGTCGCCGTTCTCGTCGACGACGAAGCAGCGGTCGGCGTCGCCGTCGAAGGCGAGCCCGATGTCGGCGCCGGTCTCGCGCACCTTGGCCTGGAGGTCGACGATGTTCTTCGGGTCGAGCGGGTTGGCCTCGTGGTTCGGGAAGGTGCCGTCCAGCTCGAAGTACATCGGGACGACGTCGAGCGGCAGCCCGGCGAGGACCGCGGGGACGGTGTGGCCGCCCATGCCGTTGCCGGCGTCGACCACGACCTTGAGGGGCCGCACCGCGCTGAGGTCGACGAGCGAGCGCAGGTACTCGGCGTATCCGGGCAGCACGTCGCGCTGGGTGATGGTGCCGGGCTTGCCGTCGCGGTCGGGGACGCCCTTCTCGGCGAGTTCGCGGATGGCGGCCAGGCCGGTGTCCTGGCCGACGGGCGAGGCCCCGGCACGGCACATCTTGATGCCGTTGTAGCGGGCCGGGTTGTGGCTCGCGGTGAACATCGCCCCGGGGAGGTCGAGGCTGCCGCTGGCGTAGTACAGCTCGTCGGTGGAGGCGAGACCGATCTCGGTGACGTCGGCGCCCTGGCTCGCGGCGCCTTCCGCGAAGGCCCGGGACAGGCCCGGGGAACTGGGGCGCATGTCGCGGCCGACGACGATCGCGTGGGCTTCGGTGACCCGGACGAACGCGGCACCCAGCGCATGGGCGGTGTCCGCGTCCCACTGGTCGGGGACCACGCCCCGGATGTCATAGGCCTTGACGATCTGCGAGAGGTCGCGCACCGGGGCTCCGCTTCGTTGTCCGCTTGTCCGCTGACGGCCCTTGGCAGGGCTGGGGCAACCCTATCGTCGGAGGCCGGGCGGCGTACCGATCGCGCGACGGGCGCCGGTGTGGCGGGAGAAGAGCGGCGACCGATCCGACCGGAAAGCGCGGTCGGGAACCGGTCGGGAACCGGCCCGAAAACGGGCGGGAACGGTCACGGGTCAGGGGACCTCAGGACACGAAGGTGCCCGCGGCGGCCGACATCGGACGGTCCCGAACGGTCGACCGCCTCGGAGGCCGCGGAGTGCCGGGGCTGCCGGGGCGGGCGCGCGGCCTCGCGCACGGCGTTGGCGAGTGCTTCCAGGTCGTCGCTGCTGGGCTTGCCCGCGGCCGGGTCGGGGGCGAGGCGTACGACGTCCCACCCGCGCGGGGCGGTCAGGCGCTCGGAATGCTCCGCGCACAGGTCGTAGCAGTGCGGTTCCGCGTACGTCGCGAGGGGCCCGAGCACCGCGGTGGAGTCCGCGTAGACGTACGTCAGCGTCGCGACCGCAGGGCGACCGCATGCAGTCCGCGAACAGCGACGTACAGGGCTCACGGGGATGGACGGTACCGCACCGGGGGCAGCGACGGGTCACTTACGCCCCACCTCGTGGGCACGTGTCGTCGCCAAGGGTGCGTTTTCGGCCTCTCACCTGGCACTTTCGGCACTCGACCGACACGTGGCCGCCGTCCGGCCGCCCTCGGCCGACACCCGGCGGCGGGCCTCGGTGGGGCGGCGTGCGGAGCCCCTATGCTCGGTGGCGTGCACAGTGAGCACCCGGCGGGCCCGTCCCGCAACGATCGTCCACCGCGGCGGCGGCGACGCGACCGGCACGGCCGGGGCATGCGCGGGCCGCTGGCGCCGCGTCCCGTCCCGATCGCGTTGACGCGGGCCGAGAAGTTCGACGACCTCGCCTCCGACTCGGTCGAGCGCCTCACCAAGCGCTGGCCGGAGCTGGAGCGCGTGCGGTTCGCGGTGCTGGACGTGCCCGAGGCCGAGACGGAGCTGCTGGCCGACGAGCCGGTGGCGCTGGGGCGCATGGTGCCCGCGACGGCCACCGACGCCGCGATGATCATCCTGTACCGGCGTCCGCTGGAACTGCGCGCGGAGAGCCGCAGCGAGCTGGAGATGCTGGTGCACGACATCCTCGTGGAGCAGGTCGCGGATCTGCTGGGCCTCGATCCGGAGACGGTCGACCCCGACGAGTGACCGGCCGTGTCCCGGCCACGCGTCGGGGCGCGGGTCAGTCCTTGGTCGGCACCATGATCGCGATGTCGCCGCGCACGCCGGGCAGGGCCACCGTCTCGTGCGCCGGGGTCAGCCCCTGGATGGTGAACATCGGTGTCTTGTCGGCCTGTTCGTTGATCATGCGGGCGGCGTGCACCGGCGCCGAGCCGGGAATCGGCTCCGCGATCAGCGCGAACTTCGCGGCGTTGGGCGGAACCGGCGCCTGCACGGCGACCGTGGTGCCGCCCGGCACGTCGATCTCGGCGGTCGCGGGCGCGGCGCCGTCCGTGGTGGTGAGGCGCACCCGCCCGTCCTCCGCGGGAGCCGTCAGGTAGACCGTGGTGGAGAGCGCCCCGCCCGCCCGGTTGTCGGCCAGGATCGCGCGGCCGGTCAGCTCGGGCGTGGGGGCGAGGTACGCGACGTCGGTCGCGTCACCGGTGCCGCGGGTCACGCGGACGCCGGCGAGGATGTCCGCACGGGCGGCGGTGAGCTTGATGGCGGACGCCTCGCCCTTGGTCACCGCGCCGAGGTCGACCTCGACGACCTTGCCGCGCCCGACGTTGACGGACTCGAATCCCGCGGGCTTGAACGTGCTCGCCTTGCCGGCCACCTCGATGCCGACCTCGGTGTCGGTGTCGCTCGTCCCGACGAGCACGAGACGGGCGTTCGTGACGTCCTCCGGCACGCCGGGAACGACGAACGAACGGCCGGGCCGGCCCGCCTCCGGCAGCCAGTCGGTGCCGGCGGTCCCCTGCTGGTCGCGGACGTCGGCGGCGATGCGGCCCGAGCGGGCCAACACGTGCACGGCGGCGACCGGGAGGTCCGGCTTGAGGGTCTTGAGCAGGATGTTCTGCGACTCCCCGGGGGCGAACGTCATGCTGTGCACGCCCTCGGTCTGCACCTCGCCGTCCGGCCCGTACAACTCGACGTCGATCTGCGCGGCGACGCGGGTGTTGTTGCTGAGGTAGAGGTACGCATCGCGGTTCTGCGCGGTCGACGTCCCCACGAACCAGTGCTCGGTGTCGGGCTCGCGGCAGAGCGTCCCGGACAGGCCGCGCGCCGCGCCCAGCGGCACCTTCGTGGTGACCTGGGCCGCGAAACCGGGGGCGAACGCGTCGGTCGCCTCCCAGTCGAGCGCGGGGACCTCGGCCTCGGTGGCCTCCGCGCCGCCGGGACGGCCGGGTGCCTCGATGGTGCCCCGGGTCTTGGCGGCGTCCGCGACCTCGGTCAGTACGGCGGTGCCGCCGGACACGGCGGCGTTCTCGGGAGCGAACCCGGAGTAGACCGTGGTGCCGCCCTGGCCGCCGCGGACCTGCGGGCAGACGGCCTCGGCACGCTGGACCGGCACCTGCTGGGGCGGCGCCGACTCGGTGGCGTGGCTCGACGAGGGGCGCGTCAGGGTCGCGGCGCCGACGATGAGCGCGAGTACGGCGACCGCGACGACGAGGGACAAGGTGGTGCGCTTCACCGGTTGCCTCCGGGGCGGGGCGGCTGCTGCGGGGGCGGGGGCCAGGAGTCGTCGCCGGGTCGCGGGACGTGCGCCGAGGCGTCACCGCCGTCCGGATACGGGCCGGCGTTCGGGTCGTACGCCGTGCCGCCCTGCGGGGGGTAGCCGGGGTCGGCGTAGCCGGAGCCGTCGTAGCCGCCCTGGTCGTAGCCGTTCTGGTCGTAGCCGTTCTGGTCGTATCCGCCGTGCGGGTAGGGGTCGTAGCCCTCCTGCGGCGTGCCCGGGTACGCGCCCTGGTCGGCGCCGGGCGCCGGGTAGCCCTGCGCCTCGTAGCCGCCCGGTGCGTACGCCGGCTCGCCGTAGCCGCCCATCGGTTGCTCGGTGCCCGGGGGCGGGGTGTCGTAGTCGGTGCGCAACGCGCCCTCGCGGGGCCGGAATCCGCGCGCGTACTGCCCGAGGTCGTCCCAATCGTCCGGCGGAGGCGCGGAGTTCGGCTCGGTGCCGGGCGCGGAGGCCGGTTGGGCGGGGACGAACAGCGAGCCGGTCGAGTCGTCCGTCGCGGTCGGCTCCGCCGATTCGCCCGCCTCGGCGGCCTCGGCCGCCTGGACCCGCCGGGCGCGGCGGCTGCCGGGCACGATGGGCGCGGCCGACGCGGCACTCGTCCCGGCCGCCTCGGGCAGGTCGTCGTCGTTGCCGCGGCGTCGCGCGGGCAGGGCGAGGACGACCACGACGAGCAGGACGACGCCTTCCGCGACCAGCCACATGCCGCGGCTGCCGCCCTCATACGTGATCTTCAGGTGGCCGCCCTGGGCGGGCAGCGTGAACGCCTGCCCCCAGCCTTCCGCGTCGCGGCGGGGCAGCGGCCGTCCGTCGAGGGTGGCCTTCCAGCCCGAGTCGCGCGCCTCGGCGAGCCGCAGCACGCGGTCGCCCGATCCCGGGTCGATGCGTGCGGAGACCTCGTCGGTGCCCGAGGTGACCGGGACGATCTTGCCGTCGGACTCGATGGTGACGCGGGCGTTGACGCCTTCGACCTGCCACAGCATGGTGCCGTTCTCGGCCGACTTGCGCAGCAGGCCCGGTGTCCCGTCGAGCCGCGTGGTCAGCGCGGCGTCGGCGGGCGGCTGCAGCAGGATGTAGCGGATCGCGTAGGCGGACAGGCCGTCGGTGTCGGCGCTGCCCGTCCCGGACAGGAACGCCGCGACGTAGTCCTCCAGGCCCTTGTTGGCGGCGGCGTCCGGGGCCGTGTCGGCGTCGCCGAGGTACAGCCCCTCGCCGCGGACCAGCGCCATCGTGACCGCGCCCGCCGCGTCGGTGCGCAGCACGAGCGTGCGGGCCCGGTCGGAGCCGGAGTTGTCGGACGCGATGAACGCCGGGAGATACGGGCCGCCCTTGCGGTCGAGCGGACCGGAGACGCCCTGCCACAGCCACGCGCCGGCCGCGGCGACGGGGGCCAGCGCGGCGATGACGGCGACCACGACGGCGGCGGGCTGCCGCCAGCCGAAGCTGCTGGCGGCGACGCGGGTGCGCGCGTCCTCGGCGCCGACCATGGCGGCGGCGACGTACCCGAGCCCGACGGCGATGGTCGCCACTCCGGGCCACGCGGCGACGGTGCCGGTGCCGGCCTCGGGTGTGACGTCGAGTCGGCTGACCACGACGGCGACGACCAGGCCGACGACGGCGACGGCCCACGCGGTGAGCACCGCGCGGCGCCGCGAGTCGCGCAGCAGCGCGGCGATCGCGGCGAGCAGGACGCCCACACCGATCACCGCGGGGATCGTCCCGGGGCCGCCCGGGTCGAGAAGGAGGAGGCCGACGGGGCTGGTGCCGCGCTCGGCGAGCCCGTCGGAGGCGAGGCCTGGTTCGAGGAACAGCCGGTCGCCGCTGAGGATTTCGGGTGTCCACGGCATCAGCAGCACGAGCGGGACGCCGAGCGCGATGCCGACGCGCAGCACGAGGCGGGCGCCGAGGTTGCCGGCGAAGTACGCGGCGGGGACGGCCGCGGCGCCGAGCACGGCCGCGATGACCCAGGTCAGCGGGACGAACGCGGTCGCGATGCCGAGGAGGAGCCCGGTGGCCCAGGCGGCGCGCC
This sequence comes from Yinghuangia sp. ASG 101, assembly GCF_021165735.1. Lineage (GTDB taxonomy): Bacteria > Actinomycetota > Actinomycetes > Streptomycetales > Streptomycetaceae > Yinghuangia. Next base: position 5,038,073 of record NZ_CP088911.1, on the reverse strand, counting down.
AGGACGCGGTGAGGCCGCCGAACCCGACGGCCTGGACCGCGCAGCGCGCGATCATCGGGGCGAGCACGAGCACCACGGCCGTGCCGATGCGTCCGGCGGCGATCGCCCCCGTCGCGACGGGCATGAGCGCGTACACGGCCGCACCCCACGCGCGGACCGCCGGGTTGGGGACGAGCTTGCGCGCGCACAGGTAGGCGGTGAGGCCGGCCAGCGGGACGCTGCCGATGAGCAGCACGCTGACGGCCGTCGAGGCGCTGCCGAAGAGCACGACGCCGAGCGCCGCCACGAGCGCGAGGTAGGGGGGCGCGGTGGTGTCGCCGCCGAGGCCCACTCCGTGCCAGGTCTCGGTGAAGCGCCCCCACAGGTCGCCCGCGGAGTCGGGGGCGGGCAGCAGCGCGCCGCCCATGAGGCGTCCGCCGACGAGCACGTCGCGGGCGGCGATCAGCGTGACGAGCAGCAGGAGCACGCTCATCGCGACACCGGGCCGCTGTGCGACGGCGCGCAGCCGGGCGAAGTTCTCGATCTGGAGGTCTTCGGCTTCCTCGGAGGTGGGGCCGCTCTCCAGGACACTGTGCCGGCTGCGGCGGCCTCCTTCGGGCTCGACGCGGCGGCTGATGCTGCCGACGAGTTGGTCGAAGGCCTGCCGCACGCTGGCCCCGCGCGGCGGGAACAGGTCGCGGAAGTCGGCGTCGTCGGTGGTGCGCGTGCGGCTTCGCGCCCGTCTTCCGGAGATGACGCGGTGGGGGCGCGCGAGGACGGAGAAGACGCCGGTGAACTCGTCGAGCGCCATGCGGGGCAGCTTGCCGACGAGGTAGCCGATCGCGCGGACCAAAGTGCCGAAGAACAGCCGCAGCCACACCAGCGGGAGGCTCTTGCCGGGGGCGTTGGCCAGCAGCGTGTACGCGGCGCCGGCGCGGTCGACGCGGTGCGGGTGGTCCGGGGCGCAGTCGATGGGGCGGCGTTCGCGCGTGGCCGCTTCGGCGTGCTGCACGACCGCGTCCGGGACGACGACGACGCGGTGCCCGGCGGCGTTGACGCGCCAGCCGAAGTCGGTGTCGTCGCGGCTGAAGGGCAGGTTGTGGTCGAAACCGCCGAGGTGTTCCCAGACGTCGCGCCGCACGAGCATGCCGGGGCTGCCGACGGACAGGACGCCGCGTATCGCGTCGTGTTGCCCCTGGTCCTGCTCGCGGCGTTCGAGGCCGGTCCAGCGACGGCCGCTGCGGGCGATCGTGGTGCCGACTTCGAGGAGTTGGCGGCGGTCGTACCAGCTGCGGACCTTGGGTCCGAGGACGGCGGCGGACGGCAGTTCGTCGGCGGCGTGCAGCAGCAGCCGCAGCGCGTCGGGCGCGGGCTCGCTGTCGTCGTGCAGCAGCCAGAACCACTCGACGAGTTCCGTCGAGCGCGGGCCGGGGGCATGGCCGTCGTCGTCGCCGAAGGGGTCCGGCGCGGGGGTGTAGCCGTCGATGGCGTACGGAAGGGACGCGGCGTCCGTGACGGGGACGGTGTCGACGGCGTCGGCGACGGCATCGCCGAAGGAGGTGCGGCGGGCGGCGTGGACGACCGAGCCGGGACCGATGGCGTCCTCGAGCAACTGAGGCGTGTTGTCGGTGCTGCCGGTGTCGACGGCGACGACCCGCTGCACGGGCCTTTCCTGGCCGAGCAGTGCGGCCAGCGTACGAGGCAGCCACCGGGCGCCGTCGTGGGCGACGACGATCGCGGTGACGACGTGTCTGGGGTACGCCGGCGCGTGCGCGTAGGCCGACTGTTGCGTGAAAGATGGCATCAGGGCTAAGGACCCCGGGGGGCTCGGGAGCGACGGCGGAGATCATCCAGCACCCGGCTGGACGGCCCCACACTACGCGACCGCGGGCCTGGCGCCGGGGCGGTCCGTGATGCCGGCCCGGGTTCGGCAGGTGGCCCGGGCCTGTCGGGCGCCGCGTCGGCGGCGTATCCGATGGTGTGTCAGGTTGTCGGCGGAGAACGGCGTTTGGGGTGGGAACCCGGGGCCCTCGCGGGCCGCCGCTCCGGGTCTCAGACCACGCGCTTCTTCAGGCGGCGGCGCTCACGCTCGGACAATCCGCCCCAGATTCCGAAGCGTTCGTCGTTGGCCAGGGCGTACTCGAGGCATTCGTCGCGGACTTCGCAGGAGAAGCAGACCTTCTTTGCCTCTCGGGTCGAACCGCCCTTTTCCGGAAAGAAGGACTCGGGGTCGGTCTGGGCGCACAGCGCGCGCTCCTGCCAGCTGAGTTCCTCCTCTCCTTCGATGACGCCCTCCATGGCGTCGGCGTCGTCCTCGACCAGCAGCTGCAACAGCTCGCCCATCGTCTGCCTCCTCGACCCGTTTTACATCCCCGTTATTTATCCGTGACCAGTAATGGTCACAGCATCTGTGAAATTACAAGCGCGTCATTACTGTCCCGTCAAGCCAAGCTCTGCTATTGGGACTTGGATTCACCCGCCGGGAGCACACCATCGCGCGAGTTGGAAGGTATCCCAACAAACTCGGACATATCAATCAACCCTCGTGCCCCATATGGCGGGTGACCCTCGGCCCGGGCCGCAACGGCATCATCCGGTCCAACCCGCCCGATGCCGACTCGTAATGGACCTACGTGCCGGATGCTCGCCAGGGTTCCCGGCTCAGCGCGAAAATCCCACGGGAATGACCGACATCACAGGTCACACACGCCGGGGCGGACTCGCCAGGCGACATGTCACGAAATCACTCCCCTGGCCCCCGTCTTTCGAACCTCTCCCCGCTTTCGCATCACCCGTTCCGGCGAAGGACACGTCTGCCCTCACTCGGTCGACCCATGCCCGAGTTGACAGACGGGCCCGATTGCGGGTGTCCTTTTCGACATGCCAGCACACCGCATGCCGCTCCGGAGTCGCCCCGCCGACATCCGTGAGGCCGACGCTGCGCTGTGTTGCCGCTGCCGCAGCCGTCGCAGCTGTCAAAGCTGTCCGGGTTGCCGCTGTCTGCCGTGTTGAGAGCGCCGACCACGCGTCGGCACCGCCTCGGCTGAGGCCGGCTTCCCCGCTCCCTCCCGCGCACGCGGGCTCCGGGGGCGAGGCACCTCCGGCCCACCTCCCCGGCGCGAATCCGCGGTGACGTCCCCGGCCCTACGCCGACCGCCCCCGCGCCGCTCGCACCCGGCAGACCTCTCCCGCACCCCCGCACGACAGTCTCGTGCGGCCCCGGTCTCCGTCCGAACCCGTCGACGGGCCCGCCCGTCACACCAGCAGCTTCCGAGGACCTTCCGCGCATGTCCAGTGACATCACGGTCGCCGGCGACCCGCTCGCCGCACCCCCGCATCTGGCCGTCCAGCCGGCCCCCGTCACCACCGTGACGGTCGCCCGGCTCGCCGCTCTCGCCGCGAGGCACGCCGCCGAGGTCGCGGCCTCGCTCGACACCGTCCGGTACGACCCGGTGTCCCGCTGGTACCGGCTCCTGCACTCCGCCGACGACCACGAGGTCTGGCTGCTGAGCTGGCTCCCGGGCCAGGGCACCGGGCTGCACGACCACGGCGGTTCGTCCGGCGTCTTCACCGTCGTCTCCGGCGAACTCCACGAACTCTCGCTCGTCGTCTCGCCGTTGCGCCGGGCCGGAGCCCGCGAGCGGGTGCTCGGCGCGGGCACCACGCGCGCGTTCGGCGCCACCTACGTGCACGAGGTCACCAACATGGGCACCGAGCCCGCGGTGAGCGTGCACGTGTACGCGCCGCGCCTGACGACGATGAACATGTACGACCACACCGGGGCCCAGGACCGCCCCGACGAGGTCCCGCTGCCGCACCTGCGGGTGGAGCGTTCCGGGGAGCACTGGTGAGCGGGGCGGCCGGCCGCGGGACGGAAGACGGACACGGCGGCATACCGGTGCACCCCGCCGCGCCGGGAGCGGCGCGGACGACGAGCGTGGACCGGATGCTGGCGTCCGCGCGGTCGCGCCTCATCCGCATCACACCGCAAGAGGCCTTCGCCGAGGCCGCCGCCGGAGCCGTGCTCGTCGACACCCGGAACGCGGGCCAGCGCGCGGCGGACGGCCTCATCCCGGGGGCCCTGATCGTCGAGCGCAACCACCTGGAATGGCGGTTCGACCCCGAAGGCGACGCCCGGCTGCCGGAGGCCACCGGTTTCGACGCACGCGTCATCGTGCTGTGCGACGAGGGCTACGCGTCCAGCCTCGCCGCCGTGTCGCTGCTCGACCTCGGGCTCGTCCGGGCGACGGACGTGATCGGCGGCTTCCAGGCGTGGCGGGCCGCGGGGCTGCCGGTCGACACGTGAGGTCCCCGGGCGGCATCCGGAAGCAATCCGTCCGCCCCACCGGGCCTCCGGGCGCCGCGTGCCTGCGAGACTGGGGCGCATGCGCATCGTGGTACTGGCCGGCGGAATCGGCGGAGCCCGGTTCCTGCGGGGCCTCAAGGCGGCGGAACCCCAGGCGGACATCACCGTCGTCGGCAACACCGGCGACGACATCCACCTGTTCGGACTCAAGGTGTGCCCGGACCTCGACACCGTGATGTACACGCTGGGCGAGGGCATCAACGAGGAACAGGGCTGGGGGCGCCGCGACGAGACGTGGAGCATCCGCGACGAGATGGCGGCGTACGGCGTCGAGCCCACGTGGTTCGGGCTCGGCGACCGCGACTACGCGACGCACATCGTGCGCACCCAGATGATGGGCGCCGGGTATCCGCTGAGTGCGGTGACCGAGGCGTTGTGCGCGCGGTGGAAGCCGGGAGTGCGCCTGATCCCGATGTCGGACGACCGCGTCGAGACGCACGTGGTCGTCGACACCGCGGATCTCGGCGGCCCCGCCGCGGCGGAGCACCCGGGGGCCCGGCGGGCGATCCACTTCCAGGAGTACTGGGTGAAGCTGCGCGCCGAACCCACCGCGCACGCGATCGTCCCCGTCGGGATCGAGGAGGCCAAGCCGGCGCCGGGCGTGCTGGGCGCGATCGCCGAGGCCGACGTGATCCTGTTCCCGCCGTCGAACCCGGTCGTGAGCATCGGCACGATCCTGGCCGTGCCCGGCATCCGCGACGCGCTCGTCGAGGCCGAGGCACCCGTGGTCGGCCTGTCGCCGATCATCGGCGGCGCGCCGGTGCGCGGCATGGCCGACAAGGTGCTGGCGGCGGTGGGTGTGGAGACCTCGGCCGCGGCGGTCGCCCGGCACTACGGCCCGGGGCTGCTCGACGGCTGGCTCGTGGACTCCGGTGACGCCGACGCGGTCCCGGCGGTCGAGGAGGCCGGCATCGCGTGCCGCGCGATCCCGCTGCTGATGACCGACGTGGAGGCGACCGCCGAGATGGCGCGGGCCGCGCTCGCGATGGCGGCCGAAGTACGGGTGGAGGGCGGCGCATGACCCCGCCGCGCGGCTATGAGGTGCTGGGCATACCGGGCATCCCGGAGGTCCGCGAGGGCGACGATCTCGGGGAGCTGATCGCCGACGCCGTGGCGGCCGGGCCCGGGTTGCGCGACGGGGACATCCTCGTGGTCACGTCCAAGATCGTCAGCAAGGCCGAAGGCCGTCTGCTGCGCGGGGTCGACCGCGACAAGGTGATCGACGCCGAGGCGGTACGCGTCGTCGCGCGGCGCGGCGACACGCGCATCGTCGAGACCCGGCACGGGTTCGTGATGGCCGCGGCCGGTGTGGACGCGTCCAACACCGAACCGGGGACGCTGCTTCTGCTGCCGGAGGACTCGGACGCCTCGGCCCGCGCGCTGCGCGCCTCGCTCGCCGCGCGGACGTCGTGCCGCGTCGGTGTCGTCGTCTCGGACACCTTCGGCCGGCCGTGGCGCATGGGGCTGACCGACGTCGCGATCGGCGTCGCCGGCCTGGACGCGCTCGACGACCACCGGGGCCGGTCCGATACGCACGGCAACGAACTCGCGGTGACCGTGACCGCGGTCGTCGACGAACTCGCGTCCGCGGCCGAGCTGGTCAAGGGCAAGGCCGGGGCGGTTCCGGTCGCCGTCGTGCGGGGGCTCGGGCATCTGGTCACCGACGGCGACGGCGAGGGTGTCCGTCCGCTGGTGCGTTCCTCGGCGGAGGACATGTTCCGGCTGGGCACCGACGACGCGCTACGCGAGGGGGCGGCCCAGGCGGTCGCGGCGCGGCGGACGATCCGCGCGTTCGCGTCCGACCCGGTCGACCCCGACGCGGTACGGCGTGCGGTCGGCGCGGCGATCACCGCGCCGGCACCGCACCACACCGTTCCGTGGCGCTTCGTGCTGCTCGAATCGCCGTCCGCGCGTGCGGAGTTGCTCGACGCGATGCGGGACGCGTGGATCCGCGACCTGCGGGCGGACGGGTTCGACGACGCCGCGGTCACGCGCCGGGTCGCACGCGGCGACCTGCTGCGCGGGGCGCCTTGCCTCGCGGTTCCGTGCCTGGTCACCGAGGGCGCGCACGCGTATCCGGACGCGAAGCGCGCCGCCGCGGAGCGCGAGATGTTCGTGGTCTCGGCGGGCGCGGCCGTCCAGAACTTCCTCATCGCGCTGACCACCGAAGGGCTCGGCTCCGCGTGGGTCAGCTCGACCATGTTCTGCCGCGACACCGTGCGGTCGACCCTGGACCTGCCGGATTCCTGGGACCCGATGGGCGCGATCGCGATCGGCCACCCCGCCGAACCTCCGCGCGACCGACCGGCACGCACGATCGACGACGTCGTTGTGGTGAGGTGACAACCAGCGGAGTCGGTGGCCGCCATCTGTACAGCGGAGTCGGTGGCCGCCGTTCAGCGCGAGCTGAGCCCGTGGCGGCCACGTGTCGCGGGCCGAATCGACGGCCGCCCATCCGGTCGACCGGCGTCGCCCGCCGCCCGCGTCAGATCCGGCTGAAATCCCGGGGCGCGAAGCGCGGCGCGCGGCGTGGTACGCGGACGCCCGACATGCGGATCAGCAGCGCGGCGCGGTGGCGGTGGCCCCGGAAGGGCTCCAGGAGTTCGAGCATGCGGGCGTCGTCGCCGGGAGCGCCGGTGAGGGCGTGCGCGACCTGTCCGCACAGATGGAGGTCACCGACGGAGAGGGCGTCGGCGTCGCCGTGTGAGCGCTGCATCGTCTCGGCGGTGGTCCAGACGCCGATGCCCGGGACGAGTTTCAGCAGGCGCGAGGCCTCGGCGTTGGGCTGCCGCGCGGTGCGTTCGAGGGCCCCGGCGACGCGCAGCGCCTCCATCAAGGTGCGCGAGCGCTTGTGGTCGACCCCCGCTTGGTGCCAGTCCCACGTCGGGATGCGCGCCCAGCCGGCGGTGTCGGGGATGACGCGGAGGTCGTCGGGCGCGGGTCCGGGCGCCGGGGTGCCGTGCCGGTGGACGAGCATGCGGAAGGCCCGGCGCGCCTCGATCGTGGTGACCTTCTGCTCCAGCACGGACGGGATGAGTGCCGCCATGACCAGGCCCGTCCGCGGCATCCGCAGCCCGGGGCGGCGGCGGAACTCGTCGTGGAGGAGCGGGTGGCGGTGTGCGGGGAAACCGTCCGGGTCGTCGCCGGAGCCGAGCAGTTCCGGGAAGCGGTCGAGCTGCCACGCGGCACCCGGGCCCCAGGCTCGACCGGTGACCTCGCCGGTGCCGCGGCGGGCGCTGACGCGGAGCGTGCACGGGCCGTCCGGGGTGAGCGCGCTGCGCCAGACCGCGCCGTCGGCGGCGACGCGGTACGTCGGATCGCTCTTGCCGCGCTGGAGTTGACCGAGTGTCAGGCGCAGGTCGAGTGCGTATGGCGGACGCCAGGTGCGCGTCAGTTCCACCGCGCACTCTCCTCACGTCGGGCCACTCGAACGGGCGTACGGTAGCACCGGCGCGGCCGGTGGTCGGACGGAACGCCCGTGACGGCCCACGATCGGGCGAACCGCCCCCGCGTCGGAACGCGGGTTCGGAGCGGGTCGGACTGGGCCGGCGCCGACGGCGTACGGGATGGCGGCCACCGACTCCGCTCTGCAGGACGGCCGCCACCGACTCCGCTCTGCAGCTTCGGCGGCCACCGACTCCGCCCTGTCCCTCCGGTATCCGTACAGTTGCCCCCATGCCCGAAACCCCCGTCACGCTTCTGCGGGCCGCGATGGCGAGCGATGCCACGCGGCCGTTCACGACCTTCCACGACGACGCGACCGGTGAGCGCGTCGAGTTGTCCGTCGCGACGTTCGACAACTGGGTGAGCAAGACCGCGAACCTCCTCCAGGACGACCTGTCCGCGGAGCCGGGGCAGCGGGTCGCGCTGTTTCTGCCGACGCACTGGCAGACCCAGGTGTGGCTGATGGCGTGTTGGTCGGTGGGTCTTGTGGTGGTGCCGGGCGGCGGGGTCTCGGGCGCGGACCTCGTGGTCTCGGGGCCGGACACACTGGAGGAGGCCCGCGCGGGGGCCGGGGAGCGGGTCGCGCTCGCGTTGCGGCCGATGGGCGCGCGGTTCCCGAAGCCGCCCGCCGGGTTCCTCGACTACGCGGCGGAAGTCGCCGGACACGGAGACCGGTTCGTCCCTTATGTCGCGCCCCGCCCCGATGCCCCGGCGTGGGAGTCGGACGGCCGGACGTACACGGCCTCGGAGTTGGCCGAATGGGGTGCGAACGCCGCGGCGACGTGGGGTTTGTCCGCCGGGGACCGGCTGCTTTCGGCGCTGCCGCTCACGCGCGCGGACGGGCTCCGGGCGGGGCTGCTGGCCCCGCTCGCGGCGGGCGTGCCGGTGGTGTTGTGCCGGAATCTCGACCGCGCCGACGCCTCGGTGCTGGAGCGGCGCGTCGCGACCGAGCGTGTCACGCGGACGATCACCGGCGAGGACGGCTGATTTCGCGCGTCGGCGGACGCCGCCCCGGGTGGACGACGCCCCCCGGCCGACGACATGCGTCTTCATCGACAAAGCCTGATCAAGCAGGGCATAGCACCGCGCCAAAAAACCCACTAAAAGCCTCATCAACTGCCTTACGCCGCAAGCTTGTGTGACTTGGGCCACAAGCAACCCGCAAGATGCAACTTGCTCTCGGGCAGGTACGTCTATCTGGACACCGGCTACCAGGACTTCGCCGCTGCGCGCAGCCGAATGCGGAAGCCGGTCCATGTCTCGTGGCAGAGAGCGGAAATTCGTGCGTAATGGCGAGAAGGACCAGAGCACGCCGGGTCCCGTCCCGGATCCGGGGCCGGCGTCGGCTCCGGACGCGGCGGGCCCGGCGTCGCCGACGGCCGCTTCGGAGCCCTCGCCGGCCGCCGCACCGCACAACGACGCGACAACAGCGGGGGCGAACGCTCCGCAGGATGCCCACGAGGAGAGTGACACCGCGTCATCATCCGGTGACACCACGGATGGTGACGGTGTGTCGGATGCAGCGACCGCCGCCGCCACCGGCCCGGACGACGAGGCTTCCGTACCGGAGGACGCGCCGCACCCGGAGAACCGGGAAGCCCTGGCGGACGCGGAGGCCACGGAGGACACGGCCGAGACGGTCGGCGTCGACGACGCCGCGGTCCCGGCGGGCGCGGCGGCGGACAGCCCCGCGGACGCGGCGGCGGTGTCCGAGCCGGAGCCGGTCGCCTCCGAGGAGGACGAGATCGCCCCGGCGGCCGTGGCCGATACGCCCCGGGGCCTCGCCGCGGCGAAGCCCGTCCCGCGCCGACGGGCCACCCGCCGCCGGCGGCGATGGCGGCGCATACTCACCAGCATGGCCGTCACGATGACCGTCATATCGGCCTCGGCCGCGGTCAGTGCGTACGTCCTCTACCAGCGGCTCGACGGCCAGATCACCAGCGAGCCGGTCGCCGAGAAGATCGGTCCGTCGCGGCCCCCGGTGATGCCGGAGGCGCACGGCGCGGTCAACATCCTGCTCATGGGCTCGGACGACCGGACCGGGGCCAACAAGCAGTACGGCGACGTCGGCGAGGGCACCAAGCGGTCGGACACGACGATCCTTCTGCACCTGGCCGCCGACCGGAAAAGCTCGGTCGCGGTAAGCATCCCGCGCGATCTGATGGTGCAGATACCCTCGTGCGTGCGCGACGACGGCTCCACCTCGCGGGCCTACCGGGACCAGTTCAACCACGCGTTCGAGATCGGCGGCTCGGCGTGCACGATCAAGACCGTCGAACTCATGACGCAGGTGCAGATCGACCACCACATCGTCATCGACTTCACCGGCTTCAAGCAGATGGTCGACGCGGTCGACGGCGTGGACGTGTGCCTGTCCGAGCCGCTGCACGACGACGACGCGCACCTGGATCTGGACGCCGGGCAGCAGAAGTTGAACGGCGAGCAGGCCCTGGCGTTCGTCCGGGCGCGGCATGACCTCGGGGACGGCAGCGACACCCAGCGCATGGTGCGCCAACAGCGCTTCCTCGCCTCGCTGATGCACAAGGTGCAGTCCAACGGGGTGCTGTTCAACCCGGTGAAACTGATCCAACTGCTGGACGCCGGAACGCGGTCCATCACCGCCGACCCGGGTCTGGACTCGCTGGACGAACTGCGGAAACTCTCCGCGAGCGTGTCCGACATACCGTCGGACCAGTCGGCGTTCCTCACCGTGCCGCGGCAGCCGTACCGGTATGACACCAACCGCGACGAGTTGGTGCAGCCGAACGCGGACGCGTTGTTCACCGCGATCAGGTACGACCGCGTCGCGGTCGCCAAGACGGCGCCCGGAACCGAGGTCGAAGGCGGCGGAAGCGTCGCCATCGACCAGGCGAACCTGCCTGATGTGTCCGGGAGTTCGATGTCGCCCGCACCGGGGGCGACCGCCGCGGGGACGGCCGGCGCGGACCGCGGGCCGGCCACGGCCAAGCCGTCGGCGGGGGCGAGCGGGCATCCCGCGGACGACGCCGCGACGGTGCGGCCGAACGCGGGGGCCTCGTCGACGAACTCTCCCGAGGGTGCCACCGGACCGGCCGCCTCCGACACCGCGGCCCACGCGTCGCCGTCGGCCGGGGCCACGGCGGGTGCTTCGGGGTCGGCTTCGGCGTCGGGGACTTCGACCGCCCCGTCGTCCGGCACACCGTCACCGAGCGCCACGGCGAGTGCGCCTCCGGATCTGCCGGACGGGCCGATCGTGACGGTCACCGGCCGAACCGTCGAACAGGACGTGTGCTCTTGACGTCGAGAACCGGACAGGGACCGACCTCCCCGCGATCACCCGGGAACAGAAATGGGTGATCTTCCAACAAATCGCCCCAATCTTGATAAGGCAGGTTTCAGGACAGCCGCACGACAACGCGAACTTGCCCGCTAGGGTGGCATTTTCGCGCGCACGTCACACGTATACGCGAGATACACCGACGGACCGGGACACGGCCGGAATCACACGTCGAATCACAACAGCGGAGTCGGTGGCCGCCATGGATACAGCGGAGTCGGTGGCCGCCGGAGACACAGCGGAGTCGTCGGCCGCCCCACATAGTCGGCCGCCATCGACACAGCCGAATCGTCGGCCACCACAGGGCAGCAAACCGGGAGGAGAAGCGGGTCATGAACGCGGGCAACGCTCCCGGGCGTGGGGGACCGGGCGACAACGACCTCAACGCGCTGAACGACGCCGACGTGGCCGATCTCTGGGTGATGGACCCGAGCACCGGCAGCTATCGGTTGCGCGCCCCGGACGCGGGCGGCGAGGCGCCGTCCGCCGGTTCGCCCCCACCGCCCGGGCCGCCCGCGCAGTCCCGCGGCGGCTCGGACCGCCTGCCCGCGATACGTGACGGCGGCGCCCGAAGCGGAACCGGACGCTCGCAGGCCGTCAGCCGTACCGTCGCCCCGCCGCGCACCAGCCCGGAGGCCGACCCGGCCCGCCCCGCGCCGTCGCGCACCGGCCGCCGGGCGCCGAAGGGGCCGAGCAAGGCGAAGAAGCGCCTCAAGTGGACGGCGATCTCGCTCGCGGGGCTGCTCGTGGTGATCGTCGCGGGCGCGTACGGCTACTACATGTACCTCAACAGCCGTATCAAGAAGACGGACCGCAGCGCCGCGAACGAGGTGCCGCCGTCCGCGGCCGACGAGTTCGGGCGCACGCCGCTCAACATCCTGCTGATCGGGTCGGACACGCGCGTCGGCAAGGGCAACCAGGTGGGCGGCGAGCCCGGACACGAGGGCCTGGCCGACAGCACGATCCTCATGCACCTGTCCGCCGACCGCTCGAACGCCACGATGGTCAGCATCCCGCGCGACACGATGGTGGACCGCCCGGCGTGCAAGTACGACGACGACAAGGTGCACCCGGCGTCCACGCAGAAGGTCCAGTTCAACAGCACCCTGGCGACGCCGCCGGGGGCGCCGTGCACGGTGGCCACGGTCGAGCGCATGCTCGGCGTCCAGGTCGACCACTACCTGCTCATCGACTTCAACGGCGTCAAGGAGATGACCAAGGCCGTCGGCGGCGTCCCGATCAACCTGTGCGGGCCGATCAACGACCCCGTGCTGCCGAACAAGCAGGGCGGCACGGGCCTCAAGCTCAACGCCGGCCCGCAGCGCCTGCAGGGCAACGACGCGCTGCAGTTCGTCCGCGCCCGGCACGCGTTCGGCGACGGCAGCGACCTGGCCCGCATCGAGGCGCAGAAGAGCTTCCTCATGGCCCTGGCCCGGGAGATCAAGGGCAACGCGAAGTGGAGCAATCCCAAGGCGGTCTTCGACATCGCGCAGGCCGCCACCGGGAACCTCCAGGTCGACCGCGGCCTCGGGACGATCGACAAGCTCGCGTCGCTGGGCAACGAGATCAAGAAGGTCCCCGAGGAGCGCATGGCCTTCACCACGCTCCCCAACGAGCCCTACCCCGGGAACCCGGACGCGTGGGTGCAGCAGCGCCAGCCGGACGCCACCAAGCTGTGGGAGGCCCTGCGCACCGACACGGCCATCACCAAGGGCAACCCCGCGACGACGCCCGCCTCGTCGGCACCGCCCGCACCCGCGGCACCGGAGGCGCCTCCGGCACCCGCGCCCGCTCCCGTGGATCCCGCGACCATGAAGGTGAACGTCGTCAACACCACGGACGCCACCAAGGGCAAGTACGTCGTGGAGCAACTCGGTACGCTCGGCTACAAGGCCAAGTCGGAGGCGGCGACAACCGGAACACGCGACAACAGCCTCATCCGGTATCCCCAAGGCAAGGCCGACGCGGCGCGGCAACTGGCCGCCGTGGTAGGTATATCCGATCTGGCGATAGAGGAAAGCACCTCAGGGACAAGCACATTCGAACTCATCATCGGCTCGGACTTCCCGAACCTCGACACGCCCGACGCGCCGATCGCGGGTGCGGGCAACGCGGGTTCGGCGCCGCAATCCAGTGCGGCGGGAGCCCCGGCGGCCACCACTCCGCCCGTTGTCGAGGTGCCCCCGGCGGCAGACCTCAAGCTGAACACCGCCGACAACGAAGCGTGCATTCCCACGAACTCCAAGAAGTAGAAGATGTAGTGGCGGAGAAGATCCTGCCCGGTCACGGCAGTTGCATCGCCGCCGTACACCCGCACATCACCACACGCCGGAGGTACGCACGGCATGGCATCGGGGCACGGGCGCTCGCACGACGCACATGACGCGTACGGCGGGCGCAATTCCGGGGCCGCGTCCGGAGCCTCGGGGGCGGGCTCGGGAGACGGACTCGGCGGCATGGACGACGCGGACGTCGCCGATCTCTGGGTCCTGGACCCGGACACCGGCGCGTACCGGATGCGCACGCCGGAGGAACTGGCCGCGGCGAACGCCGCCGAGGCCGCTCCGACCCCGGGGACGGCCCTCGCGGTGCCCTCCCCGACGCGGTCCCCCGAGCGGTCACCGGTTCCGGCGCCCAGACGCCGGACCACACAGCCGGCGACGCGCCCGGGCAAGAACGGCAAATCCGGCAAGGCCAAGAAGCGGCTCAAGTGGATCGCCCTCTCCCTGGCCGGGCTGTTCGTCGTGATCGTGGGCGCCGCGTACGGGTATTACGAATACCTCAACAGCCGCATCAAGACCGGCGACCGCAGCGGCAACAGCGATGTCGGGGCGGCCGGCGAGGACGAGCAGGGCCGCCGGCAGATGAACGTGCTGCTGATCGGCTCGGACAGCCGCGTCGGCAAGGGGAACACCGGCTACGGCAACGACGACGAGCCGGGACGCGCCGACACCACGCTGCTCCTGCACCTCTCGGCGGACCGCTCGAACGCGTCGGTGGTGAGCATCCCGCGCGACATGTTCGTCGACCGGCCGTCGTGCAAGCACGACAAGGGGACGCAGCCCGCCCAGGAACACGTGGCGTTCAACACCACGATGATCGAGCCGGGCGGGCCTCCCTGCACCGTGGCGACCGTCGAACGCATGCTCGGCGTGCGTATCGACCACTGGATGATGATCGACTTCAACGGCGTCAAGCAGATGACGAAAGCGGTCGGCGGCGTCGACATCGTGCTGTGCGACCGGTTGTACGACCCCAAGGGGCCCGGCAGGGGCACCGGCCTCGACCTCGCGGCGGGACCGCACAACCTCCAGGGCGAGGACGCCCTGAGCTTCCTTCGCGCCCGCCACGGCTTCTACGGCGAGAGCGACCTGGCCCGCATCGAGGCGCAGAAGTCGTTCCTGATGGCGTTGGCCCGCGAGATCAAGACCAGTGCGACGTGGAAGGACCCGGCCGCCGTCTTCCAGATCGCGCAGGCCGCCACCGGCAACATCACGGTCGACGAAGGCCTCGGCCGCATCGAGAAGTTGGTGTCGCTCGGCAACGAGATCAAGAAGGTCCCCGAGAAACGCATGGCCTTCACCACGCTGCCGGTCATGGACGTACCGGAGGAGAACCCGAAGGTCCACGTGCAGGCGATCGAACCCCAGGCCACCAACCTGTGGGCCACGGTCCGCAACGACACGCCGCTGACCAAGGGCGATCCCGGGGCCGCTCCGCCGGCCGCGAGTTCCGCTCCCGCGCCGGCCGCACCGGCGGCGCCGACGATCGACCCGGCGACGATCTCCGTCTCGGTACGCAACAGCACGCAGGTTCCGAAGGCCCAGGAGGTCGTCGACAAGCTGCTCGCCGCGAAGTACAAGGCGTCGGTCGACAAGACCGGAGGCAGCCAGCAGGCCAACAGCTCGATCACCTATCCGACGGGCCAACTCGACGCGGCCAGGCAACTCGCCGCCGCCGTGGGCCTGCCGGAGACCGCGCTCGACGAAAGCTCCAAGGCCGGAACCAAGTTGCAGTTGGTGATCGGCCTGGACTTCCCGGGCCTCAAGGACGGAGCCGACTCCGCCGGCACCGGGTCGTCGGGCAAGGCGTCGTCGGGCGGTTCGGCTCCCGCCCCCGCGCCGACGGCGACGGTCGCGCCGCCGAAGGCCGAGGACATCAAGCTGAACACGGCCGACAACGACTCGTGTATCAAGACCAAGTACTCGAAGTGAGGGGCGCGCGGGTCACCGCGCGGGCGAAGTGACGGGCGGCCGGGGAGCGTTCCCCGGCCTCACCGTTCGCGCGGGTCCGTGGCGGTGTCGGCCTCGCCCGCGGCCGAGGGCGTGGTGTAGGCGATCGTCCAGGCCAGTTCGGGGCTCGCGGTGTGTTGCACGATGACCCGTTGGCCGCTCACGAAGACGCGGTCGGCCGGCGTCGTGAGCGTGGTGGGCTGGGCGGTGCCGTCGGCCACGCGCAGGACGCGGGGGCCGGTTTCGCCGGGAAGGTAGAGGAGCGTGCCGTCGGTGCCGCCGTCGGCGAGGCGCTTCAGCCCGGGAACGGGCGTGAACCACACGGGAGTTCCGTTATCGGCGCGGTAGGCGGCGACGCCGTCGGCACCGCCGCGGTTCTCGCGGACGAGCACCAGATCGCCGGTGGGGAGGGCGCCTTCGGGCTCCGCGGTGTCGAGCGTCCACAATGCCCCGCCCGCGGTGTCCAGGGCGGTCAGCGTGCCGGGGCCGCCGGCCTCGGGACGGGAGGCGACCAGGACGCGGCCGTTCGCGACCGAGGCGAAGTCGACGGTGCCCGCGCCGCCGGGGAGTTCCGTCCGCCAGACGGGCTCGGCGACACCGGGCCGGTAGGCCGCGACCGCGCCGGGGGCCGCGGCGTACACGAGCTTGCCGTCGGCGGCCACGTCGGTCCAGGCGCCCTGGACGTTCCAGCGCCGCGTCACCTTGCCGGTCACGACGTCCTGGTAGGCGATCGCGGAGGTACCCGCCGCGGCCCCCTTGGGCTGCCCGACGAGCAGCACCGTACGGCCGTTGCCGGTCGTGGCGGTGACCCAGCCGGAGTCGCCGTCCGCCGAGGCCGTCGGCCGGAGCGGGACGGACTGGCACCACTGGAGGTACCCCGACCGTGCGTCCGCGCCGATGACGTTCGTCGTGCCGCCGGGCTGCGGGACGAAGGTCAGGGCCCGCAGGTTCTTCATGAAGTAACCGGCAGGGGCGTTGGCGGCGCGCATCCAGTGGCGCTTGCCGTTGCGGCCCTCGTACATCGCGAGGTCGCCGGGGTCGGCGCCGCCCCGCGCGGTCAACAGGCCCAGTTGGTCCGTCAGGACGGGGTTGGGACCTTGGTTCGCGATGGTCCACACGGGCCCGCCGATCGCCGAGTCACCGCCGAAAGCGGTCGCCTCCCGGTAGGCGGGGTCGCGTTGCGCGGCACGCAGCGCGGGGTCGTCGTAGGTGTCGATGAGACGCACGGTGTACGCGTCGGGGAACACCTTCTTGTCGGTGAGGCCGTCGAAGTCGCTCCAGCAGGACGAGACTTCCTCGGCCTGCACGGCCACCACACCCAGCACCGCGACCAGCACCGCCGCCCCGCAGCCCGCGATGAGCTTGCCGAGGTGGACCTTGCCGAGCCTGGACTTCACACCTGTGCCCGCTGCTGGTCGCCGCCGCCGATGGTGCGGCGTACGACGCCCGCCCACAGGTCGGGGTCGGTCACACGCCGTCCGTCCACCAGGGCCCGGACTCCCGGGAACCGGTCGGCCGCCAGCGTGCGGTACTCGGCGTGGTCGCTCTGCACGACGACCGCGTCGACCCCGTCACCGTCGCGGTACGGCGTCAGGCCCAGCGCGGTGATCTCCTCGTCGGTGTACAGCGGGTCGCTGACCAGCGCCTCCGCGCCGGCCGCGCGCAGGGCCTCCACGACGGGGAAGACCCCCGAGAACGCCGTCTCCTTGACGCCTCCGCGGTAGGTGACGCCGAGCACCGCGACCCGCGCGCCGCGCAGCCCCGCGCCGCCGTCGCGCGACAGCACGCCGTCGAGCAGCCCGACGGCATACCCGGGCATACCGGCGTTGGTGGTGCGCGCGGCCTTCACGATCGTGGCATCGGGGTCGTTGAACGCGTAGAAGCGCGGATAGACCGGGATGCAGTGCCCGCCGACGGCGATGCCGGGCCGGTGAATGTGGCTGTACGGCTGCGAGTTGGACGCCTCGATGACCGCGTGGATGTCGATGCCGACCGAGTCCGCGAAGCGCGCGAACTGGTTCGCGAGGCCGATGTTGACGTCGCGGTACGTCGTCTCCGCCAGCTTCGCCAGCTCGGCCGCCTCCGCACTGCCCAGGTCCCACACGCCGTTGCCGCGCACGAGGTCGGGGCGCTCGTCGAAGTCGAGGACCGCCTCGTAGAACTGGACCGCCTTCTTGGCACTCACCTCGTCGACGCCGCCCACGAGCTTGGGGTAGCGGCGCAGATCCGCGAAGACCCGGCCGGTGAGCACGCGTTCGGGGCTGTGGCACAGGAGGAAGTCGGTGCCGCAGGACAGCCCGGACGCGTCCTCCAACTGCGTGAGGAAGCGCTCGCGGGTGGTGTGCACCGGCAGCGTCGTCTCGTACGAGACCAGCGTGCCGGGACGCAGCCCGGCGGCGATCGCGGCGGTCGCGGCGTCCATGGCGCGGAAGTCGGGGCGGGCCTCGGCGTCGACGACGACCGGGACGACCACGACAACGTAGTCGCTCTCGGCGACCGCGGCCGTCGTGTCCGTCGTCGCGCGCAGCGCTCCGGAGGCGACCACGTCACGGAGCCGCACGTCGAGCTCCGCCTCCCCCGGGAACGGCTCGACGCCCCGGTTGACCAGGTCGACCGCGGCGGCGTTGACGTCGGCGCCGACGACCTCATGCCCTTTGGCCGCGAACTGCACGGCAAGCGGGAGGCCGATCTTCCCGAGCGCGACGACACAGATCTTCACGATGCGCAAACCTTCGGTCGACGGTGGCCCGGCGGCGGTCCGCCGGTGATCCAGATGCGGCAAGTGCTGCGACCCGGGACATCCGCCGGCCGTCCGGCGCCGTTGCCGGTCGCGCGGCCAGCCTACCGGCCGGAAATCACCCGCGGAGTCGGTGGCCGCAATACAGCACAGCGGAGTCGGTGGCCGCAATACAGCACAGCGGAGTCGGTGGCCGCCATCCAGCACAGCGGAGTCGGTGGCCGCCATCCAGCACAGCGGAGTCGGTGGCCGCCATCCAGCACAGCGGGGTCGGTCGCCGCCCCGTGACACAGCAGAGCCGATGTCCGCCATACGACACCGCACAGCCCCCATCCGCCCTCCCCCACCCGCCGACACGCGAAGCCGGCGGCACAGCCGACCGCACCCCGTCCCGAGCGGGCCGCTGGGGATCAGGCCCGCTCGGCCAGTGCCGCAACAACCTTCTCGGCCGCGTGGCCGTCCCCGTACGGGTGCCCCTCCACCGGTGTCGGGCTCTCCCGCAGCACCGCGCCGACGAGGTCCGCGGGGTCGGCGCACAGGTGGTTCCAGCCGCCTTCCAGGGTCTCCGGCCACTCGGTCTCGGTACGCAGCGTCGTGCACGGGCGCCGCAGCAGGAAAACCTCTTTCTGGAGGCCGCCCGAGTCCGTGACGACCCCGCTCGACCCGAGCACCGCGCGCACCATCTCCGGGTAGGGCAGGGGCCGCGCGACCCGCAGCGCCCCCGCGGTGAGGTCGATCCCGGCCGCCTCCGCCTTGGCCCGCAAACGGGGATGGGCCAGCAGCAGCACCGGCAGCGGCAGCGCGGCCAGCCCCTCGACGATCGCGCGCAGGCGCTTGGGGTCGTCGGTGTTCTCCGCGCGGTGCACGGTCGCCAGCAGGTATCCCGGCCCGTCGGGGCCGTCGCCCGGCACGGCCGGGTCGTGGTCCTCGCCGGGGAGCCGGAACGGCCGGTCGGCGACCGCGGCGCGGACGCGCAGCAGGATGTCGGTCATGACGTCGCCGACCATCAGCGTGCGTGCCGCGAGGCCTTCGCCGGTGAGGTTGCGTACCGCCAACTCGGTGGGGGCCAGCAGGAGATCCGCCGCGTGGTCGGTCAGCACGCGGTTGTGCTCCTCGGGCATGACCCTGTTGTACGAGCGCAGCCCCGCCTCCAGATGGGCGAGCGGCAGGTGCAGCTTGACCGCCGAAAGGGCCGCCGCGAGCGTCGAGTTGGTGTCGCCGTACACCAGGACCCAGTCGGGCGGCGTGCCTTCGGTGAGGACGTCGTCGAGCGCGGCGAGCATCGCCCCGGTCTGGGCGCCGTGGCCGCCGGAGCCGATGCCGAGGTGCACGTCCGGCGCGGGGATCCGCAGGTCGGCGAAGAACACGTCGGACAGGTCCGCGTCGTAGTGCTGCCCGGTGTGGACGATGCGGTGTTCATATCCGCTCGCGCGGAACGCCTCGGCCACGGGAGCGAGTTTCACGAACTGGGGGCGCGCGCCGACGACGCTGATGACCTTCACGGGGGCCAGCGTACGCCGCCCGTTCGGCGGTCTCCGGTACGTCCGTTCGGGCGCTACTCTCCGGGCTCATGCCGACACGTACCGCATCCCCCGCACCGCGCGTCGCCGCCACCGCCGCGGCGATCGCCGGCTCACTCGCCCTCGCCCTCGCCCCCGCACCGGCCGCCGCGGCCCCGCGGGACGCGGTCGCGACCACCGACCGGCTGCTGTTCACCGAGACGCTGCCGTCGTTCGTCGCGATCCGCGCCTCGGCCGACCGCCCCGCGGACGTCGACTGGTCGAGCGACGGCTGCTCGAACGCCCCCGACGCCCCGTTCGGCTACGACTTCACGAAGGCGTGCTGGCGCCACGACTTCGGCTACCGCAACTACAAGGCCCAGAACCGGTTCACCGAGGACGCCCGCCTGCGGATCGACAACCGGTTCCGCGACGACATGAACACCCTGTGCGGTTCGCGTTCGCTGTGCCGGGCCACCGCGAGCCTGTACTACGAGGCGGTCCGCGAGTTCGGCTCGTGAGACCGCGTCCCGGAAACGCCGTGGTCCCCCCACGCCGACGGCGTCGGGGGACCACGGTGCGGGCTCGTGTGCCCGGTGGTCGGAGTCGGAGCCGAACGGCTCGGGTCAGCCCCCGATGGGGACCGTCGTTCCCCCGGTCGCCGAGTCGATGACGGCCTGCGCCACGACGACGTTGACCAGGCCCTGGCGCATCGTGACGATGTCCGCCTCCTTGCCGAGGACGGCGTCGCGGAAGGCCTCGTGCTCGGTCTGGAGCGGTTCGGGCTTGGGGATCGCGTAGCGGATCATGTCGCCCTCGGACACCCCGCGGAAGTTCGAGATGGCCTCCCACTGGGTGGCCAGCTCGCCGTTGGCGTGGAAGGTCAGGTCGACGTTCAGGGTGTCGGCGATCAGGGCGCCGCGCTCGCCCGTCACTATCGTGACGCGCTCCTTCATCGGCGAGAGCCAGTTGACGAGGTGGTTGGTGATCGTCCCGTCGGCGAGCTGGCCGACCACCGCGACCAGGTCCTCGAAGGCGCGTCCGCTCTTGTACGCGGTGCGAGCGGCGACCGACCTGTACGGCTGCCCGGTGATCCACGCGGTCAGGTCGATGTCATGGGTACCGAGGTCCTTGACGACGCCGACATCGGAGATGCGGTTCGGGAACGGGCCCTGGCGGCGCGTGACGACCTGGTAGATGTTGCCGAGCTGCCCGTCGGCGAGCCGGGCGCGCAGCGCCTGCAACGCGGGGTTGTAGCGCTCGATGTGGCCGACCGCGCCGATGAGCCCGGCGTCCTCGTACGCGTCGGCGACGCGGCGCGACGACTCGACGTCCTGCGCGAGCGGCTTCTCGATGAGCGTGTGCACGCCCGCGGCGGCCAGGGTGAGGCCGAGCTTCTCGTGGTACGCGGTCGGCGCCGCGACGACGCAGTAGTCGATGCCGAGGTCGATCAGCTCCTCGACGCCGTGGTACAGCCGCACGCCTTGCGCGGCGCCGTGCGCGTCACCCGACGGGTCGGCCACGCCCACGAGGTCGACGCCGGCGAGGCCCCGCAGGACGCGCGCGTGGTGGCGGCCCATCATGCCGAGGCCGATCAGCCCGGCGCGCAGCGGGGTCGCGGGAACGGGGCCGGTGTTCGTGCTCACTTGGCGATCACCGCTTCGACGATGGTCTTCAGGTCCGCGTCGGTCAGCGAGGGGTGCACGGGCAGCGACAGGACCTCGCGGGCCGCGCGCTCGGTCTCGGGCAGGTCCAGCGTGCGGGCGAAAGACGGCAGGCGGTGGATCGGCACCGGGTAGTAGACGCCGCTGCCGACGCCCCGCTCGGTGAGCCGGGCAGCGAAGGCGTCACGGCCGCCGGACACCGCGTCGTCGGGAACGCGCACCGTGTACTGGTGGTAGACGTGCGTCGCGCCGGCCGCGACGGGCGGGGCGACGATGCCGGACCCGGCGATTCCGGCGTCGAGGTGCGCCGCGTTCTCCCGGCGCCGCGCGGTCCATCCCGCGAGCCGGCCGAGTTGCACGCGGCCGATCGCGGCGTGGAGGTCGGTCATGCGCATGTTGAAGCCGACGACCTCGTTCTCGTACCGCTTCTCCATGCCCTGGTTGCGCAGCAGCCGCAGCTTGCGGGCGATCGCGGGGTCGTCGGTGACGACCATGCCGCCTTCGCCGGAGGTCATGTTCTTGGTCGGGTAGAGCGAGAACACCGCGGTCGTGCCGAACGCGCCGACGGGGGTGCCGTCCAGCGCGGCGGCGTGTGCCTGGCAGGCGTCCTCGATGACGGCGACGCCGTGGCGCTCGGCGATTGCGCCGATGCGGGTCATGTCGGCGGGGTGGCCGTACAGGTGCACCGGCATGATCGCGGCGGTCTTCGGGGTGATCGCGGCCTCGACCGCGGCCGGGTCGAGGCAGAAGTGGTCGGGTTCGATGTCCACGAAGACCGGGGTGGCGCCGACCAGGGCGACGACGTTGGCGGTCGCGGCGAAGCTGAACGACGGCACGATGACCTCGTCGCCAGCGCCGACGCCCATCGCGATCAGCGCCAGGTGCAGGCCGGAGGTGCCCGAGTTGACCGCGATGCTCGTACGGCCGCCGACGATCGACGCGAACTCCTGCTCGAACGCCGCGACTTCGGGGCCCTGGGCGACCATGCCGCTGCGGAGCACGCGGTCGACCGCTTCCCGTTCTTCGGCGCCGAAGAACGGCGCGGCGGCGGGGATGGTTCCGGCCATCAGGGGGTTACCTCCGAGAGGGTTTCGTCGATCTCGATATAGCGCGCCCCGGTCTCCGGGCACACCCAGCGGCGCCCGGCCGCGCTGTCGCCGGTGCCGCTGCCCCCCGCGTTCCCCGTTTCGGCGTCCTCCACCAGGGGGACGCCCGCCCGGCCGACCCATTTGACGCGCCGCGCGGGCACGCCCGCGACGAGGGCGAAGTCGGGGACGTCGCGGGTGACGACGGCGCCGGCGGCGACGAGCGCCCAGCGCCCGACGGTGATGCCCGCGACGATCACCGCGCGGGCGCCGACGGCGGCGCCCTCGCGTACCGTCACGCCCCGCGCGTCCCAGTCGCCGCCGCGCTTGAGGGCTCCGGCGGGGTCGACCGAACGCGGGTACACGTCGTTGGTGAGCACCGCGGCGGGGCCGATGAAGACGCCGTCCTCCAGCCGGGCCGGCTCGTAGACCAGGGCGTAGTTCTGGAGCTTGACGTTGTCGCCGAGGTGGACGTCGGGGCCGACGTAGGCGCCGCGGCCGATGATGCAGCCGGTGCCCAGCAGCGCCCCCTCACGGACCTGGGCGAGGTGCCACACGGTGCTGCCGGCACCGATCTTGGCACGCTCGTCGACATCGGCGCTCGGCATGATGCGCGCACCGGAATGGCCGGCGTTGCCCGTGGGTTGCACGCGGCGCTCCTCGGTCTCGTCAGG
Source organism: Yinghuangia sp. ASG 101 (assembly GCF_021165735.1). Classification (GTDB taxonomy): domain Bacteria; phylum Actinomycetota; class Actinomycetes; order Streptomycetales; family Streptomycetaceae; genus Yinghuangia. The sequence goes on along the minus strand of NZ_CP088911.1, from coordinate 5,015,077 downwards.
GTCTGCGCTCGGCGGCACGGACAAGATCACTTATGGTTCGGGCCAGTTCGTCGGAGGGCGAGGAACCCGTGAGGTTGCCGTCGGCCCACCGCAGAGCGGCCTCGCGCAGCGCCCGGAGCTTGTCGGGGTCCTCGGCCCATTCGCGCAGGACCCGCCCCGCGTCCTCGGCGTCGCGGACCACCCGGCCCGCCCCGGACTCGTCCACGATCCTAGCCATACGCGGCAGGGGGGTCGCCACCACGGCGAGCCCGCTGCCGAGGTACTCGTACAGCTTGGTGGGCACCGCGTCGCGGAACGCGGGGGTGTCGTCGAGCAGGGCGAACCCGGCCCACGCGCCGCGCGCGAAGCGCCACGCGGCGTCCGGTGCCAGGCGCCCGTGGAAGCGGGCCCGGCCCGCGGCGGGCGACGTGGCCCGCCACTCGTCGAGCCACGCCTGGTCGGCGGCGGCCACCGGGCCGACGATGTCGACCTCCCACGGGTCGGCGGCCTCGATCGCGGCGAGCATCGCCGCGAGGCCCCGGGAGCGGCGTACGTCGCCGATGTAGAGGGCACGCGGGACGGCGTCCGGCTCGCCCGACGCGGGCAGGTAGCCGGTGTCCGGGAGGTTCTTGACGACGATGCGGCTGCGGGCGGCGAGCGGCGGGACGTGGTCGTCCGCGACGACGGTGAGGTCGGCACGGCCGGTGACCGCGGTGCACAGCCGGACCAGCGAGCCGCCGACCTGGCCCTTCCAGGTGCGGCCCCACGACCGGTCGCGCAGCAGTTTGAGGTAGTCCTCGTGGACGTCGACCGCGAGCCGGCCACGACGTACGAGCCGGGCCGCGGCGGCGGTGGGGACCAGATCGGGGTCGAGCGTCATGACGACCGTGCCGCGGGCCCGGAACGGGATGGTGAGGTCGCGCCGCGCGCGGTCGAGGGCGCCGCCTCGGCGGCCGAGCGAGACCACCCGGGTGCCGGGCGGCCCGCCGGCCGGGTCGCCGAGGCCGACGACCTCAACGGTGAGCCCGGCCCGCAGGAGTGCCGCGGCCGTCCGGTGCAACCGGGCGTCGGCGACGTCGTGGCCGGAGCTGATGATGCTGACGTCGAACCGCGCGGGGCCGCCGGAGGCGGGGCTGGTCCGCGCGGGGTACGCCGTGTCCGCGGGGGGCGTGCCGCCGCCCCGGCCGTCGTCCGGGGCATCGGCGGTGGGGGGAGGATGGCCGGACCCGGAGGTGTCCACGGCCTCGAAGGGCTCGTGGCTCTTGACGGCCGTGATGGCCCGGACCGTGTCGGCATCGTCGGCGCCGGGTGCGGCGTCGACGGCGACGGCAGCGGCATCGTCGGCATCGGTGGCGGTGGTGGTGTCGGCAGCGTCGCCGGTTGCGGCGGCGTCGGCGGCCGTCGTGGCGATGTCGTCGACGACCGCCACCTCGGCATCGGTGGCATCGTCGGTTTCGGCGCCCGTCGCGGCGACGTCGTCGGTGACCGCCACGTCGGCATCGGAGCCGGTGGCGGCGATGTCGTCGGCGACGACCCCATCCGCGGCGGCGTCGGCAGCGGTGTCGCCGGTGGTGTCGGCGACGACGGCCTCGACGGGCTGGGCCGTGTCGGCATCGTCGGCGTCGGCGGCGGCGTCGGTGGTGACCGCGTCGGCGGCGTCGGTATCGGTGGCGACGGGGGCGGCGTCGGCGGCAGTGCCCTCGTCCGCAGCGGGCCCGTTCGGCGGACCGCCGGCGGCGGGTGTCGTCCCGTCCGCCGGCGTTTCCTCACGCGAAGTGTCGGTCATGGCCGGGTGATCAGACGTCCTCCATCGCGAACGCCTCTTCGCCGACTTCGAGGAAGCGCATGTACTCCCCGATGATCGTCTCCGGGTCGCCCTGGTCCATCAGCTTGCCCTTGTGCAGCCACAGGCAGTGGTTGGCCATCTCGCGCACCGAGGCCATGCCGTGGCTGACCAGGATGATCGTGCGGGCCGCCCGGCACAGTTCGTCCATCTTGGCGGCGGCCTTGCGCTTGAACCGCGCGTCACCGGCCGACAGCGCCTCGTCGACGAGCAGGATGTCGGGGTCCATGTGGACGCCGACAGAGAAGGCCAGACGCTGGTACATACCGGACGAATACGACTTCATCGGCATGTCCATGAACTCGCCCAGTTCGGCGAAGTCGGCGATCTCCTCGTACTTCGCCTGCACCTCGGCCTCGGCCTTGCCCTGCGCGAGACCGCCGAGGATGACGTTCTCGCGGCCGGTGAGCTGGCTGTTGAAGCCGACGCCGAGGGCCAGCAGCGTGCTGACCCGGCCGTGCACCTCGATGCGGCCCTTGGTGGGCGGCAGGATGCCCGCGATCGCCCGCAGCATGGTCGACTTGCCGGCGCCGTTCGCGCCCACGACACCCAGCACCGTGCCGTGGTTGATGCTCCATGAGACGTCGCGGACCGCCTCGATCTCCTTGATCGTGCGCTCGCGGCGTCCGACCCGCTTGATCGCGGTCTTGAGCGTCGGGACCTTCTCGACCGAGGTGCGGTACGTGATCGACAGATTGTCGACCTTGACCGCGAGCGGCTGGTCCTTCGGGTCAGGACGGACGGGGGACGCGTCGGCCGCGACTTCGGACACAGCGGACTCCAGGACCTCGGGGTCAGATGCGGTAGGCAAATTCACGCTCCCGGGACAGGAAGAACCAGGCTCCACCAACAAGGGCCACGACCGCCCAGGCCGTGCCGTACAGCATGAGCGTCCCCGAGGGCGCGCGGTTCTCCAGGATGACCTGGTTCCACGACCCGATGATCGGGTACAGCGGGTTGACCTTGAAGATCCACAGCAGCCACTCGTTGCCGGCCAGCTTGTCCTTGGCCTGCTCGACCGTGAACAGCACGGGCGACAGGTAGATCCAGATGCGCAGCACGTACGGCAGCAGGCTCGACGTGTCGCGGAAGTAGACCGCCATCGCCGCGAAGAAGAGGCCGCAGCCGAAGCTGAAGACCGTCTGGAGCACGAAGATCGGCAGCAGCCACACGAACGCGACCCCGACCGAAAGCCCGGCCGCGAAGTGCGCGATGATGTAGACCACCAAAGTCGGCCAATACATCATGAACGACGCGAAAAGCGACGAAAGCGGCAACAACGCCTTCGGGAACGCCATGTTCATGATCATCTTGCCGCCGCCGGTGATCGACGTCGACGACAACTGCACGATGTTGCGCGTGTAGTAATACGAGAAAAGGCCGCAGAGGATGAGGGTGAACCCCTTCATCGCCCCGCCCTCGTGCGCCCCCTGAAGGACCGTCACGAGCATGAAGTAGACGCCGGCGAGCAGCAGCGGGTTGATCACCAGCCACAACTGCCCGAACACCGTCTCGTAGTTGCGACCCTTCAGGGTCGCGTGAGCCATGCGATAGGCGAAGCGCCGACGCTGGCTGAGGTCGCGCATGTACGTCTTGAGCGGGGGCAGGTGCGCGGCGTATGGCTCGTAGACGTGCACAGGCACGCTCTCGGCCGTACGACTCTGCTCTTTGACCTGCGCCTCGGCATCCATGACCGCCACTACCGGTTTCTCCTCGGCTGCGGGGTACACCCCTCGGAACTGACGACCGCGAACCGCTCCGTACGGGTGGATACCGACGATACCGGTGATACCGGTCGGGGGTTGTGGCCGGAGCACACGCGGACATCCGATCGAACAGACGGCCACGTTGCGGTGCCGCTGAGGTTACCGGATTCCTTGATCGGTGTTCGATCTCGGAAGACCCGGATCACGCACACTCCTCAGCGTCACAGTGCTGCCTGGCAGAGCGCTCACCTCTCGGCGAACGGACGGCGCCCCGCCAGGGGTTCCGGCCGCTTGCCCGCGAGCGCCGCGTACAGGTCCACCAGCACTTGTGCCTGGCCCTCCCACGAGTTCTCGGCCAGAAGCGACTCAGTGTACGCGTCCGAGTAGCGCGCCGTGTCGGCAAGCACCTTTCCGGCGGCCTCCGCGAACGATTCCGCGTCCCGTTTGCGCAGCCCCGCGTCGCCGACCTGCTCGGTGGTGCGGACCGTGAAGACCTCGCCGTTGCCCAGCTCGGCGGTCTTCTCCGCCATCGCCTCGACGTCGGACACCACGATCGGCAGCCGCCCGTGCATGTACTCGTAGTACTTGGTGATCAGGGCGACCTCGTGGTTCACCGTGTGCAGGATGGGGATCGCGCCGATGGTCGCCGACGACAGGAACTCCGGTACCTGGTGCGGCGCGACGTACGGAACCGTGTGCACGCGGTCGCCCGCGCCCAGTTCCTCCGCACGGGCCACGAGCGAACGCACGTACGGATCGCGCGCGTCGCCGCACACGATCGCGACGTGCGCGCCGTCGAGCAGCGGCAGCGCCTCGACCATCACGTCCACGCCGCGCGCCGGGGAGATCGCACCGCTGTAGACCAGCAGCGGGACGTCGTCGGCCAGCCCGATCGTCTCGCGGATCCCCCGTACCCTGCCCGCGGGCCCGTCGTCCGCGAGGTCGACCATGGGCGCGTTGGCGACGACCGTCGGCCGGCTGCGGAGGCCGTACTTCTCCTTCAGCATGTCCGCGAGCGTCGACGAGACCGTGACCACGGCGTCCGCCTTGCGCACGAACTCCCGTTCCAGGCCGGTGTACGCCAGCTTGCGCTGGGTCGGCATGTGCACGCCCGCGACGAACTCGTGGGCGTCGTACACCACCTTGGGACGCGTGCCGCCGGCCTTCGCGATGCGGTCGGCGATCCGCACGCCGATGCCCGGAGTGTGCATGTCGTGCGCGTGTATGACGTCGGGTCGGAAATCCTCGACGATCGCGCTCCACGCGTCCTCCAGCAGAAGGAGGTGCCGCGCGGTCCGCCGCCAGTCACCGTCGCGGATGTAGGCCTTCCACAGGGTCTCCTTGGCGCGGTCCTTGACGTTGGGGCCGCCGGTCCCCGGCTCCTTGACGCTCTTCATGAGCCGGCGCCGCGCCTTGTAGTCCATGCGGGCCGCGAAGCTCGCCGCGCGCAACGCGCCCAGTCTGGCGCGGTCCGCGGGCGCGGTGCGGTGCTCGTAGCGGTCGGCCTGGAGGCGGAAGCGGTTCGACAGGCCCGTGCGCACGACCTTCGCGGCGCCGATGCGGGTGCTCGCCGACGGCGACGCGGGCGCCTTCGCGTCATAGCCGAGCAGCAGGACGTCGAAGCCGGCCTCCGCGGCCGAATACGCGACCTTCTGCACCCGGGAGTCGCGGGTGATGTCGTTGGCGACCAGCATGGCCACGCGAGGCCGTGTCACGGAGTGACCCCCAGGAAATCGGCGAGGACGCGCGCGCTGCGCCCACCGTCGTGGTTTTCGCGGACGTACGCCGGACCCCGCGCCGCCAGTCTCCCGGCCTCGTCGCGCTCCGCGAGGATGCGTTCCAGCTCGGCGCCCAGCGTATCGGGGTCGGCGTTGACGATCGGCACGTCGGCCGGCAGGTGCTCGGCCACCGAGTCGTGCAGGTAGCAGACGGTCACCCGGCCCGCGGCCATGGCCTGCACGGACATGACGCCGTACGAGCCGAACACGAACTGGTCGAGCACGATGTCGGCGTCCGCGAGCAGCGCGGGCATCTCGGCGTGCGGGACGCCCTTGATGCGCCGGTACTCGATGAGGCCCGCGTCGTGCATCCGTTCGACGACCGGTTCGATCAGCCCGGTGCCCTTGGTGAACGGGCTCGACGGGGCATGCACGACCACGGGCCGTTCGCGCTCCAGCGGCCTGGTGTCGGTCGCCCACACGTCGGGGTCGACGACGACGGGCAGCCACGTCGCGTCCGGCACGTCGTGCAGCAGGTCCGGCGTCGAGACGAACTTGGGCACGTCCATGGCCCGGACGACCGGGGCGAGCCGGTCCACCTTGCTCTGCAGAGCCCGGGTCAGCTCGTGGGCGGGGTCGAACGGCGAGAACGGCACCCGGGCGCGCTGGGCCGCCGGGTCGCGGATCTCCGAGCCGTGGAACGCGAGGGCCACCGCGATCCCGGCGGCATCCAGCTCGGCGATGTCGTAGTTGGCCCACGGGCCGTTGAGCCGGCCGAAGGGCGGCATCGCGCACTCGGCGAGCACGTGGGTGAAATGGTCGAGGATGTATGCCAGTTGGCCCAACTGCCAGCTGCGGGAGAGCCAGTCGTCGGTGGAGATGCTGCGGTCGGCGGCGAAGCCGAACGTGTTGCCGGAGCTGAGCGAGAACGTCTCGGCGCGCACCCCGGACAGCTTGCGCTCGACGGCGCGCGCCCACGCGTACCCCTGCCCCGCCATGTTGGTGGGGCCCACCCCGACCACGACGCCCTCCGGCCGGGTGCTCCGCCCGGTGTTCGTGCGGGCCGCGGGGTCGAAGGCCTCGACATACGGCTGGTACGCGGCCTCGCAGCGCGCCGACCACTCGGGGTCGGCGGCGGCCGTCTCCCAGACCCGGGCACGCACGGAGGCCAGCTTGCGCCGGGCGAACCTGCGGCGCAGCCCGGTGACGAGCCCCGGCCCCGCGAGGGCGGCGACCTCCGCGCGCGCCACCGAGATCTCGGCCGCCGCGTCGGCGTCCACGGGCACGTTGAGCACGCGCAGCACGCCGCCCTTGGTGACCGTCGCCGTGGTCGACACCTCGGCGGCCTCGGCGGGCACGGCGAGCAGGACGTAATTCCCCTCCTCGGCCAGCTCCCGCCCGGCGGAGACGGCGGACCCGGCGCGGTCCACCGGGCTGTCGGCGGTGAGGACGACGCGGGGCAGGGCGGGGCGGGCGGCGGGGTCGGCGGTGTCGTCCACGGACGGAGTGGCGGCGTCGGGAACCTCGCTCTCCTGATGGGGCTCGTCGGCCGGGCGTGCGTCGGCACCGGACTCGGACGTGGCTTCGCCGTGCCCGGCGGACGCGGCCGGGGCATCGGCGTCGGACGCGGGCTCGCCGTCGCGGGCGGACGCGGGCTCGGCGCCGGATTCCGCCGCGGGCTCCGCCTCAGGCGCCGCGGCGGACGCCGGCTCGGTCACCGCGTCGTCGCCTCCGGGGCCGTCGGGGGTCTCCCCCGCACGCTGTTCCCGCGCCCGGGTTCCTCCGCGCGCGGCGGGCTCGGCGGCCGAGCCGGTGTCGCTCCCGGCGTCCGTGCCCGCGTCTCCGGGGTCAGCCGACGCCTTCTCCGTCCCGGCCTCCCCGACCGTCGTCGCGGGCTCCTCGGACGCGTGGGCGCCGGACTCGGGCGAGGGCTCCGCCCCGCTCGCGGTGTCGGCCCCGGACGCGGCGGTCGCCCCGCCGTCGCCCCGACCGGGGGCGGCGGCTCCGGAGCCGTCGTCCCCGGCGCTGGCGGCGGGTGTGTCGGCCGTTGCCGACGCGCGATCGGTGTCGTCGCGGCGGCCCTCCGGGGCGTCCGGGGAGTCCGTTCCTCCGCCGTGCGCGTCCGGGGTCTGGTTGTTGTCCGTCGTCTGTGCCGCGGGCTCGCGGGCCGGAGCGGGCGAGCCCGCGGTGGCGGAGCCGCCGGTGGGCTCGGTGGCGACGGATTCCGTTTCGGCCATCAGGATTCTCCCGGTGCGGGCGTGGCGAGAAAAGACGCGAGTGCCGCGGCGGACCGGCGGCCGTCGTGGTGCAGGGCGGTGAACGCGGGCCCGGCGGAGGCGAGTTCACGGGCCGCGTCGCGGTCGTCGAGCACCGACGTCAGCACCGTGCGCAACGTCCGTGGCGTCGCCTCCAGTTGCGGGACGCCGCCGGTGAACCGGGCGCGTACCGAAGGCGCGGCGTGTCCGACGACCAGGCGCCCGGCGGCCATCGCCTGCGCGGCGAGGACGCCGACGTTGCCGAGGGCGAGTTGGTCGATGACGATGTCGGCGGAGGCGACCAGCGCGGGCATGTCGTCCGGCGGTACGCCCTCGACGCGGCGGTATTCGACCAGTCCGCGCGCGGCCAGGTCCCCGACCACCGCGTCCACGGTCGGCGAACTCTTCAGGGTGCCGCGCGAAGGGGCGTGCAGGACAACGGGTTTGGCGCGGCCCAGCGGCTCGTCGCCGGGCCGCCATATGCCGAGGTCGACGACCACCGGGAGCCACGCGGCGTGCGGCCACCGGTCGACGACGAAGTCCAGCAGGTCCGGCGTCGAGACGAAGACGGGGCCGTCCCAGTCCGCGACATCGGCCATGCGGGCGTCGTGGCGCGGCTGGAGGTCCTGCGAGACCTGGCTGTTGGGATCGGCGAACGGCGACTCCGGGTACAGCTCGCGGTGCCGCCGCGGATCGCGGACGTCGGAGCCGTGGAACACCAGGCCGACCGCGATCCCCGCGTCCCGCAGCACCCGCGCGTCGCCGGAGAAGCGCCCGGAGCGGGCGGCCCTGCCGGTCAGCGGCAGGCCGGATTCGAGGAGGACGTGTGTCGCCTCGCCGATCACGTGGCGCCGCAGGGCGAGGTGCAGCTCCGCCGACTCCCAGCCCTGGGACGTGAGTTGCCGGTCGGCGGGGAAACGCAGCGGCCCGTCGCGGTGCAGCGCGGTGACCTCGGTCGTGACGCCGGGGAGGAAGCGCTCGGCGGCCTGGGCCCAGGCCCAGCCCTGGCCGGCCATGTTGGCGGGCCCGATGAACAGGGACGCGGCGCGACGGCGGCCGGTCACGGCGGGTCCGCCGTCGTCCGGTTCCCCGCGCGAGGCCGCCGGGGACGCGGGCGGGACCGGCGTGTGCGAACGCGCCGTCGGCGCGGCGTCGGTGGTCGCCTCCGCGACGTCCGGTGCGTGGACCGTCCGGGCGCGGGGGACGCAGGCACGCTCCAGCGTGCGCAGGGCCCGCTTGGCCTGGCGGGTTTCCGGCAGGCCGGTCGGGTCGGTGCCCGGGCGGTGGTACTCCACGGTGACCGTGCGCCCGGCCTTCCGCGCGCGGGCGGCGGCGTGCGAGGCGATCAGGAGCGCGACCGGGTCGCAGGCGTGGATCGTCGCGGGCGCGAGGGCGTCCAGCACGGGGGTCAGGGCCACCTCGGCGTCGATCGCCTCGGGGAGCGCGGCGCGCCAGCCGAGCGACGGCAGGCCGGGGAACCGGCCGAACTGCGGTGTGGCGTCCCGGCCGAGGAAGCCGGCGTAGGTCCGCATCGCACGGGTCTGCGTCTCGTCGGTGCCGCGGCGGCGGTCGCGCCCGGAGGCCACCGTCCGGGTCGCGGGGACGAGCAGGATCTGTGCCGCGTCGGGGGCTTGCGGCGGGCGCCGCAGGCTGTCGCCGGGGCCCGCGGGGTCGGGGGCGAGGACGACCGTGTCCGTGCCCGCGGCGCGGGCGGACGCGGCGAGGGCGGTCACGACTCCGCGCCACACGCCCGACGGCGCGCCGACGAGGATCACGGTCCGGGTCTCCGGGGCGGGGACGGGCAGCCCCTCGCGGTCGGTGAGCCCGGCCGCCGGGCGGGTGCGCGCGACCGGGTCTTCTCGCGGTCCGGCGGGGGTCGCGGCGTCGTCGGGGTTGTCGACGTCTTCGCGGCCGGCGGACGAGGCCGGATTTTCGGCGTCGTCGGCGTCGGCGTACGCCGGGTCGGGGAGCGTCGCCGGACGAGCGGGCGCCGCGTCGACCGGAGGCGCGGTGTCCACGAACTCCGCGCTCTCCGCCAGCAGTTGCGCCGCCAGCGTGGCGTTCGGGCGCGGTTCCGGGACCAACCCGGTCAGCCGCTCGTACAGTGCGGCGATGTTCTCCGTCTGGCGGTCCCAGGAGTGCTTCTCCAGGAACCCGTCGGCGGCGTAGGGCTTGACGTACGAATCGCGGTCGTCGAGCACGCGGCGCACCGCGTCCGCCAGACCGGCCGCGTCGCCCGCCGGGAAGACCTCGCCGCAGTGCAGTTCGCGCGTGAAGTCCGCCATGGTGCGGACATCGGAGACCACGATGGGCAGGCCCGCGTGCATGTACTCGTAGTACTTCGTGATGAGCGAGATCTCGTGGTTGGGCAGGTGCCGCAGCGGGATCACGCCGACCGTCGCGGTCGAGAGGTGGTCGACGACCTCCTCGGGGTCGACGTACGGGACGAAGTGGAAGCGGTCGCTCACGCCCAACGCGGCGACCCGAGCCTCGAGTTCGGCGAAGTACGGCCGCCGGTCGCCGGCCACCACGACGGCGTGCGCGCCCGGCAGGGAGACCAGGGCCTCGGCGAGGGTGTCGACGCCGCGTTCGGGGGCGAGCCACCCGGAGTAGACGAGGACCGGGACGTCGTCGGGCAGCCCGGCGGCGCCGCGGACGCCGCGTCCGGTCGCGCCCGTGGGCCGGGACAGCCTCGGCGCGTTGGTGGCGATCGTCGGGCGGTCGCGCAGGCCGTGGCGCTCGCGCAGCATGTCGGCGAGGGTGTCGGAGACGGTGACCACGCCGTCGACGCGCGCGATGAGTTCGCGTTCCAGGCCGACGTACGCCGCCTTCTGCACCGGGTCCGGGTAGCCCGCGCCCGCGATGAACTCCTGTGCGTCGTAGATCATCACGGACGCGCGTCCGGCCCGCCGGGCGCGTTCCACCGCGCGGGCCCCGACGCCGAGCGCCGTGATGTCCTGCGCGTGCACGATGTCCGGGCGCAGCGCGTCGATCTCCGGCCCGAACGCGGCCTCGAAATCGACGAGTTGGGGCTGCGTCGCACGCCAGCCCGAGCCCTCGCTGAGCAGGTTGTGCGCGACCGCGCGGGCCTTGGCGCCGGGGCGGTCGACGCGCGCGAGCCATGCGGCGTGCCGCCGGGCGGCCTCGCGCCGGACCATGTGCCGGGCGCGCGCGGCAGTCACTCCGGCGCCGCGGAGCGTGTGCCGCACGCGGTCCGCCGCCGTGTCGAGGTACGCCTCCTCGGCGGCCTGTTCGCGGCGCAGGAAGTTCACCGCGACGCGGTCGGCGACCTCGTCGTCGCGCGTCGCGAACCCCACGCGGCCCAGCACGCCGCGCTGGCGGCGCGACCGCCGGTAGGGGGCGACGACGGACGGCACGGGCACCCGGATCACCGTGGCGGCGCCGCGCTCCGGGTCGCCGAGCGTGGTCACCTCGCGGGCCGAGGTGCGCGAGCGGCCGAGTACGACGACGTCCCACCCGCGTTCGGCCATGCCGAGGGCCAGCTTCTGGATGCGTGAGTCGCCCGTGATCCAGTTCATGCGCAGCAGAACCAGGCGCGGTTGCATGGCCGCGGCGGGCGGCGGCACGTCGGAGGCTCCCATCAGCCGACCAACCGCTCGTACAGGCCCAGGAGTTCGGGGACTTGCGCCTCCCAGGTGTGGCGGGCGAGCAGATCGCCCTCGTACGGCTTCGTGTAGCGCCCGCGGTCCGCCAGCACCGTGCGTACCGCGGCGGCGAAGGCGGCGGCGTCGCCCGCCGGGTAGACCTCGCCGATGCCCTGGTCGCGGGTGAACGCGCCGACCGTGCGCAGGTCGGAGACCACCAGCGGGAGGCGGGCGTTGAGGTATTCGTAGTACTTGCTGGGCAGGGAGAGTTCGTAGTTCGGCGAGTGCAGCGACGTGACGACGCCCAGCGTCCCGGCGGCCAGGTGGGCGACGACCTGCTGGGGTTTGACGTACGGCAGGATGTGCAGCCGGTCGGCGACGCCGAGGGCGGTCGCCTTCCGTTCCAGCGCGTCGACGTACGGATTGCGGGCGGTGACCATCGCGAAGTGGACGCCGGGCAGCCGCGGCAGCGCCTCGACGGCGGTGTCGAGGCCGCGCTCGGGGGCGGTCATCCCGGCGTAGACCATGAGCGGCACGTCGGGTCCGAGACCGGCCGCCTCGCGCACGTCCGGGACCGCGTCGGCGTCGTCGCCCGCCGCGAGTTCGGCGACGGTGGGGGCGTTGCACACGACGGTCGGCGGCGTGTCGAGGCCGTGGTCGGTGCGCAGGAGGTCGGCGATGGCGTCGGAGACGGTGATGACGCCGTCCGCGAGCTTGATGTATTTGCGTTCCTGGGCCGACATCGCGGGACGGAACGCGGGGTCGCCGGGGCGCTCCCAGCCCGCGATGTACTCGTGCGCGTCGTAGACGATCTTCACCGGGTGCCCGGCGCCGCGCAGCTTGAGCCCGGACCGGACGACGAGCCCGATGGTGTCGAAGTCGTGCGCGTGCAGCAGGTCGGGCCGCAGTTCGGCGATGACCGGCGAGAACGCCGTGTCGTAGTCGACGAGTTGGGGCTGTGTGAGCCATGCTCCGCCGTCGCGGCCGAGGCCCACCGCGATCCGCGTCCGGCCGCCGGGCTGCTTGGCCTTCGCGGCGGACCGCTCGTACAGCCTGCGGCGCGCCTCGATCCAGTAGCCGCGGGCGCGGTCGGCGGCGGTCAGCCCGCCGAGCCGGAGCCGCGAGGTGAGGTCGGGGTCGCCGAGGGCGGCGATCCGGCGCTCGACTTCGAGGTCGGCGCGCAGCGCGCGGCGGGCGTCGACGCGCATGCGGGCCTGTTCGCCGGAGCGGTAGCCGAGCCGGCCGGCGACGCCGCGCGGCGGGTTGTCCTTGCGGTACGTCTGCGCCGTCATGCGCAGCGGGACGCGGATCACGCGCGCGCCGCCGAGGGTGTACTCCTCGCGTGCGGTGCCCCGGGCGCGGCCGAGCAGCACCACCTCCCAGCCCGCGTCGGCGACCGAGCGCGCGGTCTTCTGCACCCGCGAGTCGCCGTCGACGAAGTTGCTGACGACCATGACCGCGAGCCGTCGCTTCCGGTCGCCTCCGGGCGTGGTCGCCTCGGCCTCACTCACTGCGCGTCACTCTCTCTCGTCGGAAGCGTGGGGTCGGGCCGGGAGCGGGGCCTCAGGGGCGTGGTGCGGACTCCCGCCGTCGGGACACCCGGACACAGCCTGACACGCGGCAAGTGTGCCACGTCGCGGGCGGGCGATCCGGTTCAGGAACGCCTCCGCAGGGCGCCCAGTTTGACCATTTTGACCTGGGCTCGCCGCCGCATTCCGTCCATGCGCCGCACCAGCAGGTGGACGTGCGGGTTGTCCTCGACGCGGTCGCGCACGGTGCGCGGCGGCGTGATGGCGTCCCGGCCCCCTTGTTCGCCGAGCGCTTGGCGCAGCCGCGAGACCTCCGCCTCCAGCGCGGTGATCCGGCCGCGGCCCTCGACGACGGGCCAGTCGGGGCGGTCGGCGACGACCTTGACCGGGGGTTCGTGGTAGGCGTCGAGCAACTGCCGTGCCACGGTGGCGACATCGTGGCGGGCGGCGACCCACGCGACGGACTCGGCGCGCAGCCGGGCGCGTTCCCCGGGGTCGTCGGCGAGGCGGCGTACGACGTCGCCGAGATCGGCGCCGACCGCCTCGACCACCGGGCAGCCGGGCACGCGCGCGCGGTTGCGCTCGTGGACGTGTGCGATGGCGATCGCGCCGCAGGCCATGGCCTCGACGGACACCATGCCGTGGTCGCCGATGGTCAGGCTGTCGACGATCATGTCGGCGCGCGCGAACTCGGCTTTGACCTGGGCGTGCGACAGCCCGGAGAGCGGGCGGTACTCGACGGCGCCCTCGTCGTGCAGGGGCCGCAGCGCGGCGTCCACGAGGTGCGAGCCCTTGGTGGCGCGCTTGGAGGGCAGGTGGACGACGACGGGCACGCGCGGCTCGGGGCCGCGCTCGGTGCGCCACGCGCTCGCGTCGATGGCGAGCGGCACGAGTTCGGCGTCCGGCACGTAGTCGAGCAGCCCGGGGGTGGAGACGAACATGCGGTCGCAGTGCCGCCGCGCGATCTCCACCATGGCGTGGATGCGGGTCTCGTCGACGACCGCGTCCTTGAGGTACGAGTCGGGTTCGCGCTCCATGTGCACGCTGCGCAGGCGCACGTCGGAGCCGTGCCAGTGCATGAAGACCTTCTTGCCGAGCGAGCGCAGCAGCGGTACGTCCCACAGCGCGGGCAGTTGCGGCTCGTGGGCGTTGAGGAGGGAGCGGCCGTACTGGAAGTGGAAGACGTCGAAGCCGCGCACCGCGCGGTCGAGGACCTGCCAGCGGTAGCCGGGGTCGGCGAGCAGCCGGTCGGTGTCCCACACGCGGTCGGGGACGAGGCCGAACGCCGGTTCGCCGAAGCTCCACACCTCGGCGTGCGTGCCGAGTTCCCGCAGCCCGCGCGCCCACGTGCTCGGTTGTCCGGCGATGTCGCGGGGGGCGTAGAGCACCCGGAGTGGCGTCATTTCTGCGGGTCTTCCTGCGGTCGGGAGGTCAGGCGGGGGCGGGGAGCGCGGCGTACACGCCGAGAAGGACCTTCGCGTCGTGTTCCCACGACAGGAGCGGTTCGGCGGCGCGGACGCCGGCGAGCAACTCCGGGTAGCGGTCGCGGGCTTCGCGGATCGCGGCGGCCAACGAGGCGGCGTCGCCGGGACGGTAGAGCGTGCCGAGGCCGTGTTCGCGGACCACGCGCGCGAGTTCCTGGACGTCGGTGGCCACGACCGGGACTCCGGCTCGTATCGCGTGGAAGAGCTTGTTGGGCATCGCGAGCCGGTGGTTCTCCCACCGGTCGGAGTGGGTGACCAGGGCCAGGCCGGCGCGGCGCAGCAGCGCGTCGACCTCGTCGACGGGCAGAGCGGTGCGGACGTCGCAGGGGCCGCGGTCGAGGGCGGCGAGGTAGGTCTCGTCGGCGGGCCCGACGAGCGTGACGCGGACGTCGGGCAGGCCGCGCGCGGCCCCGACGATGGCCTCGATCTCGCGGTAGGGGGCGATGCGGCCCGCGTACACGGCTCCTTCGGGTGCGTCCGGGATCGCCACGTCGGCGGCGGCCGTCCCGGACGGGAAGGTGTTCTGGACGACGGTGACGTGCCGCCAGCCGTAGCGCGCGCGCAGCGCGTCGGCGACGCCCGCGCCGACCGTGATCACGGCGGCGGCGCGGTGGCCCAGTTCGCCCTCGATTTTGGCCTCGCGTGCGGCGCGCACGGGCGTGGGGCGGCCCACGCGCGGGCGGCCGGACCACAGTTCGTGGGTGTCGTAGACGAGGGGGACGCCGCGTTCGCGGGCGAGTTCGGCGCCGAGTTCGAGGGTGTTGAAGTCGTGGGCGTGGACGACGTCGAAGGCGCGGGCGCGGGCGTCGCCGCGGGCGGCACGGGCCCACGCGGCGAACGCGGAGGCGCGGTGCTGCGGGAGCAGGGCCCAGCGCGCGGCGCGCATGTGCGGCGGGAGCCGGCGGCCGGCGCGTTCGGCGCCGACGGGTGCGCCGGCCTTCTGGAACACCGACGCGCCGCCGACCGACGACACCGTGACGCCGGGCGGCGGCGTCCATTCCTCGGGGACGCCGCGGCCGATGACGTGCACGTGGTGCCCGGCGTCCGCGAGGGTCGAGGCCTCGCGGACGACGCGGGTGTCGGTGGCGACGGTGGTGATGACGAGCATCAGGATGTTCACGGCGCCGCGGACTCCGGTGCTCCCGCGGCGTCGGGGCTGCTCGCGGCGACCTGCTCGGCGAGGCTCCGCGGGCTGCTGAGGAAGCCGGCGGCCCACGCGCCGTGCATGGTGGCCATCGCGACCGGGAGGCGTACGCGTGCGGAGAACTCCAGCCCGCGGCCCTCCCACAGCGATCCGCCGACGATCGCGGCGGCGTACCCGGCGGGCAGCGCGAACGCGGGGCGGAATCCCGCCGCGCCCGCGACCGTGCCCGCGACGACGCCGATGAGCGCGGCGGGGGCGGCGAGGTAGCGGGGGTTGACCGAGCCCTTGTGGTGGCGGGTCACGACGCGCCGCCAGCGCCCGTAGTCGAAGTACTGCCGGGCGAGCGCCTTGACGGTCGGCCGGGGCCGGTACGAGACGCGCAGGTCGGGCGAGAACCAGACCAGGTGCCCGGCCTGCCGGATGCGGTAGTTCAGCTCCCAGTCCTGCGCGCGGACGAACTCCTCGTTGTAGCCGCCGAGTTTGTCCAGGATGTCGCGGCGGAACACGCCGAGGTAGACGGTGTCCGAGGGGCCGGCACCGCCTCCGGTGTGGAAACGCGCGTTGCCCACCCCGAGTTTGGACGTCATCGCGGCGGCGACGGCCTTCTCGAACGGCGTGGTGCCCTCGGCGTCCATGATCCCGCCGACGTTGGCGGCGCCGGTGTCGCTCAGCAGGTCGACGGCGACGCTGACGTAGTCGGGCGGCAGGATCCCGTGGCCGTCGACGCGGACGACGACGGGGTGCCGGGCCGCGCTGATCGCGGCGTTCAGGGCCGCGGGAGTGCGCCCGCTCGGATTGGGCACGGTACGCACGCGGGGGTCGGCCTCGGCGAGCCGGGCGGCGATGGCGTCGGTGTCGTCGGTCGACGGCCCCAGCGCGATCACCAGTTCGATCTCGCCGGGATAGTCCTGGGCGAGCGCGCGGCGCACCGCCTCTTCCAGGTGCCGTGACTCGTTCAGCACCGGCATGACGACCGATACCGGCGGCGTCGGCGGCAGGGGCGGAAGGTCGCCGGGGCGGTCGGCGGTGGCCGAGGGCGACGGAGGCGTGGGCTCGTGTGCGGTGGGGTTCATCGGACCTGAGGGTACTGCGGAAGAGAAGCGGCGTTGACAGGGTCCGACCGGTGGACCCGCGCGTTCGTCCGGCGCCGCCGATCGGCGGCGGGTACCGCGGCGCGTCTGAGCCGGTTTCCCGGAGGCCCGCTCTAGGCTGTGCCTCGGGGTTCTTTTCGGGTCATCCCGTCTGGGACCGGGGACGGGTACGCGTCGGACGACGGGATCGGTGGCGGGAGCGGCAGACGAGGCGGCGCGGGCGTAGTGGCACAGGAGGGGAGAAGCAGCGATGGCGGCACGCGGCAGGACGACACGAACCCCTCCCCCCGCTCCTCCCAGACGCCGCTGGGGCCTGGCCCTGACCGGTTTTCTCGCCGTCGCCATCCTGGTGACCAGCGGGATCGGCTGGGCGTGGGTCAAGTACATGGACGGCAAGCTGCACCGCGTCAATCCGTTCTCGAGCTCGCAGTCGCGGCCTGACACGGGCGCGGCGGACGACCTCAACTTCCTGATCGTCGGCACCGACAGCCGCGAGGGCGTGCCGCGCAAGACGCTCAACCAGCTGCACGCGGGCGGTGAAAGCTGCGACTGCACCGACACGATGATGATCGTGCACCTCAGCGCGAAGCGCGACAAGGCGACCGTGGTGAGCATTCCGCGCGACAGCTACGTGGCGCTGCCCGCGCACAAGGACAAGAACACCGGCAAGGACATGCCGGAGACGCGGGGCAAGATAAACGCCGCGTACACGCGTGGCGGGCCCGCCCTGACCGTCGCGGCCGTCGAGCGCGCGACGAACATCCGGATCGACCACTACATAGAGGTCAATTTCCTGGCGTTCGTGGGCGTCGTCGACAAGCTCGGCGGGGTGGAGATGTGCTCGCCGATCCCGCTCAAGGACCCCAAGTCCGGGCTCGACCTGCCGGCCGGCACGTCGCACCTGGACGGCGTCCGGTCGCTCCAGTACGTCCGCTCCCGCTACCTGCCGAGCGACCCGACCGGCGACATCGGCCGCACCGAGCGCCAGCAGAAGTTCATGTCGCAGATCCTGGCCCGCGCGACGAGCACGGGAACGCTGGCCAACCCGGTGAAGCTCCAGGGCGTGCTGGACGCGGTCTTCTCGTCGATCACGGTCGACGAGGGCCTGAGCGTCAAGGGGCTGCTCGATCTCGGCACGAAGCTGAAGGGCCTGTCGAACTCGGGTGTCACGTACGCGCAGATCCCGCTCGCGTCGATGGACCACCAGGTGGGGGGCTGGGGTTCGACGGTGCTGTGGGACGACGCGAAGGCGCGCGTGCTCTTCGACGCGATCCGCGACGACCGCGACCTCGCCGAGCCGTCGAAGCCCGCGTCGCCGTCCGCGAGCCCGGCCGCGTCCGAGCCGCCCGGCCCGGCGGCGGTCGAGGTCGCGCCGTCCGAGGTGTTCGTCCAGGTCTACAACGGCACCGCCACCACGGGCCTCGGCGCCCGCGTCCACGCGGACCTGTCCGCCGCCGGCTTCCCCATGAACGCCGCCGCCCGCGACGGGTCGACGCTCGGCATCAGCGGGATCGAGCAGACGCTGATCCGCTACGACCCGCGCTGGAACCGCTCGGTGCAGACCGTCGCGGCGGCCCTGCCCGGTTCGAGACTCGAACCCGTCGAGGGCCTGGGCCGCACCATCGAGGTCGTCGTCGGCTCGTCGTACGCGGGCGTCACCCCCGTCGCCGCCGCCGCCACGGCCTCGCAGCCACCCGCCCCGACCCCGGGCGCGGGATCCGGCGCACCCTCCGCCTCGCCGCCCATCGAGACCACGACGGGCGACAAGGTCGTGTGCGACTGAGCGGGGCCGCCGCGCGAGGTGGGATCGCGGGTGGAACGACCGTTCCACGCGAGCGCGTCGCGCGATCCCGCGGCCGGTCGCGGGCACGGGCACGGGCCATCCCGGCGTCTGGCGCCCGTGCCCCGGGTGGGTGGGGGCACGGCGACGGCGTCCGGA
Source organism: Yinghuangia sp. ASG 101 (assembly GCF_021165735.1). Taxonomy (GTDB): domain Bacteria; phylum Actinomycetota; class Actinomycetes; order Streptomycetales; family Streptomycetaceae; genus Yinghuangia. Next base: position 4,996,784 of record NZ_CP088911.1, on the reverse strand, counting down.
CCTGGTCACGACCGCACGAGGATCCCCGGGGACCGCCGCACCACGCGTCCCCCGCGCCCCACCGCTGTCATGTCCGCCCGCGAAAGGGACACATACGTTCCAACCGCGCCACAGACAGGTCGTAGTCCGGTACAACGATTGCCCGGTCCCCGCGGGCGGTGAGAGCTTCGAGCGTATGAATTCATGGCCGCCCGGCTGGGCCGAAGAGGACGGGCTCCGCGGAGGTCCGCGACGCGGTGGCGGGGAGTCCCCGCCCCCCGCGGAGTCCGGTGCGCCCGACGCCGATCCGACCGCGGTGCTGCCGCGCGACCGGCTCGGCCGCCCGATATCCCCGCCCGGCGCGGTTCCGAACCGGCCGGAGGGCACGCTCCCCGCATCCGGTGGCGCCGGCCCTCCGGCGGCACCGCACGCCGCGCCGCTCCCGCCCGACGCGCAACCGACGCGAGCCCTGCCCGGGAACGCGCGGCAGGGCGGGTATCCGCCGCAGCCGTCGCCGCAGGAGGCCGCCGCGCGGGCGGGTATCGGCGATGACGACGCGCGGACGGTCCCGCCGCGCCCGCTCGGCCGTCCCGGAGGCCCCGACGGACCGGACGGGCCCGACTCCCCCGGCGGTCCGGAAGCACCGAAACCCCCGCGCGGCAAGCCGAACTGGAAGAAGCGCGTCCTCATCGGCGTGACCGTGTTCCTCGCGGTCGTCCTGCTCTTCCTCACCGGCACGTACTTCTGGCTCGACTCCAAGATCCGCCACGAGGACGTGCTGGGGAACTACGACGGCCGCCCGGCCGCCACCGCCGGTACGACGTGGCTCATCGTCGGCTCGGACTCGCGCGAGGGCCTCAGCGACGACGAGAAACGCGAGTTCAAGACGGGCGACGCGGAGGGCAAGCGCACCGACTCGATGATGCTGCTGCACAAGGGCAAGGGCGGGACGACGCTCATCAGCCTGCCGCGCGACTCGTACGTGGACATCCCGGCGTACGAGAAGGGCGACGTCAAGGTCCCGGCGCAGAAGAACAAGCTCAACGCGGCCTACGCGTTCGGCGGCGCGCCGCTGCTGGCCCGGACCGTCGAGATGGCCACCGGTATGCGGCTCGACCACTATGCCGAGGTCGGCTTCGGGGGCTTCGTCGGCATCGTCGACTCGCTGGACGGCGTCGACCTGTGCCTCGACAAGCCCATCAAGGACAAGAAGTCCGGCGCCGACCTCCCGGCCGGCTGCCAGACCCTGAACGGCAAGGAATCGCTGTCGTTCGTCCGGGCCCGCTACTTCGACCCCACCTCGGACCTGGGCCGCATGCAGCGCCAGCAGCAGTTCCTCGCGGCGCTCGCGAAGAAGGCGAAGTCCCCGTCCGTGCTGCTCAACCCGTTCAAGGGCTTCCCGATGGCGGACGCCGCCCTGAGCGCGGTGATCGTCGACAACGACACCGGCCTCTTCGACCTGTACGACCTGTTCAAGGACATGGGCTCGTTGTCCGGCAAGAAGGGCGGCACGATCACCGTCCCGATCGCCAACCCGGACTACGACCCGCCGGGCGAGGTCGGCTCGTCGGTCCTGTGGAACGACAAGAAGGCCACCGCCCTCTTCGACGCCCTCAGGGAGGACAGGGAGGTCCCGCGCTGAGGTCCCGTACGAGAGGGCACGGGCGGAAGCCGTCTCCGGCTTCTCCGTCCGTGCCCTCGCTGTCGTGATGCCGCTGACATGGAGGCGGCCTGGCGTGATCGGGCTACTCCGGACCGGTCAAAGCGCGCGAACCGGCCAGACACGGCCGTCAGCCTCGACAACGATGGTGTGCTCGCCGTCCGCGTCGATCGCGATGCGGTACGCCTCACGCATCGGCTCCCCCTGCTCTGCGTAGCTCTGCCAGAGCCCCGCCAACAGGTCGGCCAGTCGCCGGGGACCGGCTTGCCGCGCGGTCCCGTTCGCGAAGATGTGGGCGATCGAACCGTCCCGGTGCCAAATGACCAACTCGCCGACTTCCGGCGTGTCGGTCAACACATCGTCGGACGAAAGCGACAACGACACGAGGAACGAGAACCCGGTGTCGTCCCAGGCGCTCGGCGGCATCCCGCACGGTTCCGCCGGACCATCCGGGTTCGTGGGGCGCGTCGGCATGACGTCGCCACCGGGAGCGCGGAGTTGCATGAAGTACGCACCGGTTGGAAGGAACCTCCCTTCGGCACTGCGGTCTTCAGCGATGTCCAGCACGGCAACACCCGCACCGAGCGGTGCGACGATGCGTCCGCCGGGACATACGGCGAGGCGCCACGAGTCCGGGATCCGATCGACAGCGCATGTGGCGATCAGGCGGTCGGCGCTTCCGTGGCGAAGAACGTCGCGGCTGCCGCCGTCTGCCAGGACAACCGTGACAGCCGCGTGCCCCGCGGCATCAAGCGCACCGCGAGCTGCGTCGACAAGCTCGGACGCGACATCGACCGTCACAACGTTCTCGTCACCCACCAACCGGCCGAGCAGAGCGGCGTTGTACCCGGTGCCGGTACCGATCTCGATCACAGTCGTCCCGGCGCTGACATCAAGTGCTTCATGCATGTCGGCCATGAGCGATGGGACGGTGGACGAGGACAGGGGATTCGGCCACGCCGAGGTCAGGAGCACCTGATCGGTATAGACCTCGGTCAGCCAGTTCGGGTCGTCGCGGGTCACCTCATCACTGGTCCACGCGCCGTCTTGGTTCTGGCGACTGCGCGTGAACCGAGGCGCGTAGACGTGGCGGGGTTCTTGCCGGAACGCCTCTGCGACGTCCGGCTGTTGCGCGTGTCCGGCCGTCTGCATGCGCTCAACCAAGAGCGCTCGCAACGTTGCGGCTTCGACTTCGATGGAGTCGGTCACTGATTCGCAGCCTCTTCCAGGTGATCCGCGATGGCGTGCGTGATGTCGTCGCTGTCGGGTGTGAAGGCCCACTGCCCGGCGGGATTGAGTTCGAGCGCCCAGATGGTGCCCTCGGCGTCGCGCAGAAGATCCCACGCGGCAAACAGCAGACCGAACTCGCGGGTTACGCTCCGGATCGCGTCCTGGACGGAATCGGGGAGCCCGCCCGGCTCGTCAATGACGTTTTCCGGGTCGACGGCCCTCACGTCCAGGTACGGGCTCGCTGCGTGCACTTCGCTGACGAACAGCTTTTCTCCGACGACCGCGACGCGGTATTCGGCGGCTTTGTCGGCGATCTCGCGTTGGAGTTGGTTGGCCGTCGCCCGCGCACGGACGTCGCCGAAATGCTCGGGCGGGACGCTCGCGGTGAACAGCACCCGGTACCCGTCCGGGCCGTCGTACGAGATGGGGCCGAGAGTCTTCGAGACGCTCGACCCCTCGCCGCAGAAAGCGCCGTGATCCTCCGGCACGTTCCCGATCCACGTATCCGGGACGGACAGCCCAGCGCGAGCAAACGCGGCCAACTGCGCCGGCTTCGTGCACGCGGTGATCGCGTGGGGGTGGTTCATCCACGTCACGTGAGGCAGCGCGTACAACACTCCGCCCATGCCGACGCGCGCTTCGCGTGAGGCGAACTCACGGGGTGGGCCGGACGCGACGGTCTGGGCGGGATACGCGGATGGGCGCCGCCAGTACACGGCACGTAAGTGCACGTGTTGCACTGGCGATTTCGCCGTACCACCCACTCGCCCCGAGTCGCGCCGACAGCGCGACTGAATCCGGGAACGCTCCGACGTCGATGCGGGAGAGCGGCACCCGGCGGCGGTTGAGTTCGTCGATCACCAGATCGGCGGTCGGGTCGATCGGCCCCGTGGCGACCAGAATTCGCGGGCGGTCAGGCATTGGGCGTGGCGTCGTCGGGCTGCCCGGTGTCGATCGCGCCCCGCGTTCCGTCCGAACGGATGTTGGACGTCGTGACCTGCCCGCGCTGGGAAGGCGGCATCTCGGAGATCGGAACGCCGTCCCAGAACGTGATCTGGCGGGCGGGGTCGAAAGCGACGTTCACTCCGGTGGGAATGGGAGCACCGTTCGCGGGCATCGCGTGGTCGAGGTGGAGCGGTACGAGTTTGTGTGCGGTGGTTGCGTGCATCGGGTCGGTGGTGACGGTTGTCTGCATGCTGTTGCCTCCCTGGGCTACGGGTTTTGTTGAGTAGCTGTGATGCCGGAACTCGGCCGCAGATTGCGGGTCCGATCCGGACGGAGGGACGCACAGAAGCGCTCCGCGATGAACTCGTCCAAATCGCTCCGCACGACGGCGACCGCGCGTTCACGGTCCCCTTGCGGTAGGGCCCGCAGCATGTCCCGCGCCGTCTCGATGACTTCGTCGACGGTCAGGAACGCGGCGTCGTACAGGTCGGCGTCGACACGCTGAAAGGTGAGCGCCACCGAGGCGTCCGGAATGCCGCCCGGCGAGACCTCAACCAGTCGCGCAAGCACCGGAACCCCCTTCGGGAGTCTGGGACATCGCCCGATGACAGGGCACGCACAACCATCGGGTACCGCCGGCACCGGACGCCGCCTCCACCGGCACGGCAACGACCGAAACCCGAGGCACAATTGCGGCAGGACTGCGAAACCGGCAACGGGCGCACTCACGCATCGCCTGTGTCGTGCTCTCCCGGCAGCGCGGACATCCGCACGGCGGCCACACTTGCGGCGAGGGGATGTCCAGCCACGAGCGGGCGACGGATCGGTGGGGCCGGACCTCAACGCGGTTCCCGGTGACGGGATCGACGCGGTAGACGCTGAGGGTCATGAGGCGGACCCGCGGGCCGGTCATCGGACGCCCCCGAGGGACGTAAGCCGTCGTTCGTGGGCGATCAGATAAGGGCGAACGCGTGAGAAGCGGTCGAGCTCTACCGTCGGATTCGAGTCGTTTCGCTGTCCCGAGCGCGCGGCTTGGACCTGCGATGCTGCCGACGGCGCGTGAGCGGCACCGGGCCGCTCCCCAGCCCGATGCCGGCCCGTACCGGAGACGAGAAACAATCGCAGCCATAAGGCAGTTCGGCGGGTACGCTCCCGCACGCGGGCACTGCTTCGCGGCGTCAGTCGGCTCTGAGGGCTGCGCCCACGCGCGTGCAGGGCCCGATGTCTGTCCAGCGGATACTCGGCCTCGCCCGTCGAATCTGCCACGAACGAGACCGATTTGGTTCTTTCGGCCATGCAACGACCGTAAATTGCCTGCGACCTGACGAAGGCTAGGATTCCTAGCCCTCGTCGTTCAGCTCGCCAACAAGCCGATCTTCTCGGCCGTCACTGCAGCCCGCTCACGGCGGGGAGCGTTGCGCACGTCCAATTCCTCCAGCAGGATTCGGCGAGCGTAGCTGTTGTACGCCACCGTTTCGGGTGCCGCCTCATACGCCGAGTCAATCGTCGCGACGGCGACCTCAGGCTGCCGGTCCAGGTAGAACGCACGAGCCTGTTCGATCCGATGCCGCGCCCGGCGTGGCCTCGACGGGATCACGGACGCTTCGGCGCCCTGCGCCTGTCGCACCGATTCGCCGCCCTGATGCAACTCGACCGCCACCGTTACCGCATGCGCGGACATGATGGCACGCGAGAACGACGTCACCGGGTGGTAGTAGGACGAAGGGAGCCGCTGGGCCACCGCATTCGCCTTGTCCCAGTACCCCCACGCCACTCCGGCCTCGCCGCGCTGGGCTGCGGTGTAAGCCGCCTCGAACAGCAACGCCCCCCAGATCGCGTGGACTTCGACAGGAGCGTCCGGCACCAGCGGTTCCAGGTACGTGGCCGCGCCGAGGTTCACCGCGTCCGCAGCCTCCCAGTCCCCCGCATCACGGTGAGCCTGCGCCGCCAACCACGATGCGACACCGATCGCGTGCGGATCGCCGGACTCCTGAGCGGCCATCATGCCCCGCTCCGACACCCGCCACAGCAGGTCGGCAACGGGTTGATACGCCACGAAGAACTGCGCAAGCGAGTACACCTCGCTCAGCAGCGCCTGCGCCGCGTGCCGCGACGACGGGGACTCCGCCTGCCGTACGGCCAGTTGGGCGTCCGCGATCAGGCTCGGCAGCAACTCACCCACCACGTCGCGGTGATAGGGCGAGGCGTGCCGCGCGGCCCACGCACGTGCCAGCCGGGCTCGCAGATCCGCCGGTGCCGCGGCCTCCCGATCCGGGAGAACCGTGAACGCGTTGAGCGCGGCGCGCACCTCGGGCAGTCGCGCGTGGCCGGGACCGCTGAACTGTTCAACCCGGATGGATTGCCCTCCCGTCAATTGCGAGAGGTCTCGAATGCGCAGCGCCTCGGCAATGCGCATGAGCTTGCTCAATTTCGGCATCCCAATGTGGTTGCTTTCAACGCTCTTGACCCAGGCCGGGGACATGCCGACAAGACCGGCGAGAACCTCACGGGTCATGCCTCTGCGCAGCCGAAGGACCTTCAGCCTTTGACCGAAGCTCAGTTCGTCACTGGTCGGAGGGATAGCATCGGACATCTCAGCCCCGCCCTTTCCTCTGCAAGTCGCACTCACAGGGTACGGCGCGGCACCTCTCTCCAGGGATCACTCCGATGAGCTGCCGACTACAGGCGCTGATCGCGTCCCCACCCGGTGCGTCCCGACGCCTGATCGGGTGGCAAGTTGGTGAATTCCCTTCCCGGCTCGCCTCCTGCGAGTACCGTCGCCCACACATTCGACTTGGGGGGCAATACCGTGGAAACCAGCATGTACCGGCTCACCGTGCACCCGATCCATTCGGTAGGCGGCAGGAGCCTCGGCTGAGCCCCGACCGTGAGCGTGGCCGCGCCGAGACGCTATTGCCCACGGCACGCCTAGAGGGGGAATCCGGGGTGTGGGAAGCTGAAAGCCGCCGAGGAAGGGGTGCCGACAGTCATGGTCGACAAGTACCGGGACCCGATCCTCACGCCCCTCGAAACGGCCCGCCACCTGCGCATTCCCGATCGGACACTGCACCGGTGGATCCACGAATCCGCCGACGGCGTTCCGCTCATCCACGCCGTCGCACCCGAGAAACGCGGCTGGGCGTCGCTGCCGTTCATCGCGGTTGTCGAGGCCTACGTCCTCCAATCCCTCCGCGACCTCGGCCTTTCCCTGGCGAAGATCCGCGAGGCCGCGGAAGCGGTACGCCGCGAGTTCCGCGAGCCCTACGCCTTGGCGACGCAGCGGATCTGCACGGATGGGATCGACATCTTCGTCGAGATGGCCGACGGCGAGGGAATCCACCGCGCTCGCGACGGCCAGCGCCCCATCCGCGAAGTCATCAGTGGGTACCTGCGCTACATCACCTGGGCATCCGACGCCTCACCCCAACGCCTGCGCCTGCGGACCTACCCCGACGTCGCACCGGTCATCATCGACCCCCGATTCGGCTGGGGCTCACCGGTCGTGGAGCAGAACAAGGTGACCGTCGACGCCATCGTCGACCTTTGGCGCTCCGGCGAACCCTTGGACGTGGTCGCGGACGAGTTCGAGTTGTCACATGAGCAGGTCGAAGCGATCTGCCGAACAGCCGCCGCCTGAGTTCTGCTTCGACCGCAACCTCGGCAAGTCCGTCCCCGCACGGCTTTCCGAACTCGGGTGGAAGGTCCACCGCATCTGCGACCTGTTCCCCGACGACGCACAGCAGACCGACGACGCGACCTGGATCACCGCCGCGCTCGTTCGGGGCTGGGTGCCGGTGTGCAAGGACGGACGGATCCGCGGCCGAGACCACGAACGCCGACCGCTGGAAGAACACGCGGGCGTTCTGTTCTACCTCGACAACCAGGGGCTGCCGATCGCCGAGATGGTGCGTCGGCTGCATGCCGCCCAGGACGCGATCCACCGGGCTGTCGCCCGGTGCGGGCCGGCGACATACGCGGTACGCGTCGACCGGATCGAACGCACCTGGCCATAGGCAGGACAATCCGCCCCGCCCTCCCGAAGAGAGCGGAGCAGATTCGCGCTGAATTTCACGCCCTGCTCGGACGTATTACGGCAGGTTCCGGGACATGACGATGCGCTGGACCTGGTTGGTGCCTTCGTAGATCTGGGTGATCTTGGCGTCGCGCATCATGCGTTCGACGGGGTAGTCGCGGGTGAAGCCGTAGCCGCCGAGGAGTTGGACGGCGTCGACGGTGATGTCCATGGCGGCGTCGGAGGCGTAGCACTTGGCGGCGGCGCCGTGGAAGGTCAGGTCGGGGTCGTTGCGTTCGGATTTGGCGGCGGCCTGGTAGGTGAGGGCGCGGGCGGCCTCGAGTTTCATGGCCATGTCGGCGAGCATGAACTGGATGCCCTGGAAGTCGGCGATGGGTTTGCCGAACTGCTTGCGCTCTTTGACGTAGCCCTTGGCGTAGTCGAGGGCTCCCTGGGCGATGCCGAGGGCCTGGGCGGCGATGGTGACGCGGGTGTGGTCGAGGGTGGCCATCGCGGTGGCGAAGCCGGTGCCCTCCGCGCCGATCATCCGCGACGCGGGGATGCGGACGTTGTCGAGGTAGACCTCGCGGGTCGGGGAGCCCTTGATGCCGAGCTTCTTCTCCGGCGCGCCGAAGGAGACGCCCTCGTCGGACTTCTCGACGACGAACGCGGAGATCCCGCGCGAGCGCTTGGCCGGGTCGGTCACCGCCATGACGGTGTAGTACTCGGACTCGCCGGCGTTGGTGATCCACCGCTTGACGCCGTTGAGGACCCAGGTGTCGCCGTCGCGGACCGCGCGGGTCTTCATCCCCGCCGCGTCGGAGCCGGCCTCGGGCTCGGACAGGCAGTACGAGAACATCGCCTCCCCGCGCGCGACCGGCGCCAGGTAGTGCTTCTTCAGCTCCTCCGACGCCGACAGGATCAGCGGCAGCGACCCGAGCTTGTTCACCGCGGGGATCAGGGACGAGGACGCGCACACGCGGGCGACCTCCTCGATCACGATCACCGTCGCGAGGGCGTCCGCGCCCGGCCCGCCGTACTCCTCCGGTATGTGCACCGCGTGCAGGTCGTTCGCCGTCAGCGCGTCCAGCGCCTCCCGCGGGAACCGCGCCTGCTCGTCCACGTCGGCCGCGTGCGGGGCGATCTTCGCCTCGGCCAACGCGCGGACCGAGGCACGAAGCATCTCGTGCTCTTCGCCGATACGGAACAAATCGAAGTCGCCACGTCCTGCCACTTGCGGGCCTGCCTCTCCTGGTGCCGCGTTCACGTCTCTTGATATCGAGATATTATTACCGACGAGTAATCGGACGTCCTAAGATTCTACGTTGTCCCCCACATGGCTCCGAACGTCGGAGCACGGGTGCCGAGTGCCCCGCGCGGACTACGATCCGGGCGTACGCACGACGCAAGCCCCCGACGACGTCTGGAGGCGGTGTGGCAACCGCACCCCGCAGCACCGGAGCCCACGACACCGAGCACGAGGCCACCGAGAACACCGCCACCGGACTCCGCATCACCGTGATCGGCACCGGCTATCTCGGGGCCACCCACGCGGCATGCATGGCGGAGCTGGGCTACGAGGTCGTCGGGGTCGACGTCGACCCCGACAAGGTCGCCGCACTCCAGTCGGGCCGGGCCCCTTTCTACGAACCGGGCCTGGAGGACCTGCTCGCCCCCCATCTCGCGTCCGGCCGCCTGCGGTTCACCGCCTCGGTCGAGGACGCCGCCGCGTTCGGCGACGTGCATTTCATCTGCGTCGGGACGCCGCAGCGCAAGGGCGAGTTCGCCGCCGACACCCGCTACCTCGACGAGGCCGTCGACGCCCTCGCCCCGCACCTGGACCGCCCCTGCCTGGTGGTCGGCAAGTCGACGGTCCCGGTCGGCACCGCCGCACGGCTCGCCGAACGCCTCGCGGAGAAGGCGGCGTGCGGCAGCGCGGCCGAACTCGCCTGGAACCCCGAGTTCCTGCGCGAGGGCCACGCCGTCCAGGACACCCTCAAGCCCGACCGCCTGGTGGTCGGCGTCCGCTCCGAGGCCGCCGAGGCCCGGCTGCGCGAGGTGTACGCGCCGCTGATCGACGCGGAAGTGCCGTTCCTGGTCACCGACTTCGCCACGAGCGAGCTGGTGAAGGTGTCCGCCAACGCGTTCCTGTCCACGAAGATCTCGTTCATCAACGCGATGGCCGAGGTGTGCGAGGCGGCGGGCGCCGACGTCACGCAGTTGTCCCGGGCACTGTCGTACGACCCCCGCATCGGCGGGCTGTTCCTCAACGCCGGGCTGGGATTCGGCGGCGGCTGCCTGCCCAAGGACATCCGCGCCTTCATGGCCCGCGCGGGCGAGCTGGGGGTGGACCAGGCGCTCACGTTCCTGCGCGAGGTCGACGCGATCAACATGCGCCGCCGCTTCAAAATGGTCGACCTGGCCCGCGAGGCGTGCGGCGGCGGCTTCCTCGGCCGCCGGGTCGCGGTGCTCGGCGCCGCCTTCAAGCCGGAGTCCGACGACATCCGCGACTCGCCCGCGCTCAACGTCGCCGCGCAGGTGCAGCTCCAGGGCGGCGAGGTCACCGTCTACGACCCCAAGGCCATGGACAACGCCCGCAAGATGTACCCCGGTCTCGGCTACGCCGAAAGCGCGTTCGAGGCCGCGCGCGGAGCGCACGTCGTCCTCCATCTGACCGAATGGCGCGAGTTCCGGGAGATCGACCCCGCCGAGCTGGCCGAGATCGTCGCGGAACGCGCCATCATCGACGGTCGCAACGCTCTCGACTCCCCGCGCTGGCGCGCGGCGGGATGGACGTTCCGGGCGCTCGGGCGACCGTGATTTCACTCCGTCGTGTGGTGGCGCGGCGGAGCGGGGTGCACGATTAGCCGCATGGCATATGACGCTCCCGGTGTCATCACCGACGACGAGGCGATCAGGGACTTCCTGATCCGGTACAAGACGTGGGCCGTGGTCGGGCTGAGTTCCAACATGGCCCGGCCCGCCTGGGGCGTGGCCGGATTCCTGCAGGGCCACGACAAACGCATCATTCCGGTGCACCCCAAGGCCGAGACGGTCCACGGTGAGCGCGGCCACGCGCTGCTGGAGGAGGTCCCGGACCCCGTCGACGTCGTGGACGTCTTCGTCAACGCCGAACTCGCCCCGGAGGTGACCACGCAGGCGGTGGCCATCGGGGCGAAGGCGATCTGGTATCAGCTCGGCGTCGTCAACGACGACGCCGTCGCGATGGCCGTCGACGCGGGCCTCCGGGTGGTGGTCGACCGCTGCCCGGCGATCGAATGGCCTCGTCTCATCGGCGCCTGAAGGAGCGCGTGCGAGCGGCCCTGTCCACCATCCCCCGAGAGCGTGAGGGGCACAGCATGTCGTACGTCGACGACGCGATCATCCGGCGCATCCTCTCCCACCGCACGTGGGCGGTCGTCGGACTCAGCACCAATTCGCACCGCGCGGCCTACGCGGTCGCCGCCCACCTCCAGCAATGGGGCAAGCGCATCGTGCCGGTCCACCCCCGGGCGGAAACCGTGCACGGCGAGCCCGGCTACGCCTCACTCGCCGACATCCCGTTCCCGGTCGACGTCGTGAACGTCTTCGTCAACCCGTCGCGGGCGGGCGACATCGCCGACCAGGCCGTCCGGATCGGCGCGCAGGCCGTCTGGTTCCAGCTCGACGTCGTCGACCCCGCGGCGTACGCACGCACCACCGCCGCCGGCCTCGACATGGTCATGGACCGCTGCGCGGCGGTCAGCCTGCAGCGGGTGAGGCTGGCCAGTCCGGTTTGAACGCCGCTTGGTCCGCGTGACGCGGCACCCGACACCATCAAGGGAAGAAAAGGGCCATCGGACGGCACTTTTCTTCCCTTGATCCTGTCTGGTCCCGAACGACTCCGGCTCAGTCCCGAAGGGACTCCCGCAGCCGGCGGCCCTTCTCGGTGGCCTGAGCCTTCAGCTCGGCCTGGAAGTCCGTCATCCGCGCCAGCAGCGCCGGGTCGTGGGCCGCGAGGACGCGCACGGCCAGCAGGCCCGCGTTGCGCGCGCCCCCGACCGACACGGTCGCGACCGGCACACCCGCCGGCATCTGCACGATCGACAGCAGCGAGTCCATGCCGTCCAGGTACTTCAGCGGCACGGGGACGCCGATGACCGGCAGCGGGGTCACCGACGCGAGCATGCCCGGCAGGTGGGCGGCGCCTCCCGCGCCCGCGATGACCACCTTGAGGCCGCGGCCGGCGGCGTCGGCGCCGTACGCGATCATCTCGTTCGGCATGCGGTGCGCCGAGACGACGTCGGCCTCGTACGGGATGCCGAATTCGTCCATGACCTCGGCGGCGGCCTTCATGACCGGCCAGTCCGAGTCGGAGCCCATCACGATGCCGACGACCGGAGCGGCGGGCGGGGCGGTGGTCACTCGGTGATGCTCCCTCGCAGGTAGGCGGCGGCGTGGGCGGCGCGTTCACGGACATCGTCCAGATCGTCGCCGCACACGGTCACGTGGCCGACTTTGCGGCCGGGTTTGACGTCCTTGCCGTACATGTGCACGCGAACGCCCGGGTCGCGGGCCATGACGTGCAGGTACGCGCGGTACATGTCGGGGTAGTCGCCGCCGAGCACGTTCACCATCACGGTCCACGGCGCCCGCGCTCGGGGGTCGCCGAGCGGCAGGTCGAGGACCGCGCGGAGGTGGTTCTCGAACTGCGAGGTGACCGCGCCGTCGATGGTCCAGTGGCCGGAATTGTGGGGCCGCATCGCCAGTTCGTTGACCAGGATCCGCCCATCGCGCGTCTCGAACAGTTCGACCGCGAGGTGCCCGGTCACCCCCAGCTCGCCCGCGATGGTCAGCGCGATCCGCTGCGCCGCGACCGCACGCTCCTCGGACAGGCCGGGCGCGGGCGCGATCACCTCGTGGCAGATGCCGCCGACCTGGACGCTCTCCACGACGGGGTACGCCACGGCCTGCCCGTGCGGCGAGCGGACCACGCAGGCGGCCAGCTCGCGGGCGAAATCGACCTTCTCCTCGGCCAGCACGGGGACCCCGGCCTTGAAGGGCGCCTCGGCCTCCTCGGGGCCGCGGACGACCCACACGCCCTTGCCGTCGTAGCCGCCGCGCGTCGTCTTGAGGATCACCGGCCACCCGCCGACCTCGTCCGCGAACGCCGCGACGTCGGCCGGGTCGGCGACGATCCGGTTGCGCGGGCACGGCACCCCGACGGCCGCCAGGCGCTCGCGCATGACGCCCTTGTCCTGGGCGTGGACGAGCGCGTCCGGCCCCGGGCGCACGGCCACACCGTCGGCTTCCAGGGCGCGCAGCAGCGCGGTGGGAACCTGCTCGTGGTCGAACGTGACGACGTCACACGGACGGGCGAACGCGCGCAGATCGTCGAGATCCGCCTCGTCGCCGACGACGGCGTCGGCGACGACCTGGGCCGCGGATTCGTCCGGCCCGGACGCGAGGACGCGCAGGCGCACGCCGAGGGGGATTGCGGCCTGTTGGGTCATCCGGGCGAGCTGGCCGCCCCCGACCATGCCGACGATCGGAAAAGTCACGGGAACCAAGGATATCCGGCCACGAACGGCGGCTCGGACGCGGCCGGGAGCGGGCGGAGGGGACGGTACCGGTGTGACGTGAGGGACGTACCGGCGTACTCCGGACAGTGCCCCCGATCATGCCTTTGCGCGTGTAATGACTGTGCAACAGCTGCGCCGACGTCTCGCGAGGACACCCACCGGTTGCGGCTACTCTCGTCAGGTGAGTCGTCTGTGCAGTCAGGAGAGCCGGTGAGTGCCGCCCCCGCGGGTCCGACAGCCGATCCGGAAGCACGGCAGGGGCGCATCGCCCGAGCGCGTACCGAGATCACGCAGTTTCTGATCGCCGGTGGTCTGGCGTATGCCGTCGACGTCGCGGTTTTCAACCTGTGCCTGTACCTGGGCCTGGGAGCGGTCACCTCGAAGATCATCTCTTCGGTGCCCGCCACGATCGTGGCGTACGTGGGCAACCGCTACTGGACGTACCGGAACCGCGAGCGCACGGGTGTCACCCGTGAATACACGATGTTCTTCGTGTTCAGCGCCATAGCGGCGGGCATCCAGGCGTCCTGCGTCTTCGTGTCGCACCACCTGATGGGCCTCACCGGGACGCTGGCCGACAACATTTCGGGCAACATTGTCGGTATGGCCCTCGGAACCCTGTTCCGCTTCTGGGCGTTCCGCACATTCGTGTTCAAGCACAAGCAGCCGGAGGCCTCGGCCTCGTCGGAGCCCGCGATGTCCCAAACCGGCGGCGGTACCTCGTGAACGCCCTCAAGCGCGTTTACGCGCGATTCGGATACCTCGTCCAGGAGACGCTGAAGTTCGGCGCCGTGGGCGGGTTCGGTGTGTTCGTGAACATCCTGGTGTTCAACGTCTGCCTGTACCAGCTCGATCTCGCGCCCGTCCGGTCGTCGATCATCTCGACGGCCGTGGCGATCGGTGTGAACTACATCGGCAACCGGTTCTGGGCGTTCAAGCACCGCAAATCGGCCGACCAGCGCCGCGAGGTCCTGCTGTTCCTGCTGTTCAGCGGTGTCGGGATGGCGATCGAGGCGGGTGCGGTCGCGGTTTCGCACTACCTGCTCGACTTCACCAGCACCAAGGCGGACAACGTCGCGAAGTACGCGATCGGCCTGCCGCTGGGCACGCTCTTCCGCTTCTGGTCCTACCGCACGTGGGTGTTCACCGGGACCCACGCGGACGCCCTGGACCGCGAGGCCGCCCGGCTGCTCGCGCAGGAGTCCACCGGCTCGCGCCGCTGACCCCGCGTCACGGGCGCCCGGCCGCGCCGCGGTCACCGTCGTGGGCGCCGTGGTCCGTGGCCTTGCCCCGGTTGGCGGCCAGGAAGACCGCGAACACCGGCGGGCTCAGTTGCAGCAGCTCCAGACGGCCGCCGTCCGCCTCCGCGAGGTCGCGGGCCACGGCCAGGCCCAGGCCGGTCGAGTTGTGGCCGCTGACCGCGCGCTCGAACACCCGTGCCCCCAGGACGTCGGACACGCCCGTGCCCTCGTCCTCGACCTCCACGACGACCGACGTGCCGGTGCGCCGCGTCCGGATCGTCACCGTGCCGTCGCCGTGCATGAGCGCGTTCTCCAGCAGCGTCGCCAGCACCTGCGCCAGAGCGCCCGGTGTCGCGACCGCTTCCAGCCCCGTCTCCCCCGTGACGCGGATCGCCCGGTTGGCCTTCGTGACCGCCGGGCGCCACTCGTCGACCTGCTGCCGGACGACGTCGTCGACGCGCACGGTCACCGCGGACGCCGTCCGCGGGTCACGGCCCGGCGCCCCGCGCCGGGTGCTGGTGAGCAGCCGCTCGACGACATCGGTCAGGCGTTCGACCTGGGCCAGCGCGATCGCGGCCTCTTCCTTGACGATGTCGTGGTCCTCGGTCTCGATGATCTCCTCGAGACGCATCGACAGCGCGGTCAGCGGCGTGCGCAGCTGGTGTGAGGCGTCCGCGGCGAGGCGGCGTTCGGCGGTCAGCATGCGCGCGATGCGCTCGGCGCTGCGGTCGAGCACTTCGGCGACGCGGTCCAGCTCGGGGACGTCGTAGCGGCGCCGGCCCGGGCGCGGGTCGCCGGAGCCGAGGCGTTCGGCGGTCTCGGCCAGCTCGGTGAGCGGGCGGGCCAGGCGCTGCGCCTGCCAGACGGCGAGCGCGGCGGCGGCGGCGACCGCGAGCAGCGCGACACCGAGGATCAGCAGCAGCGAGTCGCGTACCTCGGTGCTCACCTTGTCGCGCGACTCCGCGACGGTCACCGTCTCGCCCAGCTCGCCGCGCATCGTCACCTCGAACGTTTCGCCGCCGGGCTTGGCGCCGAACTCCAGGACCGGGCGGTTCGGGATGCCGATCGCGGCGTAGCGCGGCGGCGTGACCATGCGGGCGAGCAACTGGGTGTCCGGTTCGTCACCGGCCGCGAGCCGCAGCTCGACGGTCTCCAGAAGGCGCGCGGCCTCGGACTTGAGGTTGTCGCGCGCGGTCGTCTCGATCGCCTTCGTCTCGACGAGTGCGAGCGGAATGCCCAGCACGGCCACGACGACGAGCACCACACCGAGGGTGGCGTTGATGAGCCTGCGACGCACTGTGACGGCCGTTCCCGTTTCCGTTCTCGTGTCCTGCCGGTGACCGCGCCGCCGGTGCGGGCGTCCGTTTCAGGGAACGAGGGTAGTCGGCCTCAGCTCTTCTCGAAGCGGAAGCCGACGCCGCGCACGGTGGTGATGTAGCGCGGGTTGCCCGCGTCGTCGCCGAGCTTCTTGCGGAGCCAGGAGATGTGCATGTCGAGGGTCTTCGTCGAGCTCCACCACGTGGTGTCCCATACCTCGCGCATGAGCTGATCGCGCGTCACCACCCGCCCGGCGTCCCGGACGAGCACCCGGAGCAGGTCGAACTCCTTGGCGGTGAGCTGGAGTTCCTCCTCACCGATCCAGGCCCGGTGCGAGTCGACGTCGATGCGTACGCCGTGCACGCCCTGGCCGACCTCGGCCGCGCCCCGGCGCAGGAGGGCCCGGACGCGGGCGAGCAGTTCGGCGAGGCGGAAGGGCTTGGTGACGTAGTCGTCGGCGCCGGCGTCGAGCCCGACCACGGTGTCGACCTCGTCGGCGCGGGCGGTGAGCACGAGCACCGGGAATCCGTGGCCCTCGGCGCGCAGGCGTCTGCAGACCTCCAGGCCGTCCATCTTCGGCAGCCCGAGGTCCAGCACGAGCAGGTCCACGCCGCTCTGGGCGGCGCACTCCAGGGCCGTCGGTCCGTCCTCACGCACCTCGACGTCGTAGCCCTCGCGGCGCAGCGCGCGTGCCAGGGGTTCGGAGATCGAGGCGTCGTCCTCGGCGAGCAGTACGCGGGTCATGGCCCCGATCGTAGAACCCAGAAGCCGGTTGGTCCCGTACCTGTCCGTACGCCGGGCACCCGAGGGGCCCGGCAGCCGTGGCGTACCGGCGGGTATCCGGCGGGCGCGGGGGCGCGCGGTCAGTCGTCGTCGGTGTGCCGGCGCCAGGACATGAGCATGGTCACGACGGCCATCAGCAACACCAGTGCGCCCGCGGCGATTCCGAAGACGGTGGCGCCGGACATCCCGTCGTCGCCGTCGGAGGAAGAGCGGTTTTCGGCCTTCAGCGTCGCGCTCGACGGTTCGGGCCCGGTGGGCTCGGCGGTCGCGGTGGCCGTGCCGAGGAGGGGCGCCTCGGTGACCGGGGGCGGGGCGGGGACAGCGGTCCGCGGCGCCCGCGGGTCGGCGGGCGGAGCGGCCTGTCCCTCGGGGGCGGTGAGGGGCGCGTCCGCGGCGACCGCGACGACGGTCGAGACGGCGGCGGGGGCGTCCGGCGTGCACGTCGTGGTCTGGACGCCGAGGACGGTGGTGTTGGTGACCATCCTGCCGGGCGCCAGCGCGATGTCGCCGCGGGCCTCGATGGGGACGGTCAGCTCGCCTTCGTAGGGCGGCACGACGATGGGGTCCGGGTGGCCGGGGATGTCGACGAGCGTCTGGGGGCCGAACAGCCGGACCGTGCCGGTCGCGCCGCCGGAGAGGACGACCTCGATGGACGGCGTCAGGGGGGTGCCGGGCAGGGCTATGGGGCTCGTCGCGAAGCTGGGGCCGAGGGTGACCCGGATTCTGACCTTGTCGCCGGGCCGCACGGGCTCGGCGGGGGCGTCCAGGGTCACCACCTGCTCGCCGGTGTGCGTGCCCTGGCCGAGCGGCAGTTCGCACGTCACCCGCATGGCCACCGGTGTTCCGGCGGCGGCCTGCGGGAGGGGCCCGGCGAGGCACGCGGCCACGGTCGCCGCGAGTCCGAGGGCGTACCGGGCGGCCTTGCGTCGAGCCATCGGAAATCGCGGTCCCTTCATCGGTGTTCGCATCGGCCGCCCGCCGGGAGACGGGTTTTCCCGCACGCACAGTACGCGAACGGGTCCTCCGCCCGGGTGTTCCCGAGCGGAGGACCCGGTTTCGCGTTTCCGTGGGGCCCGCGGCACGTGGCCGTATGTCCGCGCCTGGCTCAGCTCCCGGCCCGCGCGCGGCGGCGTCGGGGCAGCAGGAGCATCACGCCGACGGCCGCGAGGACGGCGGTTCCGGCCACCAGCGCGAAGGCGTCGAGGGTCGAGGCGCTGGACCCGGTCTTGGCGAGGTCGCCGCCGGAAGCACCGCCGTCGGTACCGCCGTTGGCCTTCCCGCCGCCGTCCGTGCCGCCGTTCGAGCCGCCGTTGGAGCCGCCGGACGCGCCGCCGTTCTGCTGTCCGGGCGGGCCTCCGGGCTCGCCCGTCGCGGTCAGCGTCGCGGACACCGGGACGTCGCCGGTCGGCTTGCAGGTGCTGGTCGCGGTGACCGTGATCGGGCCGGCCGCCGCGTCGATGACCAGGACGAGTTCGCCCGGGGTGAAGGAGAACGTACCGCCGCCGGGCACCTCGAAGGTGCCGGTGAGCGGGCCTCCGCGCATCTTGCCGCCGGGTGACATGTCGACGTCGAACGCCGCGACGGTCGTGGGCACGATGCCGGGGTCGTTGACGCCGTCGGAGACGACGACGTTCATCGTCGGGGTGACCATGCCGTGCAGGCCGTTCTGGAGGTCGCCCGCGACGCTCGGGATGTCGCTGATCACCTGGTCCTTGAAGGCGACCTGCACGTCGACGGTGTCGCCCTTCGCGGCGCTGCTCGGCAGCAGCACCGTGACGCCCAGGGTCGGGGTCATGACGGGGACGTCGATGTCGAAGCCCTCCACCACGGTGGTGCAGGAGTACGGCACCGTGACCTCGACGCCGTTCGGGTCCGACGGCGGCGGTGTGTCGTCGGTTTTCACGGTGTACGCGGCCTGGGCCGACACGTCGCCGGACGTCGCCCTGATCGCGGCGGTGTCCTGGTCGCCGACCGGGTAGTCGGCGGAGAAGGCGCCCTGGGCGTCGGCCTTCGCGGTGACCGCGGCGTCGGACGTACGGCTGCCGTCGGCCTTGACCCCGGCGATCTCGACGTCCTGGTCGGCCGGGAAGCCCGTCCCGGCGACGGTGGTCTTGTCGCCCGCCTTGCCGGAGGACGGGGTCACGGTGACCTTGGGTTCCGGTGTGGCCTCCTCGGCGACGGTGAGGGCGGCCTCCTTGGTCTTCGCCTCGGCCCCCGTGCCGGCGGTGACCTTGACGGTGTACGCGCCGGGCTCGACCGTGTCGGCGAGGACGGCGGAGCCGGTGAGCTTGCCGTCCGCCCCGACCGCGGCGTCCTGGGACGCGAACCGGTCGGCGGCGCAGTCGGCCGCGGCGCACAGTTCGACGGTCGGCGTGCCCTCGGGCCAGCCGGCGCCGCCGAGTTGGACGGTGCCGCCCTTCGCGACCTCGTGCGGCGTGACGGAGAGCGTCACCTCACCGGGGGTGAGCGGTTTGACGGTGAACGAGGCCACGGCGCCGTCGCCGCCGGACTGCGGGGTGTAGGTGCACGGCGCGACCTGGTCGCCGAAGCCGGGGACCGTCGTGGTGCTGTCCATGCTCGTGGGCACGAACGTGATCGCGCCGTCGGCGGCGGTCGCGGGGATCGTGAACGTGGTCGTGAACGGGTCGGGGTCGATCGGTACGTTGGCCGGGATGTCGAGCGTGGTCTCGGGGCTCGCCAGGTCGATCTGCCCGGTCGCGGCGCCGGACATGGTCAGGTGGATGACGCTCTTCGACTTGGCGCCGTTCACGGCGATCGGGCTGGTGATCGGCGGCGGGCCCATGTCGACGGAGGCGGTGACCGTGGCACCGGCCGGGCCCTCGGTGACGTCGAAGTCGACCTTGATCTCCTGGGGGCCGTTCTTGTCTCCCACGATCGGCACCTTGCACGCCGCGTCCACCGTCACGGTGCCCGCGTACGCCGCGGGCGCCAGCGCGGTCAGGCCGGCGGTGCCGGCGATCGTCACCGCGCCCAGCAGGGCGGCGGTTCTCCTTTTGGCTTTCCTCATAGGTTGCGATTCCCAATCTCCGAAGTGAAGTTGCTCCGTGCGTGGGCTCCGTGTGCCGCCGCGATCCGGGCGGCGGTCAGCCGGAGCGGAGGCGCCTTCGGCGGTTCGGAAGGGCCAGGATCACCGCGAGGCCGCCGAGCAGAAGCGACGCGGCGAGCAGGGCGAAGGCCAGGACCTTCGACCCACCGGAGCCGGTGGGGGCGAGGCTTCCTCCGTCGGAACCGGAGGCGGTGGTTCCGGCGGGGGCCGAGGTGGTGGGCGCCGCCGTGGTCGGCGTGCCGGTCGTGGGCGTCGGGCTCGTGGGGGTGCCGGTGGCCGTCGGGGAGGTGTCGTCCGAGCCGGAGACCTGGACGCCCTGCTGGAGCGTCCGCGGTCCGGACGGCGCCGGCGGCGTGCTCGCGGCGCTCACCATGAGCGCGGGCCAACTGCCCGCGGTGCTCTGGGCGTTGCACTTCAGATCCGCCGAACCGCCGTCGGTGCGGTCGGCGAAGGTGAAGGTCACGTTGTCGACGACGAACGTGTGCGGTCCGGCCTCGGTGAGGTCGTACGCCTGCCGGAAGTCGCCGGGGGCGACGGCGCCGCCGGCCCCGACCGCCCTGCCGTCGCCGGTGGCCGCCAGCGTCACGTCGGGGGCGGCGGACCGCCCGACGGCGGCGGACGCGGTCAACGTCGCGCCGGTGTAGGCGAGATCGTGCGCACCGGAGTCCGTGGGGAGGCTGAACTCGCCGATGCGCACCGAGAGTTCGACCTTGTCTCCGACGGCCGCCCCGGGCTCGACGCGCAGCGCGAGTTCGGGGCCGATCGTGAACGCGGGACCGTACGGGCTTGCTCCGGACGGCGGTTCCCACGCGCACGCGAAAACGACGTGCGCGGTGCGGGTCGCCGGTGCGGCGTGGGCCGCGGGTCCGAGGGCCAGTACTCCCCCGGTCGCACACGCCGCGCTCACTCCCGCGACGAGGGCGGCCCTCCATCTCCGTGTGGCCATCGGACTGCGTACTCCCTTCTCCGGGGCGGGACTTGCCCCATCGCTTCGTCCACCCGGCCGGTCGCGGGGTGCGGCGGTCAGGTCAAAGTCAGCAGCAACGTCGCGGTGTAGCCGCCGGATCGGGTCGATCCGGCGGGCACGGGCAGCCGGAAATCGGCGCCCACGTCGAACTGACCTCCGGTCACCCCTCGCGCGGAGGGGGTGGAGCACAGGAGCGCGGTACGGCCCGCGGAGACCGGCGACCCGGCGACCGCGGTGCTGGGGTACGGTGCCGCCGGTCCCGGGTGGGCGTCGCAGCGCGGCTCCCATGCCAGGCGGCCGGCGTCGAGCGTCGCGCCGCCCGGACCGGTGAAGTCCGACATCGTGGCGGTGAGCGACCAACCGGTCGTGGAGCCCCGGAAGTCCTGGACGAGCAGGGGGGTCAGGCTCCCCGTGGCGGTGCCGCTCGACCGGTCGACCGTGAGGAGCCCCGTCCCCGGGTTCGGGGCGGGGGTGAGGACGCGCAGCGGCCCGGCGTGCAGCATCGCGCTGACGTCGCCGGAGGCCGACCGCGGCGCCTCGGGGGCGGCCGAGGGCTGCCCGATCTCGGTGGAGAACCACAGGTCGGGGTCGGTATCCGCGGCGGTGCCGGCGGTCCCGCCGGCCCGGGCCGCGGGGTCGGCCGACGGGTCGCCTCCGGAGCCGGTGCCGGTCGGCGCCGGGGCGCCGGGCGTCCCCGGGGCCTCGGGCGCCCCCGGGGCCGGGAGGACGTCGGTGACCGCCCGGACGGTCGGATCGCTCGCGTCGCCGCACGCGTCCCCGTTGCATCCCCCGCCGGGGAACAGGAAGAACGTCGCGAGGACCGCCGCCGTGACGGCGACCGCGAAGGCGGTGCCCACGAGCGTCGCCGTTCCCTGCCCGGGCCGGTAGGTCATGGCGTCCCGCGCTCCTCTCCCGGCTTCCCGGCGAGGACGTGCGCGGCTTCCGGGGGCCGTCCGCCGGCGGGCCGGTCCTCGGCCCGGGTGGCGGGCAGGACGCGGGTCTCGTCGCCGTCGGAGGACGGGCCCGTCGGTGAAACCGCGCGCGCGGACGCCGGGTTCGCGTCGGCGGCGGACGGCGGGAACAGCCGCGTCCCCACGACCACGGGCTCGTCGGTGCGGCGCGGCACCGGGCCGGGCCCGGTGCCCGCCTCGTCCCGGTCCGGATCGCGTGTCCCGGGCTCGGCGGCGCCCGGCACCCCGACCTCGCGTTCGCGTTCCTCGGCGGAGTTCTTGCGGTGCTCCTTGACGGCCCGGATGAGGTTGCCCACCAGACGCCACACCGCCATGGGGACGACGACGACGGCGAGCGCGCCGAACAGGTAGACGCCCCACGGCCGTCCCACGGTGAGGACGACCTCGTCGACGACCTTGTCGCCGTACATCACGCGGTAGCGGAACTCGCCGTGCTGGCGCGGCTTCAGCTCGATGGGCAGGCTGACGGTGACCCGCTGGCCCGGCTGGATCGTGCCGGTCCAGGCCTTGTCCTCCCACGACGGCGCGAACACGCCCTCGAACACGCCGATCCGGAACACCGGGTCGGTGATGGGCGTTTCGCCCATGTTGCCGACCTCGATCTCGAACCGTCGGCTCACGGGTGAGCCGAACCACGTGAAGATCGTGTCCCCGCCGGTGAGTTCGCTCCGGATGAAGGTGAGGCGCCCGGGCGACTTCCCGGTCTCGGACAGCGGTTCGTACGGGGCGCCCGGGATGTCGAGCGGGGTGCTGCGCGTCGCCGAGGTGCCCCCCGTGACCGTGACGACGCGGATCACACACGGGCAGGGGACCGGCGGCGTCTCGACCTTGAGCGCCACGTCGAGCGTTCCCCCGGCGGGGACCGTGGTGTTGACCGATGTGGGAACCGCGCAGGACGAGCTGCCGCCCTGGCCGTTCCGGCCGCACACCGCGATGTTGACCATCGCGCCGGGGCTCCAGCCCGTCCCGGTGACGTGGACGTCGGCGCCGGGGGCGGTCGCGGTGGTCGGCGCCAGTTGCGCGTCGCCGCCCGCGGGCGGCGGCTCCGGGGCGGGCGAGGCGGCGTACACGCCCGGCGCGGCCACCAGGGCGAGCACCAACAGGCAGGCGGGCAGCAGGAGTATGCGCCACACGGCCGTGCGCCGGGTGGCGGAGGAGTCGGTCGGAGGGTACGCGAACGCGCCCCGGGCGGGCCGGTGTTCGACCGGACCGCCGGGGATGCGGCGGAAGGCGTGGGGCATCAGCGGGGCACCCCCGCCGGGTCGGCCGTCTCGTCGCCCGCTTTGGGCACGGGGACGATTTCCCGCGTCGCGTCGTCGGCGGTCGCCCCCGTCCCGGCGTCGGATCCCGGGGAGCCGTCCGCCGCGGGGGCGTTCGTCTCGGGGGCGTCCTTCCCAGTGCCGTCGTGGCCGGGTGCCGCGTCGTCGCCGGCGGGTGCGTCGGGGCCGTTGTTCTCGGCCTTGTCGTCGCCCGTTCCGCCGCCGCCCTTGCGGTTGCGCAGCAGTTGCCACGCCACGCCGCCCGCGATCAGCAGCAGCGCGAGGGTGAGCAGCGCGGGCCAGGGCACGGCGGTGTACGCGGTGCCCGCCTTGTCGCTGAGCGTGACCCCGTCCTGCTCGCTGACCGCCTTGACGTCGACGTCGACCCGGTCGAGGCGCGGCGCGCCGCCCCACTTCTGCACCAGCTCGACGGACTCGCCGGGGAAGATCTCCAGCGGGTTCCGCGGATCGCTCGTGCGGGTGAGCAGGGTGCGGCCGAAGAGTCCCGAGACCTTGAGTTCGAGGTGCGGACGCACGATCACATTGCCGCGATTGACGACCGTGTAGTGGATGGTGGCCGCGCCCGATCCGAAGAACTCCCCGATGCCGGCGTCGCGTTCGACGCGTACGTCGCGAACCTCCATGGCGGGCAGGGTCGGTCCGTCGACCTTGAGGTAGATGCGGGCGCCCACCTGCATCTTGAGGTCGACGCGGACTTGCCCGTCCTGCTGCTGTCCGACCGGCTCGGTGTTGAGCGCGAGGATGCCGCCGATATGGTCGCCGGGACGGGCGTTGGCGGGTATGGCGATGCCGAACGGCACCGCGATCCGGGTCTTGGGCTGCAGCGTGACGGTGTCCTGGCCGGGGGCGACCCGGAGCCATGCGCCGATGCCCTTCTGCGGGTCGTCGATGCGCCGTACCGAAAACGCGCCGTCGCGCGGGGTGTTGAACGCGTCGGCGCCGAACACCTTGAACGTCATGGGGCGTTCGCTGGAGTTGGTGATCACGACGGTGTCGTTGATGGTGTCGCCCGCCGAGCCGTTCAGGAAGAAGTAGCGGCGGTTGTTCTGGTCGCCGCCCGGCGGGACGTACGGGTCGACCGACCACTCGCCGTTGCCCGCGGCGTGCGCGGCGGGCGGCGGGACCACGAGGAACGCGGCGAGGACCGTGCCCAGCACGGTCAGCAGGGACAGCGCGCGGGAGCGCAGGCCCGCGCGCGGGGACCGGGGGGATCTTCCCCGGGGGGAGGTCGGCGTGTCCGTCATCTCTGTTCTCCTGTGCCGGGGATTCTGCGGATCGGCCTGCGCGGTGCTGCGGGACGGCGTCCGGGGAGCGGAGACCGGGGACGTCGTCCGGGTGCGGCGGTGGCGTACCGCCGCGGTGGCGGTACGGGGTGCGGTCCGGTGCCGGGCGGGGTGGGTGGAACGGGCCGGTTTGCCCGTCCCACCCGTCCGCTCTGCGCCGATCCGCAGCGGCCTGTCGTCCCGGGGCCGGACAGCGGGTGGCTCCCGCCGTCCGGCCCCGGGGTCGGGCCGTTCGGGGTCCCGGCCGGGGAGGCGCCGGCCGGGAGGCCTTCACACGCTCGGGTGGCGGTGATTCGCGTGCCCGCGCGGACCGGGCCGCGCGGAGACCGCCGGGTCGGGTGAAGGTAAGGCGGCATGGGGTCGGAGCGACCCGACGGGTCGCATCAAGATGGTGATATTCCTGATATATCCGTTGTCACGCCGCAGAGGTACCGGCCCGTCGCGCTGCCGCCGAGCACGCGGTACGGCCCGGCGGCAGCGATTGCCGGTGGGGGATCAGGCGGTGTTGTTGCGCGACCGCACCTTGCGGGTCGCGACGAGGACCGCGCCGATGCCGAGGAGGCCGACGGTGCCGCCGACGAGGCCCATCGAGACGGCGTCGTCCAGCGGGCCGGTCTTGGGCAGGCTGCCGCCGGTCGTGGCGCCCGAGGACCCGGTGGAGCTGCCCGAGCCGGAGGTGCCGGTCGTCCCGGAGGACGTGCCCGAGCCGCCGGAGGAGGTCGACCCGGTCGTACCCGAGGTGGTGCTGCCCGTGGTGCCGGAGGTCGTCGACCCGGTGGTGCCCGAGGTCGTGCCGCCGGTGGTCCCCGATGTGGAACTGCCCGTGCTGGAACCGGTCGTGCCGCCGCCCGAGACCGAGATGGAGGCGACCTTGCCCGCGCCGTTGACGGTGCAGTCGGCGGTGAGCGCCCCGATCCCGGGGACGTTGACCGCGTTGCCGAGCTTGACCGGGATCAGGTCGATGGACCCGGAAGCGCCCGCGGGCACCTTGAACTTGCCGTTGAACGGCGGTGCCGTGATGGACTCGTTCGCCTTGACGTTGATCGTCGACGCCGTACCGGTGACGGTCACGGTGTCGTTGCCGACCTTGAAGTCGATCGACGGCGTCAGCTCGACACCGTCGAGGGCGAGGGGGCTCTTGGCGGGGCTCTCGCCGAGCGTCACCTTGACGTCGACCTCGGCGCCCGCGGCGGCCGAGGAGGGGGCCTCGACGGTGATCTTCTGCATGCCTTCCGCCTCGCCCGCACCGGCCGGCAGGGAGCACTTCACGTTCGCGGTGACCTCGCCCGCGTACGCCGACGGCGCGAACGCGAGTGCGGAGCCGACCGCGAAGGCCGATGCCAACAGCCCGCCGGCGATCCGTTTCGTGGGCTTGACCATGGGGGTGGTTCTCCCTTCGGGGACTTGCCTGTCGTTGTCGACGGCTCCGGCGGTCCGTGCGTGGCACGCGGGCCGCGGCGCCGGCTTCTCGTCCTGTACGGACCGTTCGCGCCTTCCGGGGCACCGGAGTTCGCGATCGTTCATCCGCTCGGGACCCGGTGGCTCCGGGCCCGAAACGGACTCGACGGCCCGCACCGGCGAGCGCGCAGGCCCTGGGCGGGGCGACCGGCTCCCGGGAGAGCGAAAACCGGTCGGCACCGAGCCCGAGAGAACAACATCAAGACTGTTTCAGTCATTGATGGCACGTCAGATCATGGGGCGACGGTACGGCAAGTCCCATGAGCGAACAACAGCCATGGCCAGAAAAAACACGCCATCCCGGGCCGCGCTCCGGGCCCGCCGCGACGCGAAATCGCCTGCCCGGCAGGCCGATTGCTCCACATCAACCGCAATGTCCATAACCGACACGTGTCGGTTTGAGTCATCCGCATCAATTTCCGGTCGCGGGCCGATGTCGAACGGCGCGCCACCCCAAGGGCGTACGGTGACTTTCGGCGCGGACGTTTCCCGACCGCACTCTGCCGGGAGATGGGACGCGCCTTGTACGGCCCACGTCTTGACAGACCGTCAGTGCACCCGGGTGAATGGCTGCCGGGCACTGAACGACAGGTGTCGGGAACGGCGGTCCGGCGAACGGCGGGGCCGGGAAGGGGATTCGCAGCATGGCCGCACGGCGCACCGCTCTTCTGGTCGGCTTCGGGCTCGTCGCCGCGGCGGCGGGGTTCGGGGCCGGGAGTCCGTCCGCGAGAGCCGCCGTCGTGACGAACTCCGTGAGCTGCGTGCCGCCGCCGCTCAACGGACCGGCGTTCACGTGGCAGCCGCAGGTCGAGCTGACCGTCGCGCCCGTGAAGGACGCGTACGCGGTCGGCGACGTCGTCACCGTGACGTGGAACTGGAAGACACCGCCGCGCAATCCGTCGAGCTGGGTGCTCGTCGCCCAGAACAGCGCGCGGCCCGCGGGCGTCGTGAGACTGACCGGCGCGCAGACCGGCGACGTCGCGGTGGCCGGACCGACGCGGAATCCGGCCGCGTGGGGGTCCGACCCGCTGTACGTCGAGGCGATGACGGGCACCTTCACGGTCGCGAAGGAGGGCCGCGTCGACCTCGCCCCCGCCGGCTACACGATCGACACGTGGCTGGTCGGCGACCCGTCGGCGTGCACACCGACCGGAACCCCGGCCGTCTCCACGGCGATCGCCGTCGGCGACCCGAGCGAACCGCCTCTCGGAGGCACCTCGGGCGGCGCCACGGGCGGTGCGGACGGCGGGACTTCGTCGGGAGGATCGACCAACGGCGGGACGACGGGCGGTACGTCCGGCGGCGCCACACCGCCCCCGGACGGCGCACCGACCGCCCCCACCACGACCGGGACTCCCGGCTCCCCCGACGGCACCCCGGCAACAGGAACCCCCGGCGCCTCGACACCGCCGGCCGTCCCCGGCGCCGAACCCCTCCCGGGCACGCAACCGGCGGGCGCACCGACCCCGGAGACCCCGGAGACCCCGGAGGGCGCCCCGGGCGCCGCCCCCGGCGCCCCGAACAGCCCGCGTCCGGCCGGGCCGCTGTACATCACGCCGTCCCAGGACGGCGGCGTCATCCTGGGCGCGTCACCGTCGAACGGCTCTCCCGGCGAAGTCACCGGGGAACTGCGGCCGTTGACCGTCACCGACGACCGGGGCAGCACCCTGGGCTGGACGCTGACGGGCCAGATCGGCGACTTCGTCGCCCCCGACGGATCGGTGCTCCCGGGCTCCGCGTTCCACTGGATACCGGGCTGCACGGCGGCGGGCGACGGATCGAGCGCGGTCTCGGGCGGCCTGCCCGGCGACGCGCGCACCAACCCCGAGCTGCTGTGCCGGCAGAACCCGAGCCTGGGCGAGGTCACCGGCGGCGAGTTCCAGGTGGACGCCTCGGTGCGGATCACCCTGCCCGCCCCCGCCGAACCGCAGCCCTACGCCGCGCAGTTGACCCTGACCCTGATATGACCCTGATCTGCCCCTGATCTGCCCCTGATCTGCCCCTGATCTGTCCCTCGTCCGCCCCTGCCCCCACCGCCCGGCCCACCCCGCCGGCCACGGGCTCGACGCGACGAACAACCGTGCGCCACAAGGGTTGCGCGCCGAACCGGCGCCGACTCCGGGCCGTTCCGGCTCAGTTCGCGTCCACCGCCGCGCCCGTCTCGGCCCCACGCGACCCGTGGCCGCCACCCGGCTCGGGGCCGCCGCCCGCGCCACCGGCGGCGTCCCTTGACTTCACCGGCGAAGCGCGGGTGAATACCCGAGGCGATTTCTGTAACACGTTTCATTCGTACGGTCGGTCGGCTCTCGAACAGGGGCCGGGAGCCCCCGACCGTGCCCGCTCGGCCGCCACGAGCCGACGGGCGGCGCCGGCCCCGGGGAGGATGCGATGCCGCCGTCCCGCACGGGTCAGGACCCGGTGCCCCGGCCGGGCTCCGCCAGCTCCGCCCAGACGGTCTTCCCGCGCCCCGGGTGCACGACGGCACCCCACCGCCGCGAGAGCCGCCGCACGATGAGCAGTCCGTGCCCGCCCGTGCGCGTTCCCTCGAAGGGATCGCGCGGCACCGGCTGCACCTCGGTGCGGTCCTCGACCTCGACGCGCACGACGCCGTCGGCCCGGACGACGCGCAGCTCGACCGGACCGCCGCCGTGCAGGCACGCGTTGGTGACCAGTTCGACGGCGACCAGCACGATGTCGTCCGCGGCGAGTTCGACCGCCTGATCCGACGCCGGCCGCCAGCCGTACGCCTGCATCGCGGTCCGCAGGAACGTCCGCGCCCGGGTCACGGCCCCCGCGCCGGTGCCGAAGGGGAGCCGCCGCACCTGCCGCGCCCCCGGTTCGCCGGAACGGAAGTCGCCGTCTCCCGCGGCCCGCGACCGCAGGGCGCTCATCGCGGGCCTCCGGGGAGGCGGGGCGAGCATCGGCCGACGAGCCGGGCGGGTGCTTCGGTCGAGGGAGATGTCAACGGGGCCTCCGCCTCGCTCGGGGCTGCTGATGCCGGAAACACGCCTGGTCGGAACCCGGTGGCCGGGCATCCGGACCGCCGGCCGGGCCGCGGCGTACACCGCTTGTCTACCCGCGCAGACCCGCCGCCGCGGCCGATGCCGGAGCCGGTGTACCGGATCCGGTGCGCCGAACGCATTGCGACATGATCTCCGGGCGCGCCATGCTATGCGGAGTCTTCGAATCCCGCCGGGGCCGTGCGCCGGGGGGCCACGCGGGTTCAGGGCGCCGCCGAGGGGTCCACCCGACCGCGTCGCGTCCGACTCCACCGCCCGTTCGTCGTGCGAGGACCTTGATGACGACCGCCGACCGGCGGACGGCCCGGCACCGTACCGCCCGGCTCACCGCGGCCCCCGCGGCCGTTCCGCAAGCGCGCCGCCTGCTCACCGAGGCGCTCGCCGACTGGGGTGTCGCGCCCGGCACCGACCTGGCGTACGACCTGCGCCTGATCGTGTCCGAGCTGGCCGCCGTCTCGGTCCGCAACGCCGACCGCCTCTCGCCGACCCTCACCCTGACCATGGTCCTGGGCGACGGCCACATCGGCGTCGGCGTCCACGACGCCGACCCCCGGGCCCGGGAGGCGCACTGCGACGGCCTGGGCGTCGTCCACGAGGTGGTCGCCGAGGCCCACGGGATCGCCGAGGTGCAGTCCACCGAGGACGGCGGCAAGACGACATGGGTCGTGCTGCCGCTGGGCACCGGCCCGGCCACCGGCTGACCGGTGCCGGAACCGGGCGCCGCCGCGACCGGCCCCGGGCGAGCCGGGGCCGACCGGGACGTCAGCCCTGCGGGGGCTCGAACTTGCTCGTGCGGGTCATGCCCGCGGCGCGGCCCTTCGCCGAGATGACCAGGGCCATCTTGCGCGAGGCCTCGTCGATCATCTCGTCGCCGAGCATCGCGGCGCCCTTCTTGCCGCCGGCCTCCGACGTGCACCAGTCGTACGCGTCAAGGATCAGCTCGGCGTGGTCGTAGTCGGCCTGCGACGGGGCGTACACCTCGTTGGCGGCGTCGATCTGGCCGGGGTGCAGCACCCACTTGCCGTCGAAACCGAGCGCGGCGGAGCGGCCGGCCACGCGGCGGAACCCGTCGACGTCCTTGATCTGGAGGTACGGGCCGTCGACCGCCTGGAGGTCGTGCATGCGCGCGGCCATGAGGATGCGCATGAGGATGTAGTGGTAGGCGTCGCCGGTGTCGTAGCCCGGCGGCTGCTCGCCGACGATCAGCGACTTCATGTTGATCGACGCCATGAAGTCCGCCGGGCCGAAGATGATCGCCTCAAGGCGGGGGGAGGCCGCCGCGATGGCGTCGACGTTGACCAAGCCGCGCGCGTTCTCGATCTGCGCCTCGATGCCGATGCGGCCGACCTCCAGGCCGACCGTCTTCTCGATCTGCGTCAGCAGCATGTCGAGGGCGGTGATCTGGGTCGCGTCCTGCACCTTCGGCAGCATGATGCAGTCGAGGTTGGCGCCCGCGCCCTCGACGACCGTGACGACGTCGCGGTACGTCCAGTGGGTGGTCCAGTCGTTGACCCGCACGACGCGGATCCGGTCACCCCAGTCACCGTTGTTGAGCGAGTCCACGATGGTGTGGCGCGCGCCTTCCTTCGCCAGCGGCGCGCAGGCGTCCTCCAGGTCGAGGAACACCTGGTCCACCGGGAGGCCCTGGGCCTTTTCGATGAAACGGGGGTTGCTGCCCGGAACTGCCATACACGAACGGCGGGAACGCAGGCTTCGCGATGTGGCGGCCATGAAGTGGTCCTCCCATTGCATGCGGGATCGTGCGGTCAGGCTACTGGCCGCCCCTCGGGGCGGCCATGCGGGGTGGGGCACGTCCGACATGTGGGACTCTGGTGTCCATGAACGCTCCCGGGAGCCCGTCCGCCGACGCGTTGTTCGACGCTGCGCTGGTCGAAGAGGGCGCCAAGAAGTCCGGCCTGCTGTGGGTCGCCCCGACGGGTCGGGCCGCCCGGCCCGCGTGGCACGTGTGGCACGACGGAGCGGTGCACATCCTCCAGGCCCGCGCCGCGGACGGCACCGAGCAGCACGTACCGGGCCTGGCCGAGGCCCCCCATGCCGAGGTGACCGTGCGCAGCAAAGACAAGGGCGGCCGACTGGTCACCTGGACCGCCGAGATCACCGTCCTCACCCCCGAAGACGAGCGATGGCCGGACGCCGCGACAGCCCTCCACCGAGAACGCCTCAACGCCCCGGACGGCGAAGCGCAACCGGCCCGGTGGGCACGCGACTGCGTGATCGTCCGACTCGGCCCGGCACACGCGATCGCCCACGGAGAAGCCCTGCCGCGCACCGGCCACGCGGCGGCCCCCGCCCCGACACCGGCCCGGACGCGCGGGCCGCTGCCCCGCAACTTCTCGTGGGGCACGCGCTTGCGGGGACGCTGAGCCCTCCAACGGCTTCCGGCCACTTTTGGAGCACCGCGTCGATCCAGCGGTGGTGGTAGGGGGCGCTGGGGAGCACTTCCTTGGTCACCGCGCAGTCACCGAGGCTGCGCCTGTCGACGCCGACCAGTTCCCAGCGGCCGTAGACCTTCTTGATCGCGGGGGTGCCGGAGTCGCCGCCGCAGGGGTCGGCCTTGCCCTCGGGGTTGTCGGCGCGGAAGTCGCCGCCGCGGATACCGAATTCGCCGCCCACGCACGGCGCGTCGGGGAGCACCCTGGTGTCGAGTTGGTTCGGGCCGGTCGGAAGCGTCGTGGCGTCGGCGGCCGTGTAGCCCCAGCCGATGACGCGGAAGGGAGTCCCGGGTCCGCCGACCGACGACGCGACCCGGACCGGCTTCTGATCAACGGGCCGGTCGAGTTTGAACAGGGCCAGGTCGCCCGCCGTTCCGGTGTCGACGCAAGCGGGGTTGACGTGGATCCAAGTATCGCCGGAATTCCGCGGGAAAGCGGTGCGTCCGGCGCGGCGGTCCCGCCGACCCCGCGTCAGTCGCCGGAGCCGGACGGGCTCTTCGTCGCGCCGGACGACCCCGACGACCCGGACGATCCCGACGTGCTCGACGAGGTCGTCTTCGTACTCGTCGGCTTCCTCGTCGTCTTCGACGAACCCGTCGGCTGCGGCGCCAAGTCCTTGTCGACGATCTGGTCCGGGTCGGGCGCCGCGATGACCGTGCGCTCGTTGTAGCCGAGGAAGTCGACCTCGCCGGTCGTCCTGCCGCCGGGCGCGGCCTCGAAGCGCATCAGGTACGGCGCGCCTTCGGTCGCGACCCAGATCGTGCCGCCGCCCCCGCCGCCCACCGTCAGCGCGATCGCCTTGCGGCCGTTGACCTCGCGCGTCTCGCCCTTCTGGAGGGTGCCGGGCTCGCCGAGGAGCTTGGCGACCAGCCGCTCGATGTACGTGTTCTCGACCATCCCGGCGTACTTCTTGTCGTCGACCGGGATCTGGATGAACTTGTTGCGGTTGACGAACTCCTCCTCGGTGCTGCTGCCGACCTCGCCCCAGAAACGCGGATCGCCTTGGAACCACACCTGGTTCTGTACGCGCGTGACGCGCGCGGTGACGCCGTCCCGGACGAGCGTGCCGTCGCTGCCGGTGCTCGTGAAGCGCATGTCGACGGTGAAGGGGTCGCTTGTGCCCGACTCGGTGATCTGCCCCTTGATGTGCACGAACGCCGAGGCCGCGGTGGCCGCTTGGGCGCGTTGCAGGATCGCCGCGGGGTCGAGGCTGCCGACCTGGTTGCCGAGCGGCAGGCCCACCGACGGCTCGTCCCCGGGATCGGAGAAGGAGCGGTGCGCGGGCTTGCCGACGCTGCATCCCGCCGCGAGCAACGCCGCCACGACCGCCGCCGTTACCGTGATTCCCGTGCGCCGGCGGGCGCTTCGTCGAGTCACCGCCAAGTTCCTTACGTTTCAGACGTGCCGGACGTGCGTGGACGAATTGTCGGCCCGAAAAGCCGGTCGGGCGGAGCCGGTCGAGCAAGTGCGTCGCCACCGTATCCGAGGCGGCGCGGGCCTGGTCACGATGAGCGGGTACTGGTCGCCCCGGCCGTCGCGGTGGCGCTGCCACTGGGCCTGGGACTCGACGTTCCGGACCCCGACTTGCCGGTGCCGGACGGGCTCGGCGACGCGGAGTCGTCGGTGTCGGTGCCGGTCGAGGGGGCGGGCGACGGGTTGAGCGAGCCGTAGTCGACGAGCTGGTCGGCGCCGGGCATCGCGACGGGGAAGTCCTGGTCGTACTCGTACAGGTCCAGCCGCCCGGAGTTGGTGCCGGGGCTGTAGCGCATGGGGAAGGGCTTGTCCCCGAGCGAGACGTACATCTCGCCGCCCCCGCCCTTGTCCGCGGACAGCAGGATCGTCTCGACGCCGCGCACGTCCTTGCGGCCGTCCTTCTTGATCTCGCCGCTGAGCAAGAACATGTCGTCGAGCAGCGGGTGGAGCCGCGTGAAGCCGCCGAAGCGCGCGTACGCCGGGTCGTCCGGCGGGACCTTGACGTACTTGTCGTGCAGCACCTCGGCGGACGCCGCCGCGTCGGGGTCCTGGCGGCCGTCCCGGGGCTGGTAGAGGGTCGCGTCGCCGCGGACGAACAGGTCCTCGCCGACCCGGAGCAGCCCTATCTTCGTGTCGGCGGTGGTGATCTCACCGGCCGCCCCGTCGTTCTTGATGCGCATGTCGATCTGGTACTCGACGCGCTGGCTGATCCACGTGCCCGCGATGTGCACCGCGGTCGCGGACTTGGCCGCCGCGCGCGACTGTTCGAGGATCGTGGCGGTCGGTTCGGACGCGAATCCCTTCGGCTCGTCCGACGAGCACGCGGACGCGAACATCCACAGCAGCAGGACCAGGACGACAGGCGCTCGCAGACGTCGGCGCAACGGTTCCCCTCGGGCGGTGGCGGGCCGGGACAGGGCGGCGGGCGGGGCCGGGGCGCGTCCGTCCGACCCCCGGGCACCGCAACGGCCCCGAGGTGATCCGCCGGACAGGCCCCGAAACCCCCGGCGCGGCACCAGCAGGGTACAAAGCACGGGAGCGGGCATCACAACGGGCCGGTCCGGGCACACGCGAGACGGGCCGGAAGGCCTCGGGCCCCTCGGGCGCCCGGGGAATCCTCACAAGATCCGAACATACGCACGGCCCGGTACTGTGCTGTCCGCAAGGGCACCGGGGCGGGCCCTCCCCGGCAACCCGGCGATCGGCCGCACGGGTGCCCCTCGGCCGCAAGGAGGCGGACGCCACACCCACCCGCCCTGCTCCGCAGGTGACCGATTCCCTCCCGGCGTGACGGCCGGGGCGTCCACGGAGGTTCCCGATGACCGGCACGCCAGGACGCGTGTTCATCTCGCACCTGTCCGCCGTCGCCGTCTTCGACCCCGGTGGCGACCAGGTGGGCCGGCTCCGCGACGTGGTCGTGGCGATGCGCACCGCCGGGCAGCCGCCGCGCGTCCTCGGGCTGGTCGTCGAGGTGACCACCCGGCGGCGCATCTTCCTGCCGATGACCCGCGTCACCAGCGTCGAGACGGGCGAGGTCATCACCACGGGCCTGGTCAACCTGCGCCGCTTCGAACAGCGTCCGACCGAGACGCTCGTTCTCGCCGAGATGCTCGACCGCCGCGTCACGCTCGCCGAGACCGGCGAGGAGGTCACGGTCCTCGACGTGGCGATGAGTTCGGGGCGTGGGCGCGACTGGTTCATCGGCAAGCTGTTCGTCCAGAAGCCGAGGCCCGGCGGCGGGTCCGCGCTGCGCAGGCGCCGCGGCGAGACGCTGACCGTCGACTGGAACGCGGTGACCGGCTTCGAGCGGCCCGAGGACCAGCAGGGCGCCGCCAACCTCCTCGCGACGTTCGAGCAGCTGCGTCCCGCCGACCTGGCCAACGTGCTGCACAACCTGTCCTCGAAACGCCGCGTCGAGGTCGCCTCCGCCCTCGACGACGACCGCCTCGCCGACGTCCTGGAGGAGCTGCCCGAGGACGACCAGGTCGAGATCCTCGGGCAATTGCGCGAGGAGCGGGCCGCCGACGTCCTGGAGGCGATGGACCCCGACGACGCCGCCGACCTCATCTCCGAGCTGCCCGAGGCGACCGCGGAACGGCTGCTGGGCCTGATGGAGCCGGACGAGGCCAAGGACGTGCGCCGGCTGCTCACGTACTCCGACGACACCGCCGGCGGCATGATGACGACCGAGCCGATCGTGCTGGAGCCGGACGCCACCGTCGCCGAGGCCCTCGCGCTGGTCCGCAACCCCGACCTCTCCCCCGCCCTGGCCGGGCAGGTGTACGTCTGCCGCCCGCCGACCGAGACGCCCACCGGCAAGTACCTCGGCGTCGCGCACTTCCAGCGGCTGCTGCGCGATCCGCCGTTCACCCTGGTCGGCGCGGTCGTCGACACCGACCTCCAGCCGCTGCGCCCCGACACGCCGCTGGCCGAGGTGGCCGGCTTCCTCGCCGCGTACAACCTGGTCGCGGCGCCCGTCGTCGACGAGGACGACCACATGCTCGGCGCCGTCACCGTCGACGACGTCCTCGACCACCTGCTGCCGCAGGACTGGCGGGAGGGCTCGGCGCACGGCGACACGCACCTGCCGACCCCGGCCGCGGCGGTGAGGAGTCGTCCCAATGGCGCGTGAACCGCAGAGCACCCTGCCACCCGAGGAGCGGCGCCGCCGGCCGCGCCTCGACCAGCCGACGCTGCCCCGCCGGCGGCTGAGCCCGTTCCCGAAGTACGACCCGGAGTCGTTCGGCCAATTCTCCGAGCGCATCGCGCGCTTCCTGGGCACCGGCCGGTTCCTCGTCTACATGACCGGGACGATCATCCTGTGGGTGCTGTGGAACGTCTCGCTGCCGAGCGGCCTCCGCTTCGACGAGTACCCGTTCATCTTCCTGACGCTGGCCCTGTCGTTGCAGGCGTCGTACGCGGCCCCGCTGATCCTGCTGGCACAGAACCGCCAGGACGACAGGGATCGCGTCAATCTCGAACAGGACCGCGCCCGCAACGAACGCAACATCGCGGACACCGAATACCTCACGCGCGAGGTCGCCGCGCTCCGGATCGCCCTGGGCGAGGTCGCGACGCGCGACTTCCTGCGCTCCGAGCTTCAGGCGCTGGTCAAAGAGCTGGACGGGCGGCGGGACACCGACCAGGCCCACGCCGCGGTCACGGACGTGACCGGCGACGGCGGTGACACCGGTCACGACGGCGGCCACCGCACGGGCCCGGGCGGCGGCCGGGACGGCGGCGGCGCCGGGGGCCGCGACGGCGGCCGAAGCGGACCACCTCGGCGCGGGGGAACCCCGCCGGGGACGTAAGCTCACTGGTATGGCAATCCTGGAAGATGGCGAGATCCGTACTGTCTCGGAAGACGCCGTACGGGACGCGCTGGCGACCGTCGACGACCCCGAGATCCACAAGCCGATCACCGACCTCGGCATGGTCAAATCCGTCGACATCGCCCCCGACGGACACGTCAAGGTCGCGGTCTACCTCACCGTCGCCGGGTGTCCCATGCGCGACACCATCACCACGAGCGTCACCGAGGCCGTCGGCGCGGTCGCGGGCGTGACCGCCGTGGACGTCGAGCTGGACGTCATGAGCGACGCCCAGCGCAAGGAGCTGGCGTCCCACCTGCGCGGCGGCCAGGCCGAGCGCGAGGTGCCGTTCGCGAAACCGGGCTCGCTGACCCGGGTCTACGCGGTGGCCTCCGGCAAGGGCGGCGTCGGCAAGTCGTCGGTGACCGTGAACCTCGCCGCGGCGATGGCCGCGCAGGGCCTCAAGGTCGGCGTCGTCGACGCCGACATCTACGGGCACTCCGTGCCGCGCATGCTCGGTGTCGACGGGCGGCCCACCCAGGTCGAGAACATGATCATGCCGCCGTCGGCCCAGGGCGTGAAGGTCATCTCGATCGGCATGTTCACCCCCGGCAACGCGCCGGTGGTCTGGCGCGGCCCGATGCTGCACCGGGCGCTCCAGCAGTTCCTCGCGGACGTGTTCTGGGGCGACCTGGACGTCCTGCTCCTCGACCTTCCGCCGGGCACCGGCGACATCGCCATCTCCGTCGCGCAGCTGGTCCCGAACGCCGAGATCCTCGTCGTCACGACCCCGCAGCAGGCCGCCGCGGAGGTCGCCGAGCGCGCGGGGACGATCGCCGTCGAGACGCGGCAGACCATCGCGGGTGTGATCGAGAACATGTCGGGCCTGCCGTGCCCGCACTGCGACGACCACATCCTCGACGTGTTCGGCAGCGGCGGGGGGCAGCGGGTCGCCGACGGCCTCTCCCAGGCGACCGGTACGAAGGTGCCGCTGCTCGGCCAGATCCCGATCGACACCCGCCTGCGCGAGGGCGGCGACACCGGCACCCCGGTCGTCCTGGACACCCCCGACTCCGCGGCGGCGGTCGCCCTGCGCGGCATCGCCGACAAGCTGGGGAACCGCTCGCGCGGCCTGTCGGGCATGCAGCTGGGCCTCACCCCGCGGCGGAAGTTCTAGACCGGGCCCGCGGCCGACTCCGTATCGGTCCCGGCGGTCCGCGGGCCGCGACGGACGGCACGACGTGCGCGACACCGGGACCCACCGCCCCGCCCGTCACGCCGGGCGGGCGGTCGGGCGGGCGGTCAGACGTACGCCGTCGGGCGCACCACGGACAGGCCCAGGTCGTACGCGCTGACGCCGTGGCCGTACACACCCAGGTAGACGCCCGCGGCCTCGCCGGCCATCACCCAGCCGTACTCCGACTCGCGGAAGCGGAAGCGGTTGGGCACGCCGTCGACCGGCAGGGCCAGCCCCGTCCAGCCGTCGCCGTCGAGGTTGTCGGCCAACTCCCAAGCCAGATAGGTCTGTTGCTCGACCCATTCCTGGCGCATGTCGCGATCCAGCTCCCACTGCCAGGTGTCGGACAGCAGGCCCACACCGGCCACCGACGCCGCGCCGGCCATCGACGTCGCCTCGAGCATGCCCGCCCCGTCGCCGCTCCGGCGGCGCTCGCGGCGCGGCATCGTCACCACCGCGACGAACTTGCGCGGTGTCGGGTCCCCCGGCCGCCGGCTCGGGGAGTCGCCGTGCCCGAGCGTGCCGTACTCCAGTCCCTCGCCGCCCTCGCACACGGAGCCCGGCCAACGCCGGCCGGTCCAGCCCTCGTCCAGGCCGTACCAGGGGAAGTCGGCGGCGAGGTACCGGTCGAGCAGCAGCGCCCGCGCCTCCTTGCCGGTCTGACCGCCCCCCGCATCGCCCCCTGTCTGGTCGGTCACGCCCGCGTGGCTCATCGTGTCCATGCTCAGCCTTGTCTGCTCGCCCGGCGCTCAGCGGTGCCGTAAAACGGCGACACCGGTCCCGCTCTCGGAAGACGGTACGGCCTGTGCCCGCGTGCGGGGGCGGCAATCACCCACGACCCGCTTCTTTTCCCGGGCCGGGGAAACAGGCCCGTCGGACGTCAGGTCGCGTCGACGTCGAACGGCGGGCGCTCTCCCGGCTGCACGCGCGAGCCGTTCTTCTCCATCGGGTGCGTGACCGGCCGGACAGCGCCGGAGTCGTCGTGATCGAGGCTGAGCTGCTTGGTCAGATCATGCCGCAGCTCGCCGAGCTCCTTGAACCCGAGGTCGTCATCGTCGCCCATCAGGTTCTTGCGCACGAACGTCTTCGGGTTGAGGTCCTCGAACTTGATGTTCTCGAACTCCGGCCCCAGCTCTTTCTTCAGGTCCGAGCGCGCGTTGGTGGAGAACTCCCGGAACTTCCGTATCGTCCGCATCGCCTCGCCGACCATTTTGGGCAGCTTGTCAGGACCGAAGATGACGATCGCGAGGACAACGAGCGCGACCATCTCCAACGGACCGACGTCGAACACCTGGACTCCACGGACAAGCGCGCCTACGGCCGATCGGCCGATCGGACCCCGACAACAGTAACCGCCCCCACGCGGGACCGGCAGTGCCGGTTCCCCACCACCCGCACGAAATGTCCGACCAGCCCGAAGATGTGACCGATCGGCCATCACCGGGCCACACGGACGTCACACCGTCGGCCATCCCCGGCGGCGGCGCGAGGGGGCGGTGCGAGGGGCGGCGTGGGAGTCGGTGCGGAGGCCGGGGGGCCGTGGTCCGGGGCCGTCCCCGCCGAGCGACGCCGCCGTCCCGCCGCCCGATTCGACGCCTCGGGCCCGGAGAGCGGTGCCACGCCGCGAGACGCGGCGAGAGCGGCGCGGGGATGCCGCGTGGCCGGTCCGCGGCGGGCAAGCACACGCGACCGCGAGACGCGGCGGGGGGAGCGGCACCGTGCCGGGGTGGCTTACCCGTTGCCGTTCTCCGCCTCCAGGGTGAGCGGCAGCGTGACCTCGCCGCCGTCCCTCTGGACGGTGAGTCGGACGGTCTCGCCCGGTGTCCGGCTGCGAACCGCGACGACCAGCTCATTGGCGTCGGCGACCTTCTTGCCGTCGATCGCGGTGACGATGTCGCCCGCTCGCAGCCCGGCGCGGTCCGCCGGGCCCCCGGCCCGTACCGGCGCGTGCCCGTCGTTGTCGCCGTCGGCCACGCGCGCGCCCACGCCTTCATACCGGGTGTCGAGCGTCACACCGATCACCGGGTGCACCGCGCGTCCGTCGTCGATCAGCTGCTGGGCGACGCGCTTCGCCTGGTTGATCGGGATCGCGAAGCCGAGGCCGATGCTGCCCGCCGTACCGGTGCCGAACGGGTCGGAGTCGGTGCCCCCGGTCGCCGACCGGATCGCCGAGTTCACGCCGATGACCCGCCCCGACGCGTCGATCAGCGGCCCCCCGGAGTTGCCCGGGTTGATGGGCGCGTCCGTCTGCAGCGCGCTGATGTACGACACATCCTCGCCCGACCCGCCCGCACTCACCGCGCGGTCCTTCGCGCTGATGATCCCGGACGTGACGGTGCCTTCGAGGTTGTACGGCGCGCCGATCGCGATCACCGGGTCGCCCACCTGCGCCGCGTCGGAGTCGCCCAGCGGCAGCGGGACCAGGCCCTTGACGTTCCGGACGCGGATCACCGCGAGGTCGTAGCCGGTGTCGCGCCCGACGACCTGCGCCTCGACCTGCTCGCCGCCGTTGAACACGACCCGGATCGACCCGCCGTCGGCCGCGTCCGCGACCACGTGGTTGTTGGTGAGGATGTCGCCGTTGCCGTCCAGCACGAACCCGGTGCCGGTGGCCTGTTGGCCGGCCTTGGACGCGTGGATGTAGACGACGCCGGGCAGCGTCGTCGCCGCCAGGCCCGCCACCGAGTCGCGGGGCCGCTCCGGCGCCGACGCCGTGGGCTGCCTCAGCGTCACGCTCTGGTCGTCCCGGTTCGCCGACCACGCTCCGATGCCGCCGCCGAGCGCCCCGGCCGCCAGCGCGATGCACGCGAAACCGGCGGCGGCACGCCACGTCCAGCGCACCGGCTCGCGCGGTTCCTCGGGCTCGGCGGGGGCCGCGTAGGGCATCGCGTACGGCGTCCCGACGTACGGCGGCACGTAGGGCTGCGCCGCGGGATGGGGGAAACCCCACGCCCCGGGCACTCCACCGCCCGCGGGAAACGACGGTCCGTGCTGCGGTACCGCGTCCCGGCCGCCCCACAGCGGCCCGGCCGGCGGCAGCGGGGGCGGCGGCACGGCATCCTGCGCGGGCTTGGCCAGGGCGACCCGGGGCGCCTCGGGCTCGGGATGGGCGTCCGCGTCGCCGCGAGGCGAGTCGCCCGGTTCGGCGGCGGACTCCGGTACGGCGTCGTGCCCGTGCCCGGTCACCGTCGGTCGCGCGGACTCCGGTACGGCGTCCTCCCCGATCCCCGGCGGCGTCTCCGCGGGCCGCCACGACGGCCCGGGCGTGTCGCGGGCGTCCACCGCGTCGTCACCGGGCTCCGCCCCAAAGTCGCCGCGCCGAGAGCCCCCGGCGTCCTCCGGCTCGCGCGAGGCCGCGTCGGCCGCGGACGAGGGCTCGCCGGGGGCGGCCGGCCTCGCGCGTGCGTCGCCCTGGTCCTCGTCGGCGCCTCGGGAGGCGTCGCCGGGGTCGTGGTTCATGCGGATCCTCCGTCGCGGCCCTGGCCGCACCTCATCCTGCGGGACGCCCTGGGCGTCCCGTCACGGGCACAAGTGTCTCCGGCGGAACGCCTGTGCGCAGCGCGGCCCACGACGCACGTCGCGCCCCGCGGCGGGGCACAGTATCCCGGAATCACCGACAGCCGGGTCACCGCGGCCGACCGCGACGCGCGGGCCCTCCCGGCGACGCGTCGGCTTGTCCGAAACGGCCGGGAATGCCGTGAGGAGCGGCCCATCCCCCGAGCCGGGGCCGGGGCCGGGG
Organism: Yinghuangia sp. ASG 101; assembly: GCF_021165735.1. GTDB lineage: Bacteria > Actinomycetota > Actinomycetes > Streptomycetales > Streptomycetaceae > Yinghuangia. The sequence continues at coordinate 4,955,797 of NZ_CP088911.1, read as the reverse complement.
GCGCCCTCGGCGACCGGGCTCAGTCGCGGGCCGACGCGCCCGTCGGCGACACCGCCGACAGCGGGCGTGCGGCTCCCGCCGCGAGCATCGCCGGGCTCTCCGTGACCGTCCCGACCGTGGGCGAGACACCGACCGTGCCCGCCTGCTCGACGAGGTTGCGCTCGACGATGGGGGCCGCGGGGCGTCCGGAGGATCCGTTGGCCGGGCCGCCCGCGATCACCGCGCTGCTCAGCGCCACGGCCATCATCGAGAACGCACCGGCCGCGGCGAAGGTGAGCCGGCGTTTGCTCACCGGCGGGCGGACGCGCGCCGACGGGTTGTTCGGGCGGCCCGCGCGCGGGCCTGTTCCGCCGCCGCGGGGCCGGGCCGTGCCCGCGCCGCGGTTCACCGGCTGAACGGACCCCCGGGAGCGCGTAGGGGCGACCACGTCCTCGTCGATCGTTCCGGGCCCGGGGCCGTCGACGCCGCCCGCCCCCAAGGCGAGCAGACGGCTCATCAGATCCGCGGAAGGGCCGGGCTCGGGACTCTTCGCGAGCAGGGCTTTGACGCGCCGCTGCTCCTCCGCCTCGGCGCGGCAATCGGCGCACTGCGCCAGATGCGCCAGGACCTTCTCCCTGGCGCCATGCCCCAGCTCGCCGTCCACGTAGGCGGCGAGCTTGTCGTCGGGGTGATTCACCGGCCCGCCTCCACGGCCGGACCTGCCACCCTGCCGGCGGCCGAACCAACGATCACGGTGCCCTCATCTCTGCACCGACGCACACCCCGGGATCTCGCCGCTGTCGACGGAGCTCCGGGGGGCACGGTGCCGCAGCGCCGCCCGGAGCTGGGACCTGCCGCGGTGGATGCGGCTGCGAACGGTCCCCAATTTCACACCGAGCGTGGTGGCGATCTCCTCGTACGACAGGCCCTCGATGTCGCAGAGTACGACCGCGGCGCGGAACTCCGGGGCAAGCGCGTCGAGCGCCTGCTGGATGTCCGCGTCGAGGCGCGCGTCGTCGAGCACTTGCTCCGGGGAGACCTCGCGACCGGGCAGTCGGTCGTCCGCGTCGTCGGCGAGGCTCTCGAACCGGATGCGCTGACGACGGCGCACCATGTCGAGGAACAGGTTCGTGGTGATCCGGTGCAACCAGCCTTCGAACGTGCCGGGGGTGTAACTCGACAGTGATCGAAAGACCCGGACGAACACCTCTTGCGTGATGTCGTCCGCGTCGTAGGGGTTGCCGCTCAGACGGTAGGCAAGGCGATAGACCCGCGCCGAGTGGGTGCGGACTATGTCCTCCCACGACGGAGGGGTCCACGCGTCGGCCCCCGGTCGGGCGGTCGTGCCCGGCGCGGATGGCTGCTGCGCGAATGCCCCCGACGCCGCCTTGGTGTCGGCGGGAGCGGGGGATGTCATGCGATCGGTGGTTGCGTTTGCGGCTTCGGCCACGTGATTTGGCATCGGCGCCCCATCGCGAGGTGCGATCTGTCCCTCGCGGTGGTCGTCCACTGCCACACCTCCTCTTTCGAGTAGCGCCACCACCATAGACAACCTGCCTGTTAAGCCCGGATAAGTGCTTCCGAACGTCTCTTCGGCACCTCGAACCTGCTTTTTCCTGTTCCGCTTGAACCAACGAGCGGTGGCCGCGCGTGGTTCCCGGATGGGGTTCGGCGCCGCGATGACGCGCGAAGGGCTCCATTACTCTTGCGCCATCGGAGGTCGCGGGTCCCACGCGGCCGAACGCGAGGAGGAAGCCATCTCCAGCAACCGCCAGGCCCGCTGGGAGTTCGCGGAGGCGTACGCCGGGGAGGACGCCGTCCTCATCCAGGCCCGCCACCGCGCCCGGGAGGCCGGCGTCGTGCCGGTCAGCCCCGGCGGCGGCTCGGCTCTGGGCTTCCTCGCCGCCGCCACCGAGGCCCGCGCGGTCGCCGAGATCGGCACGGGTACCGGCGTGTCCGGCGTCTACCTGCTGCGCGGCATGCGCCCCGACGGTGTGCTGACCACCGTGGACCTGGAGCCGGACCACCAGCGGATCGCCAAGGAGACCTTCGCCGCGGCCGGCTTCTCCGGCGGCCGGGCGCGCTTCATCCCCGGCCGGGCGGTCGAGGTGCTTCCGAGGCTCGCGGACGGCGGCTACGACCTGGTGTTCTGCGACGGCGACAAGACCGAGTACGGCGACTACCTCGCCGAAGCGCTCCGCCTGCTGCGCCCGGGCGGCGTCGTGTGCTTCGACAACGCGCTGTGGCACGACCGCGTGCCGGACCCCGCGCACCGCGACCCCGAGACGCAGGCCGTGCGCGAGCTGCTGCGCGCGGTGCGCGAGAACGACGCCCTGGTGCCCGCGCTGCTGCCGGTCGGCGACGGCCTGCTGTGCGCCGCCCGGCGCGGCTGAACCCGCCGACCCGCACGCCGACCCGTACGCCGACGCGCGCGAGGACTCGCGGTGAGCGCCGCGTTGCGCGCCCGAGGCGGGCCCGTGCGCGGGCATACGACGGCCCCGGCCGGTACGTTCTCACAGATGTGTCCCGATCACATGATCCGGACTCTCTGAGCACATACCGGCCGGGGCCGCTGCTCACCGCGACTCGGTCGAGGGTGGCGCCGGGTTCCGCGGGCCCTCCTCAGGAGGCCTTCGCGCCCGTGGCGTTCGCCAGCGCCTCGCTGAGCGCACCCGCCTCGTCGGGAGTCAGCTCAACGACGAGCCGCCCCCCGCCCTCGAGCGGAACGCGCATGACGATGCCCCGCCCTTCCTTGGTCACCTCGAGCGGGCCGTCGCCCGTCCGCGGCTTCATGGCCGCCATGCTCGTTCCCCTTCCTGCATATCGACACACCGGTGCTCACCCGGCCACCGGTCTTCGAGCGCATTGATCAGGCCCCATTATCCCGCATTCGGCGGCGTCTTGAGCAACATCGGTCAGGGAGAGCCGTCAGCGAAGGCGGCTCGGGAGCGTAATTCCCGGTCTGTCCCCTCGGATCCGCGTCCCGCGGCCCCGACCTGCGCCGACGTGGCGGGTGCCGGGCGCCCGGCCCGGGGCAGCGACGGAACGCCCGGTGCCGTCCGGCATGCTGAGTCCATTCGCGAGCGCGCACACCCGCCCGCGTCCTCACACCGACGGGAGACCTTTCGTGGCCGACAACGTTCTGTACGACCTTGCCGAGGGCGTCGCGACGATCACCCTCAACCGTGCCGACGCGATGAACGCGCTGGACACCGACACCAAGGTCGCGCTGCGGGACGCCCTGGTGCGTGCCGCGGGCGACGACGCGGTGCGGGCGGTGCTGCTGACCGGAACCGGGCGGGCGTTCAGCGTCGGCCAGGACCTCAGGCAACACATCGAGCTGCTCGACCGGAGCCCCGAGGAGACCTTCGCCACGGTCAAGGACCACTACAACCCGCTGGTGACGGCGATCACGACGATGCCGAAGCCGGTGGTCGCCGCGGTCAACGGCGTCGCGGCCGGCGCGGGTGCGGCGATCGCGTTCGCGTGCGACTTCCGGATCGTCGCGGACACGGCGGGCTTCAACCTGGCGTTCGCGGGCGTCGCGCTCACCGCGGACTCGGGCGCGTCGTGGACGCTGCCGCGCCTGGTCGGGCACGCCCGCGCGACCGAGCTGCTGATGCTGCCGGAGACCGTTCCGGCGGCGAAGGCCCTGGAACTCGGCCTCGCGACCCGGGTCGTACCCGCCGACGAACTCGCGGCGACGGCCGGCGCGCTGGTCCGCAAGCTGGCCGACGGCCCGACGGTGGCACTGGGCGCGATCAAGGAGTCGCTGGCGTACGCGGCCCACACGTCGATCGTGGACGCGCTCGCCAAGGAGGACGAACTCCAGATGAAGGTGGGCAAGTCCGCCGACCACCGCATCGCGGTCGACGCGTTCCTGGCGAAGCGGAAGCCCGAGTACACCGGCAAGTGAGCCGACGGGGGGCGTGGTCGTACTCCGACACCGCGCCCCTCACACCGGCCGGCGCCTCGCGTGGCATTCGGCGAGGTGGTCGTCGACCAGGCCGCAGGCCTGCATCATCGCGTAGGCCGTGGTCGGGCCGACGAACTTGAACCCCTTCTTGCGGAGGTCCTTCGCGAGCGCCTCGGATTCCGGGGTGACCGCGGGGACGTCCGCGACGGTGCGCGGGGCCGGGCGCGGCGGGACCGGGTTCGGGGCGTGTGACCAGATCAGCGTGTCGAGGCCGCCCGGGAGGTCGCGGGCGACGCGGGCGTTGGCGACGGCGGCGACGATCTTGGCGCGGTTGCGGATGATGCGGGTGTCGGCCAACAGGCGCGTCACGTCCTCGTCGCCGTACTCCGCGACCTTGGCGATCTCGAACCCGTCGAACGCCGCGCGGAAGCCGTCGCGGCGGCGGAGGATCGTGAGCCACGACAGACCGGACTGGAACGCCTCCAGGCACAGGCGCTCGAACAGCTCGTCGTCGCCGTGCAGGGGCACGCCCCACTCGGTGTCGTGGTACGTGACGTAGTCGGGCGTGCTGATCCCCCACGGGCAGCGGGCCAGCCCGTCCGGGCCGGCGACGGTGCCCCCGGGCTCGGGGTCGGCCGGCGTGCCGGGGGCCGTGCCGAGTTCCGCGTCGGCCGTCATGCCCGCTCCTCCCCCGCGGTGTCCGAACCCCACCCGGCCTCGCGGGGCGCGTCGGCGTCCCCGGCGGGCGGCGGGACCGCCTTGGTGAGGGTGACGCCGTGCTCCGTGGCACCGCCGGGGTTCGGCTGCGGCAGCGTCCCGGGGGCGGCGACGCCGGGCGGGAGCACACCGGCGAGGCGGTACTCCAGGTCCATGATCCGTGCGTCCCGTGCGGACAGCTCGGCGGTGAGCCGGTCGAGCATGTAGTCGACCTCGCTCATCCGGTAGCCGCGAAGCACCACGGGGAACCGGACGCGGTCGATGTCCTCGACCGTCAGCGGGCGGTCGGGCGCGGGGGACATATCGGGGCGGTCCTGGTGGGCTTCCGGCAGCGATCCGCCGGCGCCGAGCACCACGGCGGCCACGACGAAGACCACGGCGGTCACGACGACCAGCTGGATCCAGAACACGGAAGCTCTCCCCTTGTCGGCGCCGTGGCTACGTGGCCCCTGTCGGCCGCGCACGGGACGATCGTGCCACGATCTTAAGGAGGTGGTGTCCGGCCCGTCGCCCCCCAGGCGCGAACCCCCGCGGTCGCGTGCGGCGGGGCGAGCGCGCGGCGCGGCACCGGGCACGCGGGGGACCGTACGCGCACGCGGCGGGCCCGGACACGGACAGCTCGGGCTCCCGGGCGGAGTGGAGGCAACGGTGGGGACGCTGCGGTTGGGCACGCGGGAGTTCGGCGACGACGACCACGTGATCATGGCGATCGTCAACCGCACCCCCGACTCGTTCTTCGACAAGGGCGCGACGTTCGACGACCGTCCGGCGCTGGAGGCGGTGGAACGCGCGGTCGCCGAGGGTGCCGCGATCGTCGACATCGGCGGGGTCAAGGCGGGGCCCGGCGCGGAGGTGGACGCGGCGGAGGAGATGCGGCGCACGGTCTCGTTCGTCGCCGAGGTGCGTCGGCGTCATCCGGACGTGGTGATCAGCGTGGACACGTGGCGCCACGAGGTCGGCGAGGCCGTGTGCGCGGTGGGCGCGGATCTGCTCAACGACGCGTGGGGCGGGGTGGATCCGAAGCTCGCCGAGGTCGCGGCGCGGCACGGGGTCGGCATCGTGTGCACCCACGCGGGACGCGCCCGCCCGCGCACCCGCCCCCACCGCAGGGGGTACGACGACGTCATGGCGGACATCCTGGACGTCACGGTCGGCCTCGCGGAACGCGCGCAGGCACTCGGCGTGCGGCGTGACGCGATCATCATCGACCCGGGGCACGACTTCGGGAAGAACACCCGCCACTCGCTGGAGGCCACGCGCAGGCTCGGCGAGATGACGGAGACGGGGTGGCCGGTCCTCGTGTCCCTGTCGAACAAGGACTTCGTCGGCGAGACGCTGGACGCGCCCGTCGACGGGCGGCTGCTCGGCACGCTGGCGACCACGGCCGTCTCTGCGTGGCTCGGGGCGCGCGTCTACCGCGTGCACCAGGTGCACGAGACGCGGCAGATCCTCGACATGGTCGCCACCATCCAGGGGCGGCGCGAACCGGCGGTCGCCCGGCGGGCGCTGGCGTAGCGGGCCCTCCCGACGGCGGGAGCCGGGCGACGGCGGAACCCGGCCGAGGGCGAGGAGGTGGCCTTCCTCGTCCCCGGCCGGGTCTTCGCCGGGCTGCGGCGGCCCGTGACCGCCCGGGTGTCGTCGGCCGGGCGGTCACGGGGTGCGGCGGGCCACGGGGGTGCGGGGCGCGTCCGTCCCACCGGGTCGCCGCGGTTCAGCGGTCACGCGTCGGGGATCGCCCGTCGCGGACGGCCGACGGGCGGGTCAGAGCTCGCTGTGGTGGCGCCACGGGCCGGTGATCGCGAACATGATCCCGGGGGTCTGGATGTTCGCGAACAGGATCTTGCCGTTCTGCGAGTACGTCGGGCCGGTGAACTCGCTGTCGTTGAGGTCGTTGCGCGCGATCGGGTAGGAGCGGTTGTCGCTCGTCGCGCCGACCAGGTGCTGCACGCCCTCGCCGTCCTCGGCGAGGATGACGCCGCCGTGCGGCGAGACGCTGATGTTGTCCGGGCCGTCGAACGGGCCGTCGACGTCCGGCGTGGGGTTGACGCCGAACCGCAGCTTGAGCGTGATGCGGCGGCGGTTGGGGTCGTAGAACCAGACCTGGCCGTCGTGCGGCGTGCCCGGGCTCTCGGCGCGCGCGAAGCTCGTGACGACGTACGCGCCGCCGTTGCCCCACCAGATGCCCTCGATCTTGCGACCGCGGGTGATGTCGCTGTTGGTGAACTGCTTGCGGACGGACGTCGTGCGAGCGTCGCGGTCCGGGACCTCGATCCACTTCACGTCGTACCGGGTGCCGATCTCGGTGGCGCGCGACAGGTCGTCGACGTGGTTGCCGCGGGCGTCGAAGCACTTCATCGCCGAGAACGTGCCGTCGGTGTCGCCGAGTCGGCCCAGTCGGCCGCGACCGCCGCGGTAGCCGCGCGGCGGCTCCCAGCGGTAGAAGAGGCCGTTCGGGTTGCCCGCGTCCTCGGTCAGGTAGATGTCGCCGCGCCACGGGTCGACCGCGGCGGCCTCGTGCGCGAAGCGGCCGAGGGCCTTGATCGGCTTGGGGTCGCGGTTGGCGCGGCGGTCGTACGGGTCGACCTCGAAGACGTAGCCGTGGTCCTTGGTCGCGCCGCTCTGGCCGGCCAGGGTCTCGGTCTCCTCGCAGGTGAGCCACGTGTCCCACGGCGTCTTGCCGCCCGCGCAGTTGCTCGCGGTGCCGGCGACGCCGACGTACTCACGGGTGCGCCGGCCGTGCTTGTCCACCTCGACGACGGTGCAGCCGCCGCCCAGGGCCGGGTCGTAGGTGAAGCCGTCGAGGGCCGGGACCGGGAACTCCAGGCCCGCCGACGCGCCCAGCTCGTGGTTGTTCACCAGCACGGTGCCGCCGCCGGGCAGGTGGAAGGCGCCCGTACCGTCGTGGTTGCTCGGCGTGAACTGGCCGGACTCCAGCTTGGTGACCCCGGCCTGGGTGACGATCTGGTACGAGAATCCGGCCGGCAGCGCCAGCTTTCCCGCGGGGTCGGCGACCACCGGGCCGTAGCCGTATTCCGGGCGGTTCGGCTTGCCGTGGCCGTTGCCCGTGCCGGGGGCCGCGGAGGCGCCGGGGGCGAGAAGCATTTCCGTGCTGCCGACCAATGCGATACCGGCTCCGGCGACGGCGGAGCGGCCCAGGAAGCCTCTACGGGACAGCGACATCGGTTCTCCTGCTCAGAGAGGACGGATGCGCGGGAAGGCCACGCGCACCTTCGGCCGCGCCACGCACTGCGGCGGCGGCCGACTCACAGTCGCGCGCGGCGGTGTCCGCGAGGTGAACGCGGCGGGGCGGACCGATGCCGGTCAGACGACCGTTCGTCCGTCTCTGGCCCGGGTTGTGACCGCCTGTGCGGGGTCGTGGACAGGGGGGAACCCGGGCGGGAACAGGAGACGAGAAGGAGGTGATATGTCCGGAACGCTCGTGCGGCTCAGCGCCCGGCGCGGCGCTCCGCCTCTTCCTTCGCGCGCCGCACCGCGGCCTCGGTCTCGTCCAGGACGGCACCCGCCTCGACGATGATCCGGACGGCCTCGTCGACGTCGTCGGTGAGGTGGATCAGGTCGAGGTCCTTGGGGGACGCCTTGGCCTGCGCCACGACGCGGTCGCGGATCCAGTCGACCAGGCCGGACCAGTAGTCGCGGCCGACGAGCACGAGTGGGAAGTGGGTGACCTTGCGTGTCTGGACGAGGGTCAGCGCCTCGAAGAGCTCGTCGAGGGTGCCGATGCCGCCCGGCAGCACGATGAAGCCCTGCGAGTACTTCACGAACATCGTCTTGCGGACGAAGAAGTAGCGGAAGACCAGCTCGATGTCGCAGTAGGGATTGAGCCCCTGCTCGAACGGCAGTTCGATGCCGAGGCCGACCGAGGTGCCCCCGGCCTGCTGCGCGCCCTTGTTCGCGGCCTCCATCGCCCCCGGACCGCCGCCGGTGACCACCGCGTAGCCGGCCTCGACGAGCGCCTTGCCCACCTGCTCGCCGAGGGCGTACTCGGTGGAGGCCGGTGGGGTGCGGGCCGAGCCGAAGACCGCGACGGCCTTGTCCAGCTCGGCGAGGGCGTTGAAGCCCTCGACGAATTCCGACTGAATGCGCAGGACGCGCCAGGCCTCGGCGCCGAGGTGGCGCACCGCGAGGGGGTGCGACGCGGCGACCTCCGCGGGCGTGGCGAACTCGGGGGGCTCTGCGGGCGTGTTGCGCGTGTCCATGCCGACCACAGTGGCACGACAAACGATCAGCCGTGCGGAATTTCCCAACCGTCGTGATCGCATCATCCGATCGTGGCCGCGTGGTCGGGCGGGTTTCACCTTCCTCCGAGGTCACACGGGCGTCCGTCGGTCGGGGGCCGGCGAGCCGGCGCTCCCCGCTCTTGCCTCGCGGCCGTACCGACGGATTCACCGTCCCCCACGGCCACTCGCGCCCCAGAGGTCAGGAGAGCCAGGCGAGCAGCCGCTGTCCCGGCCCGCCCTCGCGGCCGTCCCGGCGGCTTTCGCCGTCCGCCGCAGCCGCGCCCCCGTCGGTCAGGAGAGCCAGGCGAGCAGTCGCTCCTCCGCCGTGCCCACCGCGGCGATCTCGACGTACTCCGTCCTGGTGTGGGCCTGTGCGGGGTCGCCGGGGCCGTAGTTCACCGCCGGGACGCCGAGTCGGGAGAACAGGGCGACGTCGGTCCACGCGACCTTGGCGCGCGGCGTGCCGCCGACCGCCGCGACGAAGGCCTCGGCCGAGGGGCGGCCCAGGCCCGGCAGCGCGCCCGGCGCGGAGTCGGTGACCTCGATCGTGGCGCCGCGCGCCACCGCGGGGGCGAAGACCTCGCGTACGTGCGCCTCCGCCTCGGCCTCGGAACGGTCGGGCGCGAAGCGGAAGTTGACGGTGACCGAGCACGCGTCGGGGATGACGTTGCCGGCCACGCCGCCCTGGATGCCGACGGCGTTCAGGCCCTCCCGGTATTCGAGCCCGTCGATGACCGCCACACGCGGCTCGTACGCCTCCAGCGCCGCGAGGATCGGCGCGGCCTTGTGCACCGCGTTGTCGCCGAGCCACGAACGCGCCGAGTGCGCGCGGAGCCCGGCGGTCGTCACGCGCACGCGCATCGTGCCCTGGCAACCGCCCTCGACGACGCCGCCGGTCGGCTCCATGAGCACCGCGAAGTCCGCGGCCAGCCAGTCGGGATGGTTGCGGGAGAGGCGGGCGAGGCCGTTGTGGATCGCCTCGATCTCCTCGTTGTCGTAGAAGACGTACGTGATGTCGCGGTTGGGCCGTGTGAGGTGGGCCGCGAGGCGGAGCTTCACCGCGATGCCCGCCTTCATGTCCGAGGTGCCGCAGCCGAAGAGCAGCCCGTCCTCGACGCGCGAGGGCACGTTGTCGGCGATCGGCACGGTGTCCAAGTGCCCGGCCAGCACGACGCGTTCGGCGCGGCCCAGGTTGGTGCGCGCCACCACGGCGTCGCCGTCGCGGTCGACCGTCAGGTGCGGGAGGCCGCGCAGCACCTGTTCGACGAGGTCCGCGAGCGCACGCTCGTCGCCGCTCACCGACGGGATGTCGACGAGTTGCGCGGTCACTTCGGCGGCATCGCGGGTCAAGTCCAGAGCAGCAGGCATACCGGTCACCATAGTCTTCGGGGTGTGGGTCAGAGAAAACGCAGTTCGGAGCAGACGGAGCGGTCCGGAATACTCGGTTGGGCGGTCGCCCTGCTGGTCGTCCTCGGCTTGTTCGCGGGGGTCGCCGTCGTCGTGGTCAAGATGTGGCCGGACGGGGTGCCCGGCGGCGACGAGTGCACGGTCCGGGCGGCGGACGGCAAGGCGGAGTTCGACCCCGACCAGGCGGCGAACGCCGCGACGATAGCCGCGGTGGGCCAGGCCCGCGGGCTGCCCGAGCGCGCGGTCACGATCGCCATCGCGACGTCCATCCAGGAGTCGAAGCTGTTCAACATCACGTACGGCGACCGCGATTCGCTGGGCCTGTTCCAGCAGCGGCCGTCGCAGGGGTGGGGCACGGCCGAGCAGATCCAGGACCCGGTGTACTCCGCCGGCAAGTTCTACGACGGCCTGGTCGAGGTGCCGAACTACCTCGAACTGCCGTTGACCGTCGCGGCGCAGACGGTGCAGCGCAGCGCGTACCCCGAGGCGTACGCGCAGCACGAGGCGGAGGCGCAGGCGCTGGCCGCCGCGCTGACCGGCGGCACGCCGGGGACGCTGAGCTGCCGCCTGAAGGGCGCCCCGGCGGCGGCCGGCGCGGGCACGCTGCGGGCGTCGCTGACCAAGGAGTTCGCGCCGGTGCTCACCGACAAGGCGATCACCGAGGAGACACCGGGTCTGCTGACCGTGCGTCCCGGCAACGCGGACGGGCGGGGCTGGGCGATCGCCACGTGGGCGGTCGCGCGGGCCTCCGAGCTGGGCATCCGCGAGATCGCGTTCGACGGCAAGGTGTGGACGCGCGACAAGAGCGGCAAGGGGTGGCGCGTCGGCGAGGCCGAGGGGGTCGCGGGCGGCGAGGCGCCGGCGGCGGATCCCTCGGTGGTGCGGATCCGCGTCGCGGACTGACCGCGCCGCGAGCGGCGGCGAACCCCGCCGCGTACCCCCGGCCGGCGTCCCCTATGTGTGTGGAAGAGGAGATTCAACCACTCGGACGGAGTACTTCCCGGAACCTTCGCGGGCTCGCGCCGATATACCCGGTGCCCGGTTCGTCCGAGCCGGCCCCGCACACTCGCCTGTCGAAGGATTTGAGGAACGCGATGTCGAGCACTCTCCCGCGCCGTGTGGCCCAGGCCGCGCTGCTGGTCGCCGCGGGTGCCGCACCCGTCGTGGGCGCGGCGTCCGCGCACGCCGTCGGCGTGCCGCTGGGGAATCAACCGATCGATCTGCCCGGTGCGTCGCCGGCCGACGTGACCGGGGTCCCGTTCTCGGTGAACGGCGTCACCGAGGCGTTCCACCCCGCGGTGGGCGTGCCGTTGGACGGTGCGGTGGACCAGGTCACGCGCCCCGGCGCGGTTCCGCGGGCGGTGGCGAACGTCACCGACACCTCCCGGGTCACCGACACCGCGACCGCCGCCGGGCCCGCGGTCGGCGCGCTGCTCGACAGCGTCCACCCGCGGGTGCCGGACCTCCGGGAGGCCCCGGCGGTGCGGAAGGTCCAGCGGATCGCCACGCAACCGGGTGTGGCCGATCTGGTCGAGCCGGTCACCGGGCCGCTCGCGCACCCCGACACGACGCCGCCGTCCGTCGACCGGGCGGTCCGCGGCGGCGACGCGGTCGCCCGGCGCCTCCACGCGCAGGTCGTCCGCCCGGCCGCCCTGGGCGTCGGTCCGGCGCTGCCGATCACCGGGTACGCGACGGACAAGTCGGTCAACGCGGCGATGCCCGCGACCGACGGCGCCGTGGCGCTCGCCACGGGCCGCCACGTGGTGAGCAACGCCGCGCTGACGGTGGAGGGCGCCACGACGCCGCTGCGCGAGATGCCGCGCGTGATCTGAGCGTCGATGTGAGCCGAGGGCCGGGCTCCGGGTGGCGGGACGATCCGCCGCCGGGCCCGGACGACGGTCCGAGGCTGTGTGTACCGGCCGGGTGGTGGACCACCCGGCCGGTGCCGCGCCGGGGTGCGGCGGACGCTTCGGGGTCGCGGGCGCCGCCGCGTCGTCAGGCCGCCTTGAGCCGTGCGACGGCCGCCGCGACGCGCTCGTCGGTGGCGGTGAAGGCGACGCGCACGTGCCGCGCGCCCGCGGTGCCGTAGAACTCGCCGGGGGCCACCAGCACGCCGCGGTCGGCGAGCCACGCGACCGTGTCCCAGCACGGCTCGTCGCGGGTCGCCCACAGGTAGAGGCTCGCCTCGGAGTGGTCGATGCGGAACCCGGCCGACTCCAGGGCGTCGCGCAGTTGGGCCCGGCGTGCGGCGTACCGGGCCTTCTGGGCGGCGACGTGGGTGTCGTCGCCGAACGCGACGCGCATGGCCTCCTGCACGGGGCCCGGCACGATCATGCCGGCGTGCTTGCGTACGGCGAGGAGTTCGCGGACCACCGCGGGGTCGCCGGTGACGAACCCGGCGCGGTAGCCCGCGAGGTTGGAGCGTTTCGACAGCGAGTGGACGGCGAGCAGGCCGTCGTGCGAGCCGCCGCACACGTCGGGGTGCAGCACGGAGACCGGCTCGGCGTCCCAGCCCAGTTCGACGTAGCACTCGTCGGAGACCAGCAGCGCGCCGATCGACCGCGCCCACGCGACGAGTTCGCGCAGTTCGGCGGCGGTCTTCACGGCGCCGTGCGGGTTGGCGGGCGAGTTGATCCACACGAGGCGCACGCCGTCGGGGCCGGGGCGTTCGTCGTCGTGGGCGGGAATCGGCTCGGCACCGGCGAGGCGGGCGCCGACGTCGTAGGTCGGGTACGCGAGGGCCGGATGCACCACCTTGTCGCCGGGGCCGAGGCCAAGCTGGGACGGCAGTCCGGCGACGAGTTCCTTGGTGCCGATGACCGGGAGCACGGCGGCGGGATCGGCCCCCGTCACCCCCAGGCGGCGGCGCAGCCACGCGGCGGCGGCCTCGCGGAGCGCGGGGGTACCGTACGTGAGCGGGTAGCCCGGTGAGTCGCCGGCCGCCGCGAGCGCGTCGCGGACGAGGTCCGGGGTCGGGTCGACGGGTGTGCCGACCGACAGGTCGACAATGCCGTCCGGGTGTGCGGCGGCGGTCGCCTTGGCGCCGTCCAGGCGGTCCCAGGGGAACTCCGGGAGACGTGCGGAGACACGCCGCGCCGCCCACCCCTGGGCGGGGGTGGGCGGCGCGGCGCGGTCGTGCCCGGTGCTCACGCCGGTCATTCGCCCTGCGGAGGCAGGGCGGCGATGAGCGCGTGGTCCTTGTCGATCAGGCCGAGCTTGGAGGCACCGCCGGGCGATCCGAGGTCGTCGAAGAACTCGGCGTTCGCCTTGTAGTAGTCCTTCCACTGCTCGGGCACGTCGTCCTCGTAGAAGATGGCCTCGACGGGGCATACCGGCTCGCACGCGCCGCAGTCCACACACTCATCGGGGTGGATGTACAGCGCCCGCTCGCCCTCGTAGATGCAGTCGACGGGGCACTCCTCGATGCAAGCCTTGTCCTTCACGTCGACGCAGGGCTGCGCGATGACGTACGTCACGTGGGATTCCTCCTCATGGCGGGATCCGCCTTTGGTCGTTACAGGTGCGCGGGAGCGCGGCAACGTCGATGCCCGTCACTAGTATCGCGGTGGTCCGGGGCTAACTCCTAGCGGCCCCACATCAGCAGAGATCTACGTCTCAGTTCGGCAGTCGGCAGGGGGCGGACGAGGTGAACCGGATCACACCGGAAGACGTGGGCAAAAGGGTGTCGGTTCGCCGCAATATCGCGCCGGACGACGGGCCCGGGGGCTCCCGGGCGGTGTACGGCGACGTCATCGGCGAGCTGACCGCCTGGGCCGACGGGGTCCTCACGATCACCCGAAAAGATGGCTCGGTGACGCGCGTGGCGGAGCGGACTCTCGTCGCGGGCAAGGTCGTGCCGCCGGTTCCGGTGCGCGGCCCGTCGGCGCTGCCGGTCGACGTTCTCCAGGCGGTGGGCGACCGGGCGTGGCCGGCGACGGAGTACGCCGAGTTGGGCGGATGGCGTCTGCGGGCGGCGGGCGGTTTCACCCGCCGGGCGAACTCGGTGCTGCCGCTCGGCGCTCCCGGCATCCCGCTCGGCGAGGCTGTCGAGTACGCGGAACAATGGTATGCCGCACGGGAGTTGCCCACGTACTTCCAGGTGCCCGAGGGCTCGGACGCGGACGTCTTCCTCGCCGGGGCGGGATGGGCGGCCGAAGCCCTGACCCTCGTGCGGACCGCACGGCTCGCGGCGGTGCGGGACCGGGTCGGGCCGCTGCCGGAGGCGGTGGACGTGGTCGTGGCGGAGGGGTCGGCGGGCCCGGGTGGACCGGACCTGCCGGACGACGCGTGGCTGGCCCGCTACAACCGGGCGCTGTCGTCCGGGCGCGGGGCCGCGGCGGCGCGGGCCGTGCTGGGCGGCGTCGGCGCGGCGGGCGGCACGAGCGGCTCCGGCGCGGTCGTGCGGCACGCGTTCGCCGCGGTCCGCGTGCCCGATCGGGCGGTTCCGGTGGCGATCGGGCGCGTGAGCGTCGACCTCGGTGCGGTGGCGCGGCCCGGCGGCGCGGGGCTGCGGGTGGCGAGTTTCACCGCGATGGAGACCGATCCCGCGTACCGGCGCCGGGGTTTCGCGCGGGCGGTGATGGCCGCGCTGACGGATCACGCGCTGCGTGCGGGGGCGACGACGGCGCTGCTCGCGGTCGAAGCGGACAACGGCGACGCGCTGCGGCTGTACGACGGGCTGGGGTTCACCGACCACCACCGGTACCGGTACCGGTGCCACCCGAAGGCGTGAGGCGGGTCCGGCCGCCCCGACTCGTACCAACTGCCCATCCGGACACCCCGATCGCAGGGAGCCGTGAGGTTGAACGACCCGAGTCATGAAGCCCGGCGGAGGCGGTTCGCGGAGGTGGTGCGCACCGAACCCGTGGACCTCGCCGAGGCGTGCCTGCTGATGGGCGCCGAGGACGACCCGGAGCTGGACACGAGGCTCGGACGGGCCGAACTGGACCGGCTGGCCCGGGCGGTCGCGGCGAAGCTGACCGAGCCCGCGGAGACGACGGCCCCGGCGCGGGCGGCGGCGATCCTGGCGCTGGTGCTGGGCGCCCGGGCCGGCTTCGGGGGCGCCGAGGCCGACTACGCCGATCTGCGGTCGTCGCTGCTGCACCACGTGCTGCGGCGGCGGCGCGGTCTGCCGATCCTGTTGTCGGTGGTGTGGATCGAGGTGGGCCGCCGCGCGGGCATCCCGGTGTACGGCGTCGCGCTGCCGGGGCACTTCGTCGTCGGTATCGGCGATCCCGAAGGCGACTTCGTCCTCGCGGACCCGTTCCACGGCGGTCGCCTGTTGACCGTTGACGACGCCCGGGGCATCGCGCTGAGCGCGGGTGGTTCGCCGGACGACCCGCATCTGCTGCTGCCCGCGCATCCGACCGCGGTCCTGCTGCGGGTCCTCACCAACATCCGTGCCTGGGCGCAGAATCCGCATCAGGCGCCGGAGCGGGCGTGGACGCGGCTGTGGGCCGTCGAGCTGTCGCTGCTGCTGCCGCGCCATCCGGCGGCGCTGCGCCGGGAGCACGGGACGTTACTCGTGCTGACGGGTGATTTCCCGGGCGGTGCCGCGGAGTTGGAGGAGTTCGCGGACCTGGTGGGCGCGATCGACGGCGAACTCGCCGAGACGGTGCGGCGTGAGGCGCGTGAGGCGCGGTCGCGGCTCAACTAGCGCGGCGTCCGGGGGAACCGGTGTCCGGGCCGAACTAGCGCGGCGTCCGGGAGGGTTCACCGGACGGGCCCGGGGTCTGCGTACCGGGCTGCCGCTGCCCGTACTGGAAGGCCCGCAGGTACGCGTAGGGTTCCTGCGCGACTCCGCTGCACCCCGGGTCGGCGGCGGAGGCGTTCGGGGTCGGGCACGCTCGGTCGCGGGCCGCGGACCACCACGAAATGCGGCCGAGATGCCGCTCGTTCGCGAAGCGCGCCAACTCGCGGGCGTCGTCGAGGGTGAAGACCTCGCCGGGGACGTCGTCCACCCCGATCATCGGCGTGACGGCGAGCATGCGCCACGCCTGATTGTCCGTCAGCGTCGGCCACAGCTCGCGGATCTGCCCGTGCACCGCGCGGACCGCGTCGGTGGCGTAGCGTCCCATGCGGCCCGCGGGGTCGGGGGCGTTGGCGGGCCCGTAGTCGCGGGCGAGCAGGTTGACCGCGTCGACGCGGACGCCGCGGGTCGCGGCGTCGCGCAGGAGGGCCGTCGCGTCGCCGCCGAGGCCGGTGGGCAGCACCGGCAGGCTGTAGGTGACCTCCAGCTCGCGGCCGTCGCGGGCGATGCCGTCGGTGAGCAGCAGCAGTGCCTGGTTG
The DNA here is from genome assembly GCF_021165735.1 of Yinghuangia sp. ASG 101. Classification (GTDB taxonomy): domain Bacteria; phylum Actinomycetota; class Actinomycetes; order Streptomycetales; family Streptomycetaceae; genus Yinghuangia. The sequence goes on along the minus strand of NZ_CP088911.1, from coordinate 4,939,252 downwards.
CGTCGTTCGACGATGTCCGGGCGGCCGAGCGAGCGGCCTTCCACGTCGAGGTCGATCCGGGTGACCTGGTAGGCGTCCACGACCTGCCGGTACGCCGCGGCCAGCGCCTCGGGCGTCGCGCACCCGACGGCGAGGTCGGTGCCGGCCGCGCCGCCGAAGGAGATCGCCGCCTCGCCGCCCAGTGCCTTGAGTTCCGCGAACCGCTGCGCCACGGCGGGGTCGTCGAGCCGGATGCCGCCGCCCCATGTCGGCCGGCAGTCGCCGCCGTCGACGACGAAGGCGAAGATCCACTCGGTGACCCCGGTGACGCGGACGGCCGCGCCGAGATCGTACGAGCCGGGGGCCGCGAGATTGACGTACGGGCGGACCGGCGTCGCCGCGTGCCCCGTGCTCTGCCCGGTGGCCGGGGGCGAGCCCTCGGCGCCGGGCCGCGTGACGGCGGCGGACGGCGGCGCGGGGGTGGTTCCTGTCGCGGGGTCGGACGCCTCGGGGCCGGGTTCCTCCGCTCCGGCCTCGGCAGGCGGCGGGGCGCTCGCGGCCGGGGTGCCGGACGGGGTGCCTCGGCCGGTGGCGGCGCCGACCGCACCGACGGCCTCGCAGGCGCGGCCGTTGATGGTGCACTCGACGGGTTGCGCGGTCGAGGTCATGGCGGCCGGGTCGACGCGGCGGACCTCGAATCCCACCACGGCGCTTTCGCCGGGTCTCAGGTCGCGGTTCCATTCCTGGTCGCGGATGGTGTAGTGGTTGCCGTCGCGGTTGGATCGCCCGTTCCACAGGGACGTGATCTCACCGCCGGGCGGCAGCCGGAACCGCAGCGTCCAGCCGTGCGCGGTCTCGTCGCCGGTGTTGCGGACGATGTACTGCGCGCTGAAACCGGTGTCCCAGCTGCCGGTGCGCACATATTCGGCGGTCAGGCGGGTCGGTGCGCCGTCGTCCGCGAGCAGCACCACGAGCACCGCGGGCATCGCCGCGAGCAGTGCGGCCGTGATCGCCCAGCGCACGCGCCCGCGCAAACGGTCTCGGAGACGCCGGCCCGGCGTCGGCTGTCTCCTCGGCGCGGTCGCGCGGCGCAGCCCCATGGCCCTGCCTCCGAAGTGCTGCACAGATCCGGGGGGTTGGCTCCCGAAGCCACGTGCGGTTTCCGTCGGTCGTCGGGGTCGCCGTCCGTGGCGCAAGGACTCTACTCGCTCGGATGCCACCCGTAACCGGAACGCCCGATAGGCCGGGTCGGTTCCCCCTTCCGGCAAGATCCATTGTCTCATATAACGAGAAATGAGTCTCGAATGATGGTCACGACCCTTATGATTCCCGGTATGACCTGGAATTCGATGCAGTACGACAACAACTTCTCCTTCGTCTCCGCGTACGGCCGGGATGTGGTCGAACTGCTGAGCGCCCGACCCGGCGAGCGCGTGCTCGACCTCGGGTGCGGCACCGGGGACCTGGCCGCCGCGATCGCCGCGGACGGGGTGGTCGTGCACGGCGTCGACGGGGACGCCGCGATGATCCGCACCGCGGTCGCGAAGTACGGGGACACGCCCGGGGGTCCGACGTTCGCGGTGGCCGACGGGCACGCCTTCACGGTCGACGCGCCGTTCGACGCGGTCTTCTCGAACGCCGCGCTGCACTGGATGCGCCGGCCCGACGACGTCCTGGCACGCGTCCACGCCGCACTGGTTCCCGGCGGGCGCTTCGTCGCGGAAATGGGCGCGAGCCGCAACGTGGCCGTCCTGATCGAGGGGCTGCGCGACGCCGGCGCCGAACTGGCGCCCGACGTACGGGTCGAACCGCCGTGGTACTTCCCGTCGACCGCCGAATACGCCACGCGTCTCGAACACGCCGGGTTCGAGGTCCGCACGACCGCGTACTTCGCCCGCCCCACCGCCTTCGCCCCCGGCGACACGGCCGCCGACTGGTGGCGCATGTTCGGCCCGTCGGTGCTGGCGGCCTTCCCCGCCGACGTGCACGGGCCGTTGCTGGCCCGCGTCGACGAACTCGTCCGCGACCGGCTGCTGGGCCCCGACGGGATCTGGTACGGGGACTACGCACGCCTGCGGTTCGCCGCCGTACGCCGATGACCCCCTACCCCCGGGGTAGCGTGCCCCTCATGCTGCATCTGACCGATGCCCGGACCGGCCGCCCGCAGCCCGCCGCCCCACCCGGCACCCGGCGGCTGCGGGTCGCCTACTGCCCCGGCTCCCTGCGCGCCGCACTCACCGCCGACGTCGTACGCCGTGCGGCCGGACGCCACCACCTCGTCGTGGACGTCACCCGGCACGACTGCGCGGCTCCCGGCCCCGCCGACCCGCTGCGCTTCAACATCCATCCCGCGCACGGCACTTCGGGCGCCAACGACCCGGCGCCCGACATCCACGTCACGCACGACGCCGAGCACGTCACGCCCGCACCGCGCATCCTGCTCGTCGTCCCGGGCGACCCGGAACCGACACCGGCCCCGGCCCCGGCCCCGGAGACCACCGAACCCCTGGCCCTCCGCCTCGCCCTCCTGGCCCACGGGCTCACCGCGGCCGGCCCCCCGGCCCCGGACGACGTCGCCCACGCGGCCGGTCGCCTCGCCGAACTCCGCGCCGACGTCGCCCACTTCGCGGAGAGCCCGTCCGCCGCGCCCCCCGTCGACCGCGTCGCCGCCGTCCACGCCGCGATCGACGACAACCTCGACACCCCCCGCGCCCTCACCCTCACCGACGCCCTCCGGACCGACCCGTCGCTGCCCGCCGGCGCCCGCTTCGAAGCCCTCGCCCACCTCGACCGCACCCTCGGCCTCGACCTGACCCACGACATCGGCCGCTGACCGGCGCCGGAGGCGGAGGCACGCACCCGGCGCCGGGGACCACGGACCAAACCCCAGCCCCGGACGTCGATTTGGCCCTCGACCCGACGTGACCCGCCGCATCGCCCGCCGACCACCGGCACCCCCGGCCACCGCGGGCGACCCGCACTCCGGGTGAGCGGGACGACGCCGCAGACCGGCCGCGGGCCGCGTCGTCCGGCCGCGCCGGTGCCTGATACCGCGGCGTCGGGTCACCCACGCGCAAGCCCTCCGCTCCCGGATCGGTTCCGGGTACGGAGGGCTTGCGCGGGTCGCGGCTCGCGGCGCGTCAGTCCTCGCCGTTGCGGGTGGTGGGGGTCGAGGTGGGGGGCTTCGAGGTGGAGCCGCCGCTCGGGGTGGAACCGGTGGGGGGTGTGGAGGTGGTGGGGGTCGGAGTGGTGGACGGGGCGGGCGCGCAGATGATCTCGTCGGCCGGGTCGTACTTGGTGTGGAACTGCTCGCGCCGGACCTCCTTGCCGCCCTGGACGAAGATGCGCGTCACGTCGACCTTGAAGCCCTCCGAGGCCTTCTGCTCGACGCAGCCCTCCCGGGTGTCGTGCACCGTCTTGGGGGTGACCGTCGCGTACTTCGCCGAGCTGGCCGACTTGACCTCGTCGTACTTCTTGGTGCCGAGCAGCGTCACGGTGACCGAGGAGTCGGTGTACGAGGTGTCGATGTAGATCGGCTTGCCCGAGTCGTTCTGCCACTTCAGGTCGAGCGACGGCCACGCGACCGTCGCCTCCCGCCCGGCCGGGTAGCGGTCGATCCAGAAGCTGTGCGGCCGGTGCATGACGTCCTTCAGGCCGCCGAAGAACACCGCGTTGAACATCGTGGTCGCGACCTGAGAGACGCCGCCTCCGTAGTCGGTCTCGAAGCGGCCGTTGTTGATGATGGTGCCCTTCGCGAAGCCGTTGTCCGCGGTGCGCTCGCCGACGGTCTTGTTGAGCGACCACGTGTCGCCCGGCATCACGACGCTGCCGTCGATGAGGTCGGCCGCACGGTGGATGTTGGTGAGGCGGTAGGCGGCGTACGGGTAGTCCGTCGTGTACGTCGACACGACCTCGGTGATGCCCAGCGCCTCCGCCTTCGCGGTGGTGAACTCGGGCTCGACCGGTCCGAGCGTCACCTGCGCGGTGCGCCCGCTGGTCTTGGTGAGCACGTCGAGCAGCGCCTTCGCCGCGGTGTCGCCGGACACGCCCTGGCCCGCCTTGTGCGGCACGACCGCGACCTTGCCCTTGTCGTCGACCTTGAAGGTCGCGTCGACGGGCTTCTCCCCGACCGCCGAGAACGTGTCGCCCAGTTCCTCCTGGAGCCCGGCGGCGTCGATCTTCGGCGCGAGGTGACCGGTCGGGTCCGGCTCCATGGACAGGTACTTCGCGATGGTCGCCGGCTGGAGCTTGAGGGTCGCCTTGCCCGCCTTGAGCGTCACCGGACCCGACATCGCCGGAATCGCGAACTCCCGCATCGCGCGGTCGACTTCCTCCTGCGACACGGTCGGCGTCGAGAGTCTGGTGGGCAGGATGACCGGACCGGACCGATCGGGGTCGAGATACGCGTCGCGGACCGCGGCGACCGCCGCCGGGGTGTCCAGCACCTGGACGGCCTGCGGCGTTATGGCGGTCGCCTTGCCGCCCGCGAACGAGACGCCGCCCTCGCGCTGGTGCTCCCCCGCGTCGGCGGCGAGTTGTTCGAGCGCCGCCGCGAGCTTCGCGGGGTCCTCGATCGTGAGCGGCTCGATCTCGCGCTTCTCGCCGAACAGCGCCGGGATCGACTGCAGCGGGTTGAAGCTCTTCTCGGCGGCGCGGTCGACCGTGGCGCGCGCGTCGAGGATCAGGCCCGCGTTGGGCGGGTCGAGTTGGAGGTCCTTGTCGCCGAGCTTCACCGGGAGCATGCCGTACGCGCGTTCGCCGAGGACGCTCTCCAGGGTGCGGACCGCCTCGGACTTCGACCGGCCGCCGATGTCGACGCCGAGCACCGAGGTGCCGCGCGGCACGCCGCCGCCCGCGTAGGCCAGCGAACCGCCGTAGACCCCGCCCACCAGCGCGAACACCGCGGCACTCGCAATGATCGCCAGGCGCCGGCGGCGCCGCTTGGCGGACGCGGGCGGAGGGGCGTCGTCCGGTTCGCGCCGCGCGCCCGACACGGGGGGCTGCCCCGAGCCGCCTCCGTACGGGGTGCCGGTCGGGAACCCGTGCGCGTCGGCGTCGTCCCCGTCGTGCGGCCGACCGCCCGCCCCCTCGGCACGGTTCCCGTTGTCGCCGCTCTCGTCGCCGCGGTCGAGCCGGGCCTGACCGTGCAGCACGATCGGGGGAATCGGGCGCGAGCCGGGGATCTTGATGCTCGCCCGGGTGGTCATCGACGGCTGCGCGGCGTCGGCCTCCGCGGCGTTCTCCGCACCGGCGGCCTCGGAGGCCGCGGCCTGGCCCGGAGCCTGTGCGCCGGGGCCCGCAGCCCCGCCCTGCCCAGGGGTCGGGGGCGGCGGCTGCGCACCGGTCGCGGGCGTGCCGAACGCGCCGATCAGGCTGCGCCGCCCGGCCCGCCTCGGGAGCCCGGCGGCCGTCCGGTCGCCGGCACCGTCGGGCACGGGACCACCCATCGCGGGACCACCCGCCCCCGGGCCGCCCGGCGCCGCGCCGGACGCGGAGCCCGTCGGAGCCCCGGGGTCCGCCGCGCCGGCCCCGGTCGCGTCGGAAGCCGCCGGATACGCCTGGTATCCGCCGTGCCCGGACCCGTCCGCCGGAAGACCGTGCGGCACGGCCTGCCCCGGATAACCCGGCTCACCTCCCGGCTGCCCGGCCGCCGCCTGCCCGAGCGCCGGATAGCCGGGCGCGGCGTCGCCGTAGTGCGGCGGGTGCGCCGCGGGGGTCGGCTCCGCGCCCGCGTCCGGCGGTGGTGCCGGGCGCCGCGGCGGGCGGCTGAAGTAGGGGTGCGGCTCCTCGGGCGCGCCGGGCGGCGTGGTGGGCTGGTCGTTGCTCACGACGAACGAACTCTCCGTTGCGATGTTCGACCGCCTCGGAAGGCGGCCACCGACGACCGGTTGCGTCCGACGGCGCCCGCGACGACCGCTTGGTGGTCGCGTGCGGCACGCCGTTGCGGGACGGAACCGCGTACTTCCACGGCCACGCGGCGGCCGTGAGGTCGTGGCTCCGCCCTCCGGATCGCTCCGGAGGGCTTCTCCTGTCGGTGGCCAGGCCACGTCGGGAAGGGCCGGGCCGGCCCGGGATGGACAAAAACTCTTGGCCGCTCCAAAGGAGCAACGAACGCGGCGCGCGGGAAGTTACGTTCGCGCCACGTGGTCGGGGCTCGGCCCCCGGGCCACGAGCATGGGCGGACAGTACTTCTACCGGCCGTCTCCCGGCAGGCGTTCACCCGAAAGGAGTAGGGGATGCGCGCTGCCGCCCCATGGCTGCATCGCGATCATCGCGCCGACGATCGACCCTCCGAGCAGGAACAGGTAGGACGTGGCTCCGCCGGTGAACACCCAGTCCCCTTCGGGGCGCGGTGCCGCCGCGATGTAGAACACCGTGACGAGCCATCCGACGGCGGGGATCACGGCACCCGGTCTCGCGTTCATCAGCAGCCCCCCGGCGACGAAGAGCCCTCCGGCGCCGGCGAGCGCGATGATCAGCCCGGCCGGGCGGTACGCCGCCTGGGCGAACGCCCCGAGCCAACCCGCCGCGCAACCGAGCCCGAACCAGACGACATAGGCCGCGACCCGGAGGGCTGTGGACAGCACCGAAGAACCAGAGCGCACCGAAGAACCATAGTCGGACGTCCCGATCGCACCACGCCCGGCCCCCGGCCGCGATCCGCCGGAAACGCCCCGACCGCCGTCGGCTTCCTTGGACCCGCCGCCCTTCCCGCCCGGCACCTTTCCGCCCGACGCCTTCCCGGCCCGCTCGGCACCGCCCTGCCCGGCACCGCCCTGCCCGGCACGGCCCGCCCCGGAGCCCGCACGGGCGGAACCCCCGCCGCGCCGCGCGCGCCCCGCGGCTCCGGACGCGCCGCCGCTCGCCGCACGGGTCGCACCCGTGCCGCCCTCGGCGCGCCCCGCCGCGTCGCCCGCGCCTCCGGAACCGTCTCCGCGGCCCCGCCCGCGGCTCGTGCCGTCGCCCATCAGCGCACTCCGGCGAAGAGGTCGTCCTCGCGCCCGTCGGCGCCGGCCGGGCCGCGGTCGCCCCGGACCAGCCGGTAGTGCTCGACGCTCATGATCGACTGGCCGACGTTGTTCGACAGCGCGAAGAAGCCGTCGTCCGTCGACACCTGCGTCGGGTACGACCGCAGCGCCCGCACCTTCGCGTCGAGCCACGGGGTCGCGTCGACGGCCGTCGTGACCAGCGCGTCGTCGACGACGAAGGGCAGGTCGTCGACCTCCACCGCGTCGAACGGCAGTTCGTGGCCCTCGGCCCGCATCCGCTCCAGCCCGGCCGCGACCACGGAACGCGGCATGGCGTTCCAGTAGACCTTCGCGACCTCCCACGCCTCGCCCTCGCCGTGCGCGGGATCCGCGGCCAGGTCCGCGGCCCGCATCGCGACGCGGTGCGCCTGGATGTGGTCGGGGTGCCCGTAGCCGCCGATCTCGTCGTACGTGACCAGCACCTGCGGCCGGACCTCGCGCACGATCGCCGCCAGGTGCCCCGCCGCCTCGTCGACGTCCGCCCGCCAGAAGGAGTCGGGCCGCTCGTTGGGCGGTGTGCCCATCATCCCCGAGTCGCGGTAGCGCCCCGGGCCGCCGAGGTAGCGCTGGTCGTGGACGCCGAGGGCCTTCATGGAGTCGGCCATCTCGGTCATGCGGTGCTCGCCGAGGCGGTCCTCGCGGTCGGCGGCCAGGTGCGCCAGCTCCGGGACGAGGACTTCGCCCTCCTCGCCGAGCGTGCAGGTCACCAGCGTGACGTGCACCCCTTCGGCGGCGTAGCGCGCCATGCTCGCGCCGTTGTTGATGACTTCGTCGTCGGGGTGCGCGTGGACGAGGAGCAGGGCGAGCGGGGCGGCGGGCGGAGTCATGAGCGCCAGCCTACGTGCCGCCGAAGTCAGTCGCGGCGGTGCACGAACACTCCGTAGTGCCCGGTGGAATCCCACGGCTCGCGGTCCCAGCCCGCGTACCGCGCGACGCGGGTCAGCCCGGCCGCGGCGCAGGCCGCCTCGTAGGCGTCGGCGGTCAGCGGTGTCCCGCTCTCACCGCCGTCGACGGCGAAGCCCGCGACCACGAGGCCGCCGTGCGGGCGCACGCACGCGGCGAGGGTCGCGACGGCGCGGGCCTCGGTGCCCGGGGTCAGGTAGACCATCACGTTGCCGGCCGCGACGGCGAGGTCGAAGGTGTCCGGCCCGTCGACGGCCCGGGGGGCGAGGGTGGCGAGGTCGCCGGTGACCCAGGTGAGTTCGGGGGCCGCGGCGCGGGCCTCGGCGAGCATCGAGACGTCGATGTCGACACCGACGGTCTTGTGGCCGAGCCGGGCGAGTTCGACGGCGACGCGGCCGGTGCCGCACCCGGCGTCCAGGACCCGGCCGCCGCGCGGCAGGAGGGCGTCGCAGAAGCGGGCCTCGCCGTGCAGGTCGCGGCCCTGCTCCGCGAGTTCGCGGAAGCGCGCCGCGTACGAGGGGCCGCGCGTGCCGCCGGTCACGTCCAGCCAGCGGTTGCCGGGCGTCGGGGCGTCGGCGCTCATGCGCGCGCCCCGCTCCGCACGGCGCCGCGGGCGCGGACGGCACACCCCTCGTCGGTTCGCTCGCTCCACTCGCTCATACGCCCACGGTACGGCCGACGCCGCCGCGCCCCGCACCCGCGTCGGGGGCGGGGCACGGAGGACGGAAGTGTCAGAAGTGGATGCCGTTGACGATCCCGGCGAAGTTCATGCCGGCCTCGTGGATCGAGGGGGCCATCGAGGTCCCGGCGACATAGAAGCCGAACATGACGCAGACTCCCGCGTGCAGCGGGCGCAGTCCGGACTTGCGGAGAAGGACGACGAGCACGATGCCGAGAAGCAGCACCACGGAGACCGAGATCACCATGGGTCCGCACCTCCCATTGTTTCGACGGACAGAGAAAACCCGTTAGCCGAAACAATTCCAGACACGGTGCGTAACGCAACGCACACGACTCGAAATCACCCGATCAGCGCGTTACCACTGGCGCATCCCGAACACTCATGCCCCTCGGCCCTCCACCCGTAGGCTGACCCCCATGAGCTCGGAGATCACGTTTCCCCGGCAGCACGCCCGCACGCAACGGTTCACTCTCGGGGTCCCGCGCGCATTCACGGTCACCGGGGGCGGCGGCTCGGGCCCGACCGTACTCTTTCTGCGCTCGCGCTCCGGAGGCGACCGCGCGACGTGTCTGTGGGCGTACGACCCGAGGCTCGGCGAGCGGATCGTCGCCGATCCGACGGCCCTGCTCGGCGGGGCCGCGGAGCATCTGTCGCCGGAGGAGCGGGCCCGCCGGGAGCGCAGCCGCGAGGGCTCGGCCGGCATCGTCGGCTACGCGGTCGACACGGCCGGGAAGACCGCGGCGTTCACGCTGTCCGGGCGCCTGTTCGTCGCGAACCCGGCGACCGGCGCCGTCTCCGAGGTGGACACGCCGGGGCCGGTCATCGACCCCCGCCCGTCGCCCACCGGCCTGCACATCGCGTACGTCGCGGGCGGCGAGCTGCGCGTCATCGGTGCGGACGGCTCCGGAGACCGCGCGCTGGCGAGCCCGGAGAGCGGCGAGATCACGTGGGGTGCCGCGGAGTTCATCGCCGCGGAGGAGATGCAGCGCAGCCGGGGGTACTGGTGGTCCCCCGACGGCACCGCGCTGATCGCGGCCCGCGTCGACAACGCGCCGGTGGAGCGCTGGTGGATCGCGGACCCCGCCAATCCGGCGTCCGCGCCGCATGAGGTGGCGTACCCCGCGGCCGGGACGCCGAACGCCGACGTGACGGCGCACGTGGTCGACGCCGCGTCCGGCGAGCGCACCGAACTGACGTGGGACCGCAAGGAGTTCCCCTACCTGGTGAACGTGTCGTGGTCGGCGTCCGGGCCGCCGCTGCTGGTCGTCGCGACGCGCGACCAGCGCACCGAGCGGGTGTTGTCCGCCAACCCGGTCACCGGTGAGACGACCGGTGTGCACACGCGGACCGACCCGGTGTGGATCGACATCGTGCCGGGGGCGCCCGCCTGGACGCCCGGCGGCGGGCTGCTGCGCGTCGAGGACACCGACGACGCGCGGCGCGTGGTCGTCGACGACCGGGCGCTCACCGACGCGGGCCTGCACGTGCGCGCGGTCCTGGACAGCGGCGCGACGGATGTGCTGCTGACGGCGTCGGCGGGCAGCGCGGCGGCCGAGCCGGAGACCGGCGAGGTCCACGTGTACCGCGTGAGCACCGACGGCGCCGAGCGGGTCAGCACCGAGCCGGGCGTGCACACGGCGGTCCGCTCCGGGAACGCGACGGTGCTGGTGTCGTCGTCGCTCGACCGCTTCGGGCCGAAGGTGACGGTGCTCCAGAACGGTTCGCCGGTCGGCGCGATCGCCTCCTTCGCCGAGACGCCGGTGCTGAGCGCGGCCGTCGAGCTGGGCACCGCCGGCGAGGCCCCCGGGCTCTCTCCGCTCGGCATCCCGTACGCGCTGCTGCTGCCGCACGGTTTCGACCCCGCGTCGGGCGAGAAGCTGCCGGTGCTCATGGACCCGTACGGCGGACCGCACGGGCAGCGCGTCGTGGCCGCGCGCAATCCCCATCTGACGTCGCAGTGGTTCGCGAACCAGGGCTTCGCGGTGATCGTCGCGGACGGCCGGGGCACGCCGCACCACTCGCCCGCGTGGGAGAAGGCGATCGCGGGCGACTTCGCCGGGGCGACGCTCGACGACCAGGTCACGGCGTTGCGGGCGCTCGCGGCGGAGCGGCCGTACCTCGATCTGACGCGGGTGGGCATCCGGGGCTGGTCGTACGGCGGCTACCTGGCCGCGCTGGCGGTGCTCCGCCGTCCGGACGTGTTCCACGCGGCGGTGTCCGGCGCCCCGGTCACCGACTGGCGGCTGTACGACACCCACTACACCGAGCGCTACCTCGGCCACCCCGGTGAGGAGCACCGGGTGTACGCCGCGAACTCACTGGTCGACGGCGGTGACCTGGGCCCGGTCGCCGACCCGGCCCGCCCGCTGATGATCATCCACGGCCTCGCCGACGACAACGTGGTCGCCGCCCACACGCTGCGGTTGTCGTCCGCCCTTCTCGCGGCCGGGCGCCCCCACGAGGTGCTGCCGCTGTCCGGCGTGACGCACATGACGCCGCAAGAGCAGGTCGCGGAGAACCTGCTGCTTCTCCAAGTGGAGTTCCTGAAGCGCGCGTTGGGCTGTTGAACGCGCCGGGCCGGGTCGTGTGACCCGGCCCGTGGCGTGACGGCTCGTCAGTGCGCCTGCACGACGTCCCTCTCCTCCGCGAAGTGGCACGCGCTCGCGTGCGGCGCCGGGCCGCGCGGCCCCTCGTGGATCTCCAGCGGCGGTTCCTCCTGGGCGCACACGTCCCGCGCCTTCCAGCAGCGTGTGCGGAAGCGGCAGCCGGACGGCGGGTTGGCCGGGGAGGGCACGTCGCCGCTCAGGATGAGGCGGACGCGGTCGTCGCGCGTCGACGGGTCGGGCACCGGCACGGCGGAGAGCAGGGCTTGGGTGTAGGGGTGGGTGGGGTGGTCGTAGATCTCGGTCTCGGTGCCGATCTCGACGATCTTGCCGAGGTACATGACCGCGACGCGGTCGGAGATGTGCCGCACGATCGACAGGTCGTGCGCGATGAAGACGTAGCTGAGGTCGAACTCGTTCTGGAGCTTCTCCATCAGGTTGATCACCTGCGCCTGCACCGAGACGTCCAGCGCCGACACCGGCTCGTCGCAGATGATGATCTCCGGGTTCAGCGCCAGCCCCCGCGCGATACCGATGCGCTGCCGCTGACCCCCCGAGAACTGATGCGGATACCGGTTGATGTGCTCGGGGTTCAGGCCGACCACGTCCAGGAGGTCCTGGACTCTCCTGCGCCGCTCGCCCTTGGGCGCGACGTCCGGATGGATCGCGAACGGCTCGCCGATGATGTCGCCGACGGTCATGCGGGGGTTGAGCGAGGTGTACGGGTCCTGGAAGACCATCTGGATGTTCCGGCGGACCGCCTTCAGCGCCCGACCGGACAGACGCGAGATGTCCTCGCCCTTGTACAGCACCTGGCCCGACGACGCGCGCTCCAGGTTCATCAGCAGCTTCGCGACCGTCGACTTGCCGCAGCCCGACTCCCCCACCAGGCCCAGCGTCTCGCCGCGCCCGAGGTCGAAGGTCACGCCGTCGACCGCCCGGACCGCGCCGATCTGACGCTGGAACAGAACGCCCTGGGTCAGGGGGAAGTGCTTGACCAGGCCGCGCACTTCGAGGATGGGTTCGGTGGAGGGGGGCATCGTCACGAACCTCCGTTGCGGTCGTACACCTGCCGCCCGAAGTGGCAGGCGCTGTGGCGGCCGGGCGCGATCTCGTCCAGCGGCGGGATGTCGGTGCGGCACACGTCCTGGGCGTACGGGCAGCGCGGGTTGAACGCGCAGCCGGACGGGATGCGCAGCAAGTTCGGCGGGAGGCCCTTGATCGCGTACAGGTCCTGGCCCTTGAGGTCGAGGCGCGGGATCGAGGCGAGCAGGCCCTCGGTGTAGGGGTGCGCGGGTCTGGCGTACAGGTCGTGCACGGACGCCTCCTCCACGATGCGCCCCGCGTACATGACCGCGATCTTGTCGGCGACGTCCGCGACCACGCCGAGGTCGTGTGTGATGAGGATCAGGCCCATCTGGCGTTCGCGCTGGAGTTCCGCGAGCAGGTCCATGACCTGGGCCTGCACGGTCACGTCGAGGGCCGTGGTCGGCTCGTCGGCGATGATCAGCTCGGGGTCGAGCGCCATCGCCATCGCGATCATGATGCGCTGGCGCATGCCGCCGGAAAACTGGTGCGGGTAGTCGTTCACGCGCTGCGCGGCGGCGGGGATCCGGACGAGGTCCATCAGCTCGACGGCCTTCGCCTTGGCCGCCTTGCGCGACATGCCCTCGTGGACGCGGAACATCTCGCCGAGTTGGAAGCCCACCGAGTAGACCGGGTTGAGCGCGGACAGGGCGTCCTGGAAGATCATCGCGATCTTCCGGCCCCGGATCCGCCGACGCTCCTCCTTGCTCATCTTGAGCATGTCCCGGCCGTGGAACCGGATTTCGCCGCCGGTGACGACGCCGGGCGGCATGTCGAGAATGCCCATGACGGTCTGCGCGGTCACCGACTTGCCCGAGCCGGACTCCCCCAGCACCGCCAGCGTCTCGCCCGCGGCCACCGAGTAGGACACCCCGTTGATCGCCTTCGCGACCCCGTCCCGCGTGCGGAACTCGACGCGCAGGTCGTCGACTTCGAGGAGCGGCGCGCCGGGGAGCGTCTCCGGGAGCTCCGGACTGGTCAGCTGATTGGTCGTCATATGTGGTTCGCCCCTTTCCTTTCCGCCGTCATCGGAGCTTCGGGTCGAGGGCGTCGCGGACCGCGTCGCCCAGCAGGATGAAGCTGAGCACCGTCACGGACAGGAACAGCGACGGGAAGAACAGCTGGTACGGCGAGTCGCGGATCACGTTGGTCGCGGTGCTGATGTCGGCACCCCACGACACCTCGGTGAGCGGCAGCCCGATGCCGAGGAACGACAGCGTCGCCTCGGTCGAGATGAACGTGCCGAGCGAGATGGTCGCGACGACGATGACCGGCGCCACCGCGTTGGGCAGGACGTGCCGCATCAGCACACGTCCCGTACCCGCGCCCAACGCCCGTGCGGCGACCACATAATCGGCCGACTTCACGGTGATCACCGAGCCGCGCATGATGCGGGCCGTCTGCATCCAGCCGAAGATGCCGAGTGCCGCGACCACCGTCCACACGGTGCGGTCCTGGAACGCGCTCATGAAGACCAGGGCGGCGAGCAGCAGCGGGATGCCGAAGAAGATGTCGGTGACGCGGGCCAGGATCGTGTCGACCCAGCCGCCGAAGTAGCCGGCGATCGCACCCACGACGCCGCCGAGGACGACGATGATCGCCGTCGTCGCGACGCCGACGATGATCGACGCCCGCGCACCGAAGATCGTCCGCGCGTAGATGTCGCAGCCCTGCGTGTTGGTGCCGAACCAGTGGGCGCCCGACGGCTTGAGGTCGCTGCGCGCGATCGGGCAGAACCGCGGGTCCTGGTCGGTGAACCAGCCCGGGAAGCACGCCATGACGATCAGCAGCAGCAGGATGACCGCGGAGATGTAGAACCTCGGGCTGTGCCGCAGTTCGCGCCACGCCTCGGCCCACGACCCGCGCGGCTTCTCGGTCGCCTCCTCCGGCGTGACGTCGGGGGCGCCGTACGTGTCGGTCTTCTCGACGGTCGTGGCCTCGGCGTCGGCGAGGAACAGCGCCGGCTCCTCCTGCGAGCCGAACTGCGGCTGCTCGGCGCTGCGGGTGGGCAGCTTCTCGCGCTGCGGGTCGTGCTCAGACATACCGGATCCTCGGGTCCAGGACGGCGTACAGCAGGTCGACGATGAGGTTCATCAGCAGGTAGACGATGACCAGGGCGGCGACCGCGCCGACCACGGTGGCGTTCTCGTGCTTGGTGACGGCCAGGTAGATCAGCCGACCGACGCCGTCGACGTTGAAGATGCCCTCGGTGACGATGGCCCCGGCCATGAGCGCGCCGAGGTCGGCCCCGAGGAACGTCACCACCGGGATCAGGGAGTTGCGCAGCAGGTGCACCGTGACCACGCGGCGGCGGGGCAGCCCCTTCGCGGTGGCCGTCCGCACGTAGTCGGCGCGCAGGTTCTCCGCGATGCTCGTGCGGGTCAGGCGCGCCACGAACGCGAGCGACAGTGAGCCGAGCACGATGCCGGGGAGGACCAGGTCGCTCCACGTCGGATCGCCGGGCGTCGCCGTCGACGGGAACAGCCCCCACTGGGTGCCCAGGAAGTACTGGAACAGGTAGCCGAGGACGAACACCGGGATCGAGATCACGATCAGGGTGGTGACCAGGACGACCGAGTCGGCGAACTTGCCGCGCCGCAGCCCCGCGAGCAGGCCCGCGCCGATGCCGATGACGATCTCGATGACGAACGCGATCAGGGCGAGCCGGATCGAGATCGGGAACGCGCGCCGCAGTTCGTCCGAGACGGGGATGCCGCTGAAGCTGGTGCCGAAGTCGCCTTGCAGCAGACCGGTGAGGTAATGCCAGTACTGCACGATCAGGGGGTCGTCGAGGTGGTACTCGGCGCGCATCTGTCTCACGAACACCGGGTCGGCGGCCTTGTCGCCGAACATCGCGGCGATCGGGTCCCCACCGAGCTGGTAGACCATGAAATAGATCAAGAACGTGGTCCCGATGAACACCGGGATCATCTGGAGCAGCCGTCGGATGACGTAACGCCCCATGCCTGCCTCCTGCGATCTGGTTCGGCACATGACCGCCGCGTGCCGACCCGGCCGCCGGACGGCGGACCCGGCGGCCGCCGACGCGCGTCGGTGGCCACCGGCACAACGAGCCGGTGGCCGCCGGGACACACGGGGCGCCGCCTGCCGTCTGGCGCCGCGGCCGGCACGGTGCGGCGGAGTCCGAGGAGGCGGCCGGACGATCCGGGGGGTGGTCCCGGCCGCCTCCGTCGGTGGGTCAGTTGACGGTGACCTCGGTGAACTCCGGGTTGCCGAACACGTCGAAGGTCACGTTCGAGACGTGGGTCGAGTGACCGGCCTTCGTCACGTAGTACCAAAGCGGGATCGACGGCAGGTCCTGCGTGAGCTGCTTCTCGGCGTCCTGCCACAGCTGCAGGGCCTTGTCCTCATCGGTGGCGCCCTGCGCCTCGCGGGCCAGGCTGTCGAACGTCGGGTTCGCGTAGCCGGAGTCGTTCGACGCGGCGCCCGTGCGGTAGATGTCGTTCAGGAAGTTGTCCGGGAACGGGTAGTCGGCCTTCCAGCCGGTCCGGTACGCCCCGGTCATCTTCTTGGTGGTGATCTCCTCACGCGCGACGGAGAACTCCGCGTACAGCTTCGGCTCGCAGGCCTGGCCGCCCAGCGCCTGGTTGATGCTGTTGCAGACCGCGGTGACCCATTCCTTGTGCGGGCCATCGGCGTTGGTCGCGATGGTCAGCTTGCCGCCGGGGATGCCGCCGCCCTCGGCGATCAGCTGCTTGGCGCGCTCGGGGTTGTACGTGCAGACGTCGCCGCACACGTCGGTGTGGCCGGGGACGCCGGGCGCGAGCCAGTCGACGGCGGGCTGCTCCTGGCCCTTGTACAGGGCCTTCGTGATGCCTTCGCGGTCGATCGCCATGGACAGGCCCTGGCGGACCTTCGCCGCTCCGGGCGTGCCCCACGCGGCGTCGTACAGCGGGAAGGCGATCTTCTGGATCGCCAGCTGCGGCTGCACGATGGCGCGGTTGCCCAGGTCGGTCTGGAAGTTGCCGACCGCCGCGGTCGGGATCTGGTCGATCACGTCGAGCCGGTTGTCGCGCAGCGCGGTGTAGGCGGCGTCGTAGGTCGTGTAGAAGACCAGGCGCACGCCCTCGGACTTGGCCTTGTCCTCACCGGCGTAGTTGTCGTACCGCTTCACGGTGATCGACTTCTTGCGGTCCCAGCCGCCGTTCGCGGTGTCGAGTTGGAAGGGGCCGTTGCCGATCGGCGCCTGACCGTACTTGTCGGGGTTCGTGTAGAACTCCTGCGGCAGCGGCATGAACGGCGAGTAGCCCATCTGCGCCTTGAACGACGAGATCGGGTACGCGAGTTGGACCGTGAACGTCTGGTCGTCCACGACCTTCAGGCCGGACATCGTCTGCGCGGTCGGCTCGCCGTTCTCCGGGTGCACCTGGTCGTAGCCGACGATCGGCTGGAACCACGTGGCGTTGATCTGCTTGCTGGACGAGAGCGCGCCCCAGTTCCACGCGTCGACGAACGACTTGGCGGTGACGGGCTCGCCGTTGTGGAACGTCCAGCCGGACTTGAGCTTGACCGTCCAGGTGACGTTGTCGGTCGAGTCCATCGACTCGGCGACCGCCGCCTTGGTCTCACCGGTCTTGGCGTCGTACGTGTACAGACCCCGGAAGAGCATCGAGAGCGGGTAGAAGCCGCCCGTCTCGTTGGCGTTGGCCGGTTGCAGCAGGTTCTGCGGCTCGGTGCTGCTCGCGGTGTAGTAACCCGACGGCGCGCCGGAGCCTCCTCCATTGCCGCCACCGCCACACGCCGTGGCCGCCAGCGCGAGGATCCCCGCGCCCGCGAGCCACTTCACGCGCGTAAGTCCGCGCATGGATTGCCTCCTTGAAAACCACGTCGGTAGTGAAATACGACGGGCAACCCGTGGGTCTCCGCGCCGCCGCGCCCGTCCGGCCGCGCCCGAACGCGTGACCGGCAACCGGGCGCAAACGCATCTACTATCCGTCACTGTTTGCGATGCTCCAACCTTCGGAGTATTGCGGTTCGATCACGCACGTCCCGACAAGGTCTCGCCTGACGGCTGCGATGTTACCGGGGAATACACGAATCATTCGGACGGGTGTGTCGCTGTGCGGAGCATACAGTCCTATGAACGGACAAGAAGACTGTCGCGGAACATCGGGGGTCGCCGGGGTGTCGACTACGGAGCGTGTCAAACCCAGGAAATCCCAGGTGGGAGGCCATCTGGCGCTACGCGCGTAGCCTTCCGACGAAACGCAAAATTTACGCGCGTAGCATCCGGAGGCGCAAGAAGGGGTGCCACCCCCCGTCGGGAGGTGGCACCCCGTACATCACACGCGTCCCACGGATCGCGTACGGCGCCGTTCCGGGCCCGGCGCTCAGCGCGGGCCGCGGGAGGCGGCCGGCTCAGGGCGACGTCACGGTGTCCCGCAGCTCGGCGAAGTGGCACGCGCTCGCGTGCGCGGCCGGGCCCGACAGGCCCTCCGGCGGTGCCAGGACCGGCGCGTCCTCGGCACACACGTCCCGCGCCTTCCAGCAGCGCGTGCGGAAGCGGCAGCCGGACGGCGGGTTCACCGGCGACGGCACGTCGCCGGCCAGGATGATCCGCTCCCGGCGCTCCCGGTCACGCGGATCCGGAACGGGCACGGCGGAGAGCAGGGCTTGGGTGTAGGGGTGGGTGGGGTGGTCGTAGATCTCGGTTTCGGTGCCGATCTCGACGATCTTGCCGAGGTACATGACCGCCACCCGGTCGGAGATGTGCCGCACGATCGACAGGTCGTGCGCGATGAAGACGTAGCTGAGGTCGAACTCGTTCTGGAGCTTCTCCATCAGGTTGATCACCTGCGCCTGCACCGAGACGTCCAGCGCCGACACCGGCTCGTCGCAGATGATGATCTCCGGGTTCAGCGCCAGCCCCCGCGCGATACCGATGCGCTGCCGCTGACCCCCCGAGAACTGATGCGGATACCGGTTGATGTGCTCGGGGTTCAGGCCGACCACGTCCAGGAGGTCCTGGACTCTCCTGCGCCGCTCGCCCTTGGGCGCGACGTCCGGATGGATCGCGAACGGCTCGCCGATGATGTCGCCGACGGTCATGCGGGGGTTGAGCGAGGTGTACGGGTCCTGGAAGACCATCTGGATGTTCCGGCGGACCGCCTTCAGCGCCCGACCGGACAGACGCGAGATGTCCTCGCCCTTGTACAGCACCTGGCCCCGCGTCGGCCGCTCCAGGTTCATCAGCAGCTTCGCGACCGTCGACTTGCCGCAGCCCGACTCCCCCACCAGGCCCAGCGTCTCGCCGCGCCCGAGGTCGAAGGTCACGCCGTCGACCGCCCGGACCGCGGCGACCTGACGCTGGAACAGAATGCCCTGGGTGAGCGGGAAGTGCTTGACCAGGCCCTTGACTTGCAGGACCGGGTCGGCCTCCCGCGCCTTATCGGGCGATGGTGCCATCGAGCGCCTCCTTCCGGAAATGGCAGGCGCTCGTGCGGTGGGCCGCCGCGCCGGTTCCCGCGACCGCGTGCAGCGGCGGCGTTTCCGTACGGCACACGTCGCGCACATACGGGCACCTCGGGTGGAAGGCGCAACCCGCCGGTATGCGCAGGAGGTTCGGCGGGAGGCCTTTGATCGCCGCGAGTTCGCCGCCCTTGTGGTCGAGCCGCGGGATCGATTCGAGCAGGCCCATCGTGTACGGGTGCGCCGGGGCCTGGTAGAGCGCGTGGACGGGAGCGCGCTCGACGATGCGCCCGGCGTACATCACGACGATGTTGTCGGCCACGTCCGCGACCACGCCGAGGTCGTGCGTGATGAGGATCAGGCCCATGTGGAACTCGCGTTGCAGGGCCGCGAGCAGGTCCATCACCTGGGCCTGCACGGTCACGTCGAGGGCCGTGGTCGGCTCGTCGGCGATGATGAGGTCCGGTTCCAGGGCCATCGCCATCGCGATCATGATGCGCTGGCGCATGCCGCCGGAGAACTGGTGCGGGTAGTCGTCGACGCGCGCCTTCGCGGCCGGGATGCGGACCAGGTCCATCAACTCGACCGCTTTGGCCTTGGCCTCGCGCCGCGACATGCCGCGGTGGACGCGGAACATCTCGCCGAGCTGCTTGCCCACCGACAGCACGGGGTTCAGGGCTGACAGCGCGTCCTGGAAGATCATCGCGACGTGTCGGCCCCGGATCCGGCGCCGCTCCTCCTGACCCATCGTCAGCAGGTCGCGGCCCTGGAAGCGGATCGTCCCCCGGGACAGCCGGGCGGGCGGGGTGTCGAGAATGCCCATGATCGCCTGCGCGGTCACCGACTTGCCCGAGCCGGACTCGCCGAGTACCGCGAGCGTTTCGCCGGCGTGCACACGGAACGACACCCCGTTGACGGCTTTGGCGATGCCGTCGCGCGTGTGGAACTCGACGTGCAGGTCGTCGACTTCGAGCAGCGCGGCGTCGGGGTCGAGAAGCACGGGTTCTGTGGTGTGGGTCGTCACCGCGTCCCCTATCGGTTCTTCGGATCGAGGGCGTCGCGCACGGCGTCGCCCATCAGGATGAAGCTGAGGACCGTGACGCTGAGGAACAGCGATGGGAACAACAGCGGGTGGGATGCCTGGAGGAAGCGCTCCTGCGCGTCGCTGATCATCAGCCCCCACGAGATGCCGGGTGGCTGGATTCCGACGCCGAGGTACGACAGCGCCGCCTCGGCCGCGATGAACTCGCCGAGGCTGATGGTCACGTACACGAGGACGGGTGCGATCGCGTTGGGCAGGATGTGGCGGAACGTCACCCGGAAGGTGCCGCCGCCGAGCGCCCGGGCCGCGATGACGTAGTCGTTGTGCTTGTTCGCGATGACCGCGCCGCGCATCAGACGGAAGATCTTCGGCCAGACGAGGGCGGCCATGATCAGGGCCACGGTGAGCGCGTCGCCCTTGCCGATGACCGCCAGCGCGAGGATCGCGCCGAGCATGAGCGGGATCGCGAAGAAGATGTCGGCGAAGCGCGACAGGAGGCCGTCGGCCCAGCCGCCCACATAGCCCGC
Organism: Yinghuangia sp. ASG 101; assembly: GCF_021165735.1. Taxonomy (GTDB): domain Bacteria; phylum Actinomycetota; class Actinomycetes; order Streptomycetales; family Streptomycetaceae; genus Yinghuangia. The sequence continues at coordinate 4,918,973 of NZ_CP088911.1, read as the reverse complement.
GATCAGACCGAGGACGCCGCCGACGAGGGTGACGATGACCACCGTGGAGAAGCCCACGACGATCGAGTTCCGCGTCGACCAGATGACTTTCGTGTAGACGTCGCAGCCTTGTACGTCGTAGCCGAACCAGTGCGAACCGCTGGGATCCTTCAGGGAGTTCACGAGCCTGCAGGCACCGGCGTCGTGCGGGTTGTGGTCGGTGAACAACTGCGGGAACGCCGCGATCAGCAGCAGCACGAAGATGACGAACGCCGGGACGAGGAACATCTTGCGGCGGCGCAGGTCGTACCACGCGTCCGACCACAGGTTCCCGACGCGCTCGTCGGCTCCGCCGGGGGGCGGGTCGGGGCGGGTGGAGTCGTCGGGTTGATCGGGTTGATCGGGTGGTTCGGGTGGGTCGGTGGTCAGGACGGTCGCCGGATCGGGGGCCTGCCGGAGGGCTTGGCCGGTCGCCTGGGCCGCGGCATCGTCGGTCGCCTGGTCGCCGGCCTCGTCGGTGGCCTGCCGAGGGACCCGCTCGCGCGGCTGCTCGTCGGCCCGCCGGGCGGCCTGCCCGGTGGCCCGGGCGTCGGGTCGGCTCGCGGCCGGGTCCGTGGGCTCGGCGTCGGCCCGGGCGGGAGGCTGGGGCGCCGTGGTGTCCGGGCCTGTGTCCCCGCCCGCGTCCGCGCGCTTTTCCGGTGGCGGCTCCGGCGCGCTCCCCTGGGTGTCAGTCATAGCGGATCCTCGGATCGAGAACGGCGTAGAGCATGTCGACGATGAGGTTGCCGACGATGTAGATGAGCACCAGCGCGGTCACCATGCCGATGACCACCGGGCGTTCTCGCAGGTAGACCGACTGCGCCAACTGCCCGCCCACGCCGGGGATGTTGAAGATCCGCTCGGTGATGATCGCGCCGCCCATCAGCGCGCCCAGGTCGGCGCCGAGGAACGTGACCACGGGGATCAGCGCGTTGCGGACGCCGTGCCGCATCACGACGCGGCTGTGCGGCAGGCCCTTCGCGACGGCCGTACGCACGTAGTCGGACCGCATGGTTTCGGCCAGGCTGGTGCGCATGAGCCGGGTGACGTACGCGAGCGACAGCGACGCGAGCACGTAGCCCGGCATGATGTACGCCTTGAACCCGTCGCGTTCGTTGAACGAGACCGGGAGGATCTGCCATTCGACGCCGACCAGCAGTTGCAGGATGAAGCCGGTCACGAACGTCGGGATCGAGATCATCATCAGCGTGACGATCAGCACCAGGTTGTCGAAGAACTTGCCCCGGTTGAGCGCCGCGAAGATGCCCGCGACGATGCCGACGACCGCCTCGATGAGCAGGGCGACGAGGGCGAGGTTGATCGTCCAGGGGAAGCGCTCGGCCATGATGTCGCCGACCGCGCGGCCTCGTACCGTCGTCCCGAAGTCGCCTTGGAAGATGCCTGTCAGGTAGTGCCAGTACTGGCTGAAGAACGAGTCGTTGAAGTGGTATTTGTCCCGGATCATCTCGACGACGACGGGGTCCTGGCGGCGGTCGCCGGCCATCGCCCGCGCGGGGTCGCCCGGCAGGAAGTACACCATGGTGTAGATGAGCAGCGTCGTACCGATCAGGACGGGAATCGCCTGGAGCAGCCGGCGCAAGAGGTAGCGGTACACGAGCCCTCCCGGTGGGGCGGTCCCCCGGAGCACGGGCGTGGGCGCGCGGCGCTGCTCCGGGACGGCGGCCGGGACCGGACCTGTCGGGGGGACGACCCGGTCCTCGGCCGCCGTGTCGCTGGCGGAGGGCTACGTGAGGGACACCAGGTCGAGGCGCATGCGGTTCTGCGCGTCGATCCTCACGTTGGTGACCCGGTCCGACCACGCGTTGGAGCTCATGTAGAAGAACACCGGGATGTAGGGCAGATCTTTGAGCAGGATGTCGCTGGCCGCCTGGTACGCGGCGATGCCCTCGTCGCCCTGCTTGACGTCGGCCGCCGCCAGCGCCGCCTCGAAGTCCTCGTTGACGTAACCGGCGTGGTTCGAGCCGTTCTGGATGGCGATCTTGCTGAAGATCGGCCGCAGGTAGTTCTCGATCGACGGGTAGTCCATCGTCCAGCCCATGCGGAACGCGCCGGAGAACTGCTTCTGGTCGAGCGCGTCCAGGATGGCCCCGAACTTCTCGAACGGACGCGGTGTCACGTCGATGCCGAGGTTGTCCTTGAGCATGTTGCCGACGGCCTCGATCCAGTCCTTGTGGCCGCCGTCGGTGTTGTAGCCGATTTCGAGCTTGTTGCCGGGCAGGCCGCCGGCCTTCGCGTACAGGTCCTTCGCCGCCTGCGGGTTGTAGGTGCACGCCTCACCGCAGATGCCCTGCCGGTAGCCCGGGATGATCGGGCTGACGAAGTCGTCGGCCGGCGGCCGGGTGCCGCTGAAGATCTTGTCGTTGAGGGTCTTGCGGTCGATCGCCATCGAAATGGCCTTGCGCAGATCGGGGTTGGCGTAGATCGGGTTCGTCGCGAGGGGGAAGCCGATGTAGCCGATCGACGACTCGGCGACGCTGGAGGTGCGGCCCGGGAAGTCCTTCTGGACCGTGCCCATCGCGGAGACCGGCAGCTTGTCGGTGATGTCGATCGCGCCGGCGCGCAGGTCGTTGTACGCGGTGTCGAGCTTCTCGTAGATCTTGAAGGTGACCGCGTCGAGCAGCGCCTTGCCGTCGTGATCGGGGAAGCCTTCGTACCGCTTGACCTTGATCTGCTGGTTGTGCTCCCACTTGCCGTCCATCATGAACGGCCCGTTGCCGATGGGGGCGTCGTCGAAGGCCTTCGGGTCGGCGAAGAACGCCTTCGGCACCGGGTAGTAGGCGTTGTAGCCGAGCATGCTCGGGAACTGCGCGAACGGCACCTTGAGGGTGACCTCGAAGGTGGTCTCGTCGATGACCTTGAGGCCCTTGAGCGTCTCGGCGGTGGGCTCTTTGCCTTCCCCCGGGGCGAGTTCGTCGGAGCCCTCGATCTTGTCGAAGAACGGGATCGCCTCTTGCGCGTTCTTCTGGTTGGCGCCGTAGTTCCAGGAGTCTACGAACGAACTCGCGGTCACCTTCTCGCCGTTGTGGAAGGTGTAGTCGGGCTTGATCTTGATCGTCCAGACCTTGTTGTCGGCGCTGGTGATCGACTCCGCGACGCGGTTCTCCGGCTTGTTGGTGTCGATGTCGTAGTCGACGAGCCCGGCGAAGAGGGCGTTGAGGACCTCGTTGCCCTCGCTCTCCGAGGTGTTCGTGGGGACCAGACCGTGCTGGGGCTCCCCGAGCTGGACGGTGATCGACCCGCCCTTCTTGCCCGCGCCCGGAGCGGCGGAGGAGTCCGGCTCCGGATCATCGCTGTCGGTACTGCATGCGGCAGTGGCGGCCAGGGCCAACGCGGCGATGGCCGCGCCGAACTTCACGCGCGTAGATCCACGCACGGTCTGCCTCCTCGGAGTCGCTGGGGGACGGAAAAGGGGAGGGCGAAAACGCCGCCGGGCAGGGGGCATCGCACCCGCGCCGTGGTGGCGTGCGGAGCCGGCCGGGAAATACGACTCGGACGCAAGCGCAACTATCCGACTACCGGTGATCTACATCCATAGCCGCAGCGTTTCTTTTCTATTAAGCCTGGCCTTTTATTGCCCTGATTCGCCAATGAACCCCGACAAAACGACCGACAACCGGAACGGTGGTTTGCACGCTGACCGGATCACGGTGTTCGTATGCATGGCCGCGTCATGATCGTCGCCGCGCGTAGCGTGCGCGGATCATCCTGATTTGCATGAAATTTATGGACCGACGACGCGTCCGTACTCTGGTCATCCCGGCGACCGCCCATCCCGCCGCCAACCGGATATTTACCCAGGAATTAGGGCGTCGGATTTCGATCTTGCCGACCGTGCACGGAACGAAACAATCATGAAAAGGAAGATCCCGAACGGAGATCGATAAAACCGGCGGCGCGCGAACGGGAATGATCAATCCCGCTTATCCGCGGCCGATTCACCCCCGCATCGCGCGGGCCCCGCGGCCCACCCGCACACCACTCGGATCGGCAGGGCGCCGCCGGGAAGCGTCACGCCCTGGCGGGCCTCATGCCGAACAACAGCCGCGTGACCCGGGTACGTCGCACGAACAGGTCGTATATCAGCATCGTCAGGGCCAGCGAAGCCACCACGATCACCAGGTACTTCAGCCCTGCGGGCAGTTCCCATCCGACGACACCGTAGGCCACGGCCACCAGAACGGGTTGGTGGAGTAGATAGAACGGAAGAGCGGCCGGTCCGAAGTAGGCGTAGGCCCGGCGGCCCCGACGCGCATGCGATCCCTGCGCAGAGCCTTGCCCGGCCCTTCCTCCTGCCGGCGTGGCCGACTCCGACGCATGCCCGTCACCGGCCGTCACCCGTATTCGCACGCGTTGCCGGTCCAGCAAGCCCAGGATGGCCACCAGCCAGCACCATCCCGCCGCACCGAACACCGTCCGCGCGGCTATCGCCGTCGGGTTCATCTCCACGAAGGCGTCACGGCTGTCATCGCCGCCAATCATGAAGCCCGCGAGCCCCATGGCGAACAGCACGAGCCCCGCGGCCGACGCGACGGCGGCGGTGCGGCGCATCGCGGTGCGGAACCGATCGTCGCTCGCGAGTACGAAGCCGTAACCGAAGAACAACAAGTAAGCCCAGCGGTGCCAGGCCGCGAAGCCCTCCTCCAAGCCGAACACGGCGCAGATCAGCGCGATCGGAACAGCGGCGGCGAACAAGGCGGACGGGCGCGAGGTCACGGCCTCCGCGGCCCGGTCGCGCCACCCCGCCGGGCGAGCGGCCGGGATCCAACGCACGGCGGCGGCGAGCAGGAGCGAGAAGGTCAGCAGCAGGACAAGGAACCACAGGTGTCCGAACTCGAACCAGTCACCGTCCAGTACGAACGGGAAGTCGGCAAGATCCGGGCGCACCGAGAAGAACTTGCCGAGGAAGGCCCAATAGTCGATGTCCTCCTCGGGGTGCTCCCCACGCAAGCGCAGCCACTGTGGCACCGGGTCAAGCGCGACGGTCACAAACGCCAACGGAACGCCGATGCGAAGCAAGCGTTCACGGACGAACCCACCGGTGCCACGATTTCGGAGGGAGTGCCAGGCGCCGAGGCCCGCGACGAGGAAGAGCAACGGCATCGCCCATACGGCGCCCAGCGCCGCGCTGGCGGTGGTTGCCGTGGTCGTCACGGCGTTCTTGACGTAGTAGTCGTCGTCGGTGTCGAAGACAAGGGAGGCGTGGAAGAACACCAGCCCGACCACGACGACGGCCCGGATGGCATCCAACTCCGGACGTCGACCGGTGGATTCGATGGGCACGGGCGATACTTGAGCATGTTCCCTGACGGACATCCGGCAAGTCTGCGGGCGGACGGCAACCCTGTCACTTCAGGTCGCGACCCGGTGGCGACGTACGAACCCCCCACCTGGCAGCGTCCGTTCCGCGTGCGGTCACTGTCCGACGGGCATCGCACGATCCCCGCGGGAGCAACGGTTTTCCTCGCCGCGCGCCCGCCTTGGGGGCGCGCGGCCAGTCAGGGGTCGTGCCCTGTCGCGTTCACCCGGTCCCGACATATGAGTTCGTTGGTCGGCCGCGCCTTTGCGCGGCCGACGGCAGTCGCTCATCGAAGGCCATCGACCCTCAGCCGGATCTCGCTCCCCTGAGGGGCGCCCGAGATCACGTCCCAAGCCCGCCGAAAAACGAGGGGATGGAGAGCGCCACCCGGTGGCGCTCTCCATCCCCTCATCCCGGTCTGTTCTTTCCCCAACCGGGCCGGGGTTCCCCTGAAGCTCGGTTTGCCGCGGAGGCGGTCAGGCGCGCTTCGCGCGGGAGGCGGCGCGGGCGCGTTCTTGTTGGTTGAGGACCACCTTGCGGATGCGGACGGTTTCGGGGGTTACCTCGACGCATTCGTCCTCGCGGCAGAACTCCAGGGCCTGTTCGAGGGAGAGCTTGCGCGGGGGGATGAGCTTTTCGGTCTCGTCGGCGGTGGACGAGCGCATGTTGGTGAGCTTCTTCTCCTTGGTGATGTTGACGTCCATGTCGTCGGACCGGCTGTTCTCGCCGACGATCATGCCCTCGTACACCTCGATGGTCGGCTCGACGAAGAGCGTGCCGCGCTCCTGGAGATTGGTCATCGCGAACGCGGTCACCACGCCCGAGCGGTCGGCCACGAGAGAGCCGTTGTTGCGGGTGCGCAGTTCGCCGACCCAGGCCTCGTAGCCGTCGTGGATGCTGTGCGCGATGCCGGTGCCGCGTGTCTCGGTGAGGAACTCGGTGCGGAAACCGATGAGTCCGCGCGCGGGGACGACGAACTCCATGCGGATCCAGCCGGTTCCGTGGTTGGTCATGGTCTCCATGCGGCCCTTGCGCGTGGCGAGGAGCTGCGTGATCGCGCCGAGGTATTCCTCCGGCGCGTCGATCGTCAGGCGCTCGAACGGCTCGTGGATCTTGCCGTCGACCGTCTTGGTGACCACCTGCGGCTTGCCGACGGTGAGTTCGAAGCCCTCGCGGCGCATCTGCTCGACGAGGATGGCCAACGCCAACTCGCCGCGGCCCTGGACCTCCCACGCGTCGGGGCGCTCGGTGGGGAGCACGCGCATCGAGACGTTGCCGACCAGCTCCTTGTCGAGGCGGTCCTTCACCAGGCGCGCGGTGACCTTGTGGCCCTTGCCGCCCTTGCCGACCAGCGGCGAGGTGTTGGTGCCGATCGTCATCGAGATCGCGGGCTCGTCGACCATGATCAGCGGCAGCGGGCGCGGGTCGTCCGGGTCGGCGATGGTGTCGCCGATCATGATGTCGGGGATGCCCGCGATCGCGATGATGTCGCCGGGCCCGGCCTCTTCGGCGGCCTTGCGCTCCAGCGCGTCGGTCATCAGCAGCTCGGTGATGCGCACGCGCTCGATGCTGCCGTCGTGGCGGCACCACGCGGCCTGCTGGCCCTTGCGGATCGTCCCGTTGTGGACGCGGCACAGCGCGATGCGGCCGAGGAAGTTGGACGCGTCCAGGTTGGTGACGTGTGCCTGGAGCGGAGCGCCGTCCTCGTACGTCGGCGCGGGGATGGTGTCCAGGATGGTCTGGAAGAACGGCTGGAGGTCGCCGTTGTTCGGCGTCGCGCCGTTGTCGGGGCGGTCGAGGGACGCCATGCCGTCGCGGGCGCAGGCGTACACGATCGGGAACTCGATCTGGTCCTCGGTCGCGTCGAGGTCCATGAACAGCTCGTACGTCTCGTCGACGACCTCGGCGATGCGCGAGTCGGGCCGGTCGACCTTGTTGATGCACAGGATCACCGGCAGCTTCGCGGAGAGCGCCTTGCGCAGCACGAAGCGGGTCTGCGGCAGCGGGCCCTCGGACGCGTCCACGAGCAGCACCACGCCGTCGACCATCGACAGGCCGCGCTCGACCTCGCCGCCGAAGTCGGCGTGGCCGGGGGTGTCGATGATGTTGATGGTGATCGGGTCGCCGCCGTCTTTGGGGTGGTACTTGACGGCGGTGTTCTTCGCGAGGATGGTGATGCCCTTCTCGCGCTCCAGGTCGTTGGAGTCCATGACCCGGTCGTCGACCTGCTGGTGCGCGGAGAAGGCGCCGGCCTGTTTGAGCATGGCGTCGACGAGGGTCGTCTTGCCGTGGTCGACGTGGGCGACGATGGCGACGTTGCGGATGTCGTTGCGCGTGGGCATGCGTTTACGGGCTTCCGTTGGGCTCGGGACGTCGCACCCGGCAGGCTGAATCCGGTTCCGCCGGATATGTACCGGGATGCCAGCCGGGCCGGTCCGCCGCGGCAACCTCCATGGTACGGGGCGGCACCGGCCCCGGCGGTTGCGGAGGTCGGGGCGGCCGGCCCCGGCCGTTCGTCGCGCGCGCAAGGCACAATCGGCGGTGTGAGTGAATCCTTCAGCGAGCGGATGCGGCGGCGGTGGTCGGCTCGGCGCGGTGATCGCGGGCCGGACGGCGGTCCGGGCCCGGGGCCCGGCGCGGGTTCCGGCTCCGGGGCCGGCGGTGCCTTCGGGGCGGACCCGCGGGACGCGTCCGGTCCGGCGGGCGGCGGGCCGGGGAACCCCTTCGGGGGCGCGTTCGGCAGGCCGTACCCGGACCTTCCCGGCGCGGACGACGACGTGCCGCCGCCGCCTGTCGAGTCGGAGAACGCCGCCCGCGCGCGCATGATGCACGAGAAGGCGACCGAGGCGTACGGCGCGGGCGACGTCGCGCTGGTCGCGCAGCTCGCCGACCTCATGCCGGAGGGCCCCGACGGCGAACCGTACCGCACCTATGTGCGGGTGCTGGCGGCCGAGGGGCAGGCGGACGACGCCGAGGCCGCCGAGATCGCCCGGTCGTACCTGGAGCGGCTGCACTCCGGCCACCCCGAGTGGGAGACCGCCCGCACGCTGTTCGGCGAGGTCATGGTGCAGGCCCTGGTGATGGGCGCGGTTCCGCTCGCCGGGAACCTGACCGCCGCGGAGGAGGCGCTGGCCGCGCCGACCGACTACTTCGTGCACCCGTCCGGCATGCTGCTCAAGTTCGCCGAGGCGGAGGAGCAGCACCCGCTGCTGCTGGTCCTGCACGGCGACACCGTCAAGAGCGTGCGCGCGGCGCAGTCGGCGGTGCGCCAGGAGAAGAAGGGCACGCCCGCGGGGTACGCGGACGCGCTGTGCACCCTCGCGCTGGCCGCGTGCGCGGCGGGCGACATCACCGGGGCCCGGCGCGCGCTCGACGACGCCGAACGCGTGCTGCCCGGTCGGCCGCGCATCGCCGCGACCCGCGCCCGGATCGAATCGAGCCCGGCGGCGACGCTGCGCACCGACTGACGCGTTTCCCGGCAATCCCCGGTGGTCTCCCGATCATCAATCGATCATGAATTCATGATCGATTGATGATCGTTTTTCTTGATCGCCGTTTCATGACCATCCGGTCGGTCTCGGCACACCGACAGCAGGTCTCCGGCCCCGATGCCATCCCCCGCGCGAGGGAATTCCGCCGGTGCCCGCGAAAAAGATCGCCGTAACACTTTCCAACCTTTCCCTGATCGCGCCACACTTCCGAAGGTTCGCACCGCCCACGGCCGCGACGTCGATGCGGCCTGCCCGTTCCGGTGCGGACAAGGCACGTCCGCAACACCGACCAACCGGCCCCCCGACGGCGCGGGGCCGGCGACCAGGGGGTGAGCGCGCGACATGACGGCGACCGTTGACGACGACCTGATCCGCGCCCGGCGGAAGCTGGACGAACTCGACCGCGTGCTGCGCTCGATGCGCAGCCGCGTGGGCAACACGCGCGACATACGCCGCGCCTGCGGCGACGTCGAGCGGCTGCGCGATTCGCTCGCGCTGCTCGCCGAGCATGATCCGCGCACCGCCCGCACCGCCCGCACCGCCCGCACCGGACCGCCGCAGCCCCGCGCCGACCTCGAAACGATCCCCGAACTCCCCTACGACCCAGGGCTGTTCGCGGACGCGGACGACGAGGGCATCGGCGGCATGCGGCCCCAGCGGCCCTGAACGCCGACCGGCCCGGGGTCCGTGCGCCGACCGCCCCACGGCGGCGCACGGACCCCGGGGCTTCCCCGTCACCCGTGCCGCCCCAGCGCCGACACCTGAGAACACGCAGCCGAGAAGGGCATTCACGCATGGCCACCGGCACCGCCGCGCCCGGCAGGGCGCAGATTCCCGAGCGCCATCTCCGTACCGACCGATGGTGGCTGGGCTCGGCCGTCACCGTCACCATTCTGGTCGCGTTCATCGTCTACTCGACGTGGCGCGCGTTCGCCAATGACAACTACTTCGCCGAGCCTTACGTTTCGCCGTTCTACTCGCCCTGTCTGTCGACCAACTGCGACAGCATGCCGTTGAGCGCGAATGCGCCGATTTTCGGCGACTGGTGGTCGCTTTCACCCGCGCTGATCATTTTGATCTTCCCGCTCGGATTCCGCCTCACCTGCTACTACTACCGCAAGGCGTACTACCGCGGTTTCTGGGCCTCGCCGTCCGCCTGCGCGGTCCCCGAGCCGCGCGGCAAGTACACCGGTGAGACGCGGTTTCCGCTGATCCTGCAGAACGCGCACCGGTACTTCCTGTACTTCGCGGTGATCGTCGCCGGAATCCTCACGTGGGACGTGATCATCGCCTTCCGCGACGAGCACGGCGCGTGGGGGCACATGGGCCTGGGCACGCTGGTGCTGCTCGCGAACGTGCTGCTGATCTGGGCGTACACGATCTCGTGCCACTCGTGCCGGCACATCATCGGCGGGCGGCTCAAGCACTTCTCGAAACACCCCGTGCGCTACCGCTACTGGCAGTTCGTCAGCCGGCTGAACACCCGGCACATGCAGCTCGCGTGGGCGTCGCTGTTCAGCGTCGCGATCGCCGACCTGTACGTGTACCTCGTCGCGTCCGGCGCGTTCGACGACCCGACGTTCTTCTAGCCCCTGGCTCTTTCCGCACATTGCTCACGTCCCAAGAGAGGCACCGAGCTTCATGTCCGAAGTGGAACGGCACAGCTATGACGTCGTCGTGATCGGGGCCGGCGGCGCGGGACTTCGCGCGGCCATCGAGGCACGTGCGCGGGGGATGCGCACCGCCGTGGTCTGCAAGTCGCTGTTCGGCAAGGCCCACACGGTGATGGCCGAGGGCGGCATCGCGGCGTCGATGGGGAACGTCAACAGCAACGACAACTGGCAGGTGCACTACCGCGACACCATGCGCGGCGGCAAGTTCCTCAACCACTGGCGCATGGCCGAGCTGCACGCGAAGGAAGCGCCGGACCGGGTCTGGGAGTTGGAGACCTGGGGTGCGCTGTTCGACCGCACGAAGGACGGGCGCATCAGCCAGCGCAACTTCGGCGGCCACGAGTACCCCCGGCTCGCGCACGTCGGCGACCGGACCGGCCTGGAGCTGATCCGTACGCTCCAGCAGAAGATCGTCGCGCTCCAGCAGGAGGACGAGGCCGCGACGGGCGACCCGGAGTCGCGCCTGAGGGTGTATCAGGAGGCCACGGTCACCCGCCTGTTGACCGAGCCGGCCGACGACGGCGGCAACCGGATCAGCGGCGCGTTCGGCTACTGGCGCGAGTCGGGCCGCTTCGTGGTGTTCGAGGCGCCCGCGATCGTCTTGGCGACCGGCGGCATCGGCAAGTCGTTCAAGGTGACGTCCAATTCGTGGGAGTACACCGGCGACGGCCAGGCACTCGCCCTGCTCGCGGGGGCCTCGCTGATCAACATGGAGTTCGTGCAGTTCCACCCGACCGGCATGGTCTGGCCGCCGAGTGTGAAGGGCATCCTCGTCACCGAGTCGGTGCGCGGCGACGGCGGCGTGCTGCGCAACTCCGAGGGCAAGCGCTTCATGTTCGACTACGTCCCGGACGTGTTCAAGGAGAAGTACGCGCAGTCCGAGGAGGAAGGCGACCGCTGGTACTCCGACCCGGACAACAACCGCCGGCCGCCCGAGCTGCTGCCGCGCGACGAGGTCGCCCGCGCGATCAACTCCGAGGTCAAGGCCGGGCGCGGAACCCCGCACGGCGGCGTGTTCCTGGACGTGTCCACGCGTCTGCCCGCCGAGGAGATCCGCCGCAAACTCCCGTCCATGCACCACCAGTTCAAGGAACTGGCCGACGTCGACATCACCGCCGAGCCGATGGAGGTCGGCCCGACCTGCCACTACGTGATGGGCGGCATCGAGGTCGACCCCGACACCGCCGCGACGCCCGGCGTCCTGGGCCTGTACGCCGCGGGCGAGGTGGCCGGCGGCATGCACGGCAGCAACCGGCTGGGCGGCAACTCGCTGTCGGACCTGCTGGTGTTCGGCCGCCGCGCGGGCCTGCACGCGGCCGAGTACGCCGCCGCGCTCGGTGACGCGCGCCGCGACGTGGACCAGGAGCAGATCGACGCCGCCGCGGCGGAGGCGGTGGCGCCGTTCGACAACGACGGGGCCGAGAACCCGTATTCGGTGCACCAGGAACTCCAGCAGACGATGAACGACCTGGTGGGCATCATCCGGCGCGAGGGCGAGATGGCCGAGGCGCTGACCCGGCTGCGGGAACTCAAGGCGCGGGCCGAGAAGGCCGGCGTCGAGGGGCACCGGCAGTACAACCCCGGCTGGCACCTCGCGATCGACCTGCGCAACATGCTGCTGGTGTCCGAGTGCATCGCCAAGGCGGCGCTGGAGCGCGAGGAGAGCCGCGGCGGGCACACCCGCGAGGACCATCCGGTGATGTCCGCGCAATGGCGCAAGGTGGTGCTGGCGTGCACGCTCGCGCGCGACGGCGGCCACGTGGACCTGGTCCGGCGTACCCCCGAACCGATGCGCGCCGACCTGCTCGCGCTGTTCGAACGCGACGAGCTGCGCAAGTATCTGACCGACGCGGAGCTGCCGCCGGAGGCGGACTCGCGGACGGCCTCGGACGAGGAGACGGACTGATGTCGTACAAGGCCAACTTCCGCGTGTGGCGCGGCGATGTGGACAGCGGGGAGCTGCGCGACTACACGGTGGAGGTGAACGAGGGCGAGGTCGTCCTCGACATCATCCACCGCCTCCAGGCCACGCAGGTGCCGGACCTCGCGGTGCGGTGGAACTGCAAGGCGGGCAAGTGCGGTTCGTGCAGTGCCGAGATCAACGGGCGGCCCCGGCTGCTGTGCATGACGCGCATGAGCACGTTCACCGAGGACGAGACCATCACGGTGACGCCGATGCGGACGTTCCCGGTCATCCGCGACCTGGTGACGGACGTGTCGTTCAACTACACCAAGGCGCGGCAGGTGCCGTCGTTCACGCCGCCGCCCGGGCTGGCGGCGGGCGAATACCGCATGCAGCAGGTGGACGTCGAGCGCTCGCAGGAGTTCCGCAAGTGCATCGAGTGCTACCTGTGCCAGAACACGTGCCACGTGATCCGTGACTTCGAGGACAACAAGCCGGCGTTCTCCGGCCCGCGCTACCTCATGCGCATCGCGGAACTCGACATGCACCCGCTCGACGTCGCGGACCGGCAGAAGGCCGCGCAGGAGGAACACGGGCTCGGCTACTGCAACATCACCAAATGCTGCACGGACGTCTGCCCCGAGCACATCAAGATCACCGACAACGCGCTGATCCCGATGAAGGAGCGCGTCGCGGACCGGAAGTACGACCCGCTGGTCTGGCTCGGCAACAAGATCCGCCGCCGCGCCTGAGCGGGACGGCGGGGGCGGGCGGACGGGTCCGCTCTCGCCCGGCGTCGGCCGTGGTCGGCCGGGTCGGCCGTGGTCGGCTCGGTCGTCCTGGTGGGCCGCGGTCGGCGGCGGGCGCGCGGCGGGCCGCGACGCCCGTGCCGTCATCCGTGGCCGCCCGCGGGGAGCTGGAGTTCGAACCACACGGTCTTGCCGTGGCCCGCCCTCCGGCTCCCCCACCGCTCGGCGAGCGTGGTCACCAGCTGCATTCCGCGCCCGCCCTCGTCGTCGTCGCCCGCCTCCCGCAGGCGCGGCAGCGTCGGCACCGCGTCCGCCACCTCGCACAGCAGCGCCCGGCCGCGCAGCAGGCGCAACCGGATCGGCCCCGCGCCGTACCGCAGCGCGTTGGTGACCAGCTCGCTGACCAGCAACTCGGCGACGTCCACGAGGCCTTCGAGGCGCCATTCGCGCATCGTCGTCCGGGTCAGCGCGCGGGCCCGGGCCACGACGGACGGTTCGGCGGGCAGCCACCACGACGCGACCGCGTTCTCGGGCAGGGCTTCGAGGCGGGCCATCAGCAGCGCGACGTCGTCGAAGCCCAGATCCTTGTGCAGCGACGCGATGACCGCGTCGGACGCCTCCTCCAGCGGGCCGTGGTGCTCCTCGACCGCCGCGCACAGCAGGCCGATCCCGGTGTCCAGGTCGCGGTCGCGGGTCTCGACCAGGCCGTCCGTGTAGAGCACCAGCACGCTCCCGGGATCGACCCGCAACTCCATGTGCTCGAACGGCACTCCGCCCACGCCGAGCACCGCTCCCGACGGCGGTTCCACGACGACCGGGACACCGTCCGGCGAGACGAGAACGGGCGGCAGGTGCCCGGCGTTGGCGAACTCGCACGTACGCGCCACCGGGTCGTAGACGACGTACACGCAGGTGGCGTAATGGAGTTCGCCCAGGCTCGCGACGATGTCGTCGAGATGGCCCATGACTTCGTGCGGCGGCAGGTCGAGCCCCGCGAGCGTCCGCACCGCCGTGCGCAACTGCCCCATCACCGCCGCCGCGTGCACGCCGTGGCCCATGACGTCGCCGACCACGAGCCCGATGCGCCCGCCGGACAGCGGCAGGACGTCGAACCAGTCGCCGCCCACCTCGGTCACCAGGCTGCCGGGCAGGTAGCGGTGCGCCACCTCGATGCCGGGGATCTCGGGCACGTCCTGCGGCAGCAGGCTGCGCTGGAGCATGACCGCGGTCTCGCGCTGGCGGTGGTAGAGCCGCGCGTTGTCCACGGACACCGCCGCGCGGGCGCCGAGTTCGGTGGCGAGCGTCAGGTCGTCGGGGTCGAACGCGGGCCGTCCCTCGCCCCGGGCCAGCAGCAGGGTGCCGAGCACGACCCCTCGGGCGCTCAGCGGCACGACGACAAGCGTGTGCAGCCCGAGCGTCCGCGCGGACGCGGCCCGCGCGGGGTCGTGGATCAGCTCCTCGTACATCTCGTCCTGGAGGTTCTGCACGAGGTACGACCCGCCGCCGCGCAGGCAGCGCCCGAACGTCGAATCGGCGGAGTACACCAACCGCGAGCCCTGCTCCAGCAGTTCGTCGGTGTACCGGCCGGGCCGCGCACCGCGCGACGCCGCGCGGTACATCACCGTCGTGTCGCCGTGCGCGCCGGGCGGGATCTCGTCGCCGGTCATGACCACGTCGAGCAGGTCGACCGCGGCGAGGTCGGCGAAGCCCGGCACCACCGACGCCGCCAACTCCTCGGCGATACGCGGGATGTCGAGCGTCGCCCCGATCCGCGTCCCGGCCTCGTTGAGCAACGCCAGCCGCTTGCGCGCCGCGTCGACCTTGACCATCGCGTAGTGCCGCTCGGTGACGTCGATGAGCGAGCAGCTGACGCCCAGGGTCTTGCCGCCGCGCGCCTGGAGGCGGTTGTACGACAGCGACCACACCGTCCGCGGGCCGCCGTCCGCGGGCGCCGGGCCGAAGATCCGCGAGTCGACGACGGGTTCGCCCGTGTCGAGCACCCGCTGCTGGATCGTGCGCACGCGCGCGGTGTCGATGCCCGGCATGATCTCGTCGATGGTGCGGCCGAGATGCTCCTCGGCCGAGACGCCGCTCATCGCGACGAGCGCCTCGTTGACCGCGACATAGCGCAGGTCGGTGTCGAAGATCCCGACACCGATGGGCGACTGGTCGAACAGCGCCTCCCGGATCGCGAGATCGGCCTCCACCCGGTGCAGGGCCTCGGCCTCGACCGAGGTGATGAGGATCGACCGCGTGCCGTCCGCGCCGGTGACGAACGCCGAACGCGACTCGTACTCCCCGACCGTGCCGTCGGCGCGGCGCATGCGGTAGATGCCGCCGACCAGTTCCACGTCGCCGCCGCCCGAGCCGAAGCGCGTGCGGTCGGACTCCCGCAGCGGCGGATCGAGCAGGTCGCCGGCCCAGCAGCCGATGATGTCGTCACGGGCGTACCCGAACAGCTTTTCGGCCGACCGGCTCCACATGATGACGTTGCCCATCGCGTCGAGCACCCAGGTGGCACTGGGCACCAGATCGTAGAGGGTGCCGGGCGCCACCGAATTGGGGGACGGGACCCTCGAAGGCCGCCCGATGCTGTCGTCCTGCTCCATTGACCGCGGATCCCTCATATCGCTCGTCCCGGTCTCGACACGTCGCCTGCGAACTCTCGATCAGCCCATCGGCGCGCCGGCCATCAGGCGCGCCACGACCGTCACGGCGTTGCGGTCCTGCGGCAGCCAGGGGACGTCGTCCAGTTCACGCGGGCCCAGCCAGCGCAGCTCCGAGTGGTCCTCCAGCGGACGCGGCTCGCCGTCCAGCAGTTCCGCGTGCCACAGGTGCAGGACGTACCCGGGGTTCAGCGGCCACGTGCCGGGCAGGCGCCGCACCGCCCGCACGGAGACGCCGAGCTCCTCCCGGCACTCGCGGACCAGCGCCTCGGCCTCGGTCTCACCCGGCTCCAGCTTGCCGCCGGGAAACTCCCAGCCGCCCGCCAGATGCGCGGGCGCGCTGCGCCGCGCGGCGAGCACCCGGCCGCCGTGCAGGATCGCCGCCCCCACGACGATCACGGTGTCGCTTTCGGGGGTGCTCGCTGACTGCGGCGGTTGGGCCATGGCCGACAACTTTACGACGTTCGGGGACGGGAATCGGACGTCCGGAGGAACACGAGCGGGGGAACCGCCGGGGCCGTGTCGGGCTTGACCCGGGGGTCGGCGGCGAGGAGCCTCCGACGCATGCCCGAATTGCTGGACGAAGCGTCCGTACTCACCGCCCTCGCCGCACTCGACGGCTGGGAGGGCGACTTCCACGGGATCCGCCGCGACGTCGAGGCGCCGGACTTCCCGACCGCGATCCGCATCGTCGACGTGGTGGCCGTCGCCGCGGAGGACATGAACCACCATCCGGACATCGACATCAGGTGGCGCACCGTGCGCTTCGCCCTGACCACGCACGACGCGGGCGGCGTGACCGCGCTCGACATCGAACTGGCGAGAAACATCGACGCCATCGTGCGCCAGCACGTCCCGGCCTGAGCGACCCGCACCGCGCCGGGGGGCGTCGTCGGGGGTACGCCGCGTGCCCCTGGCGCCCTGTCCCGGCCCACGAGCCGTTCGGGGGCGTGACGGGCCGACGCCGGCGGTCCGGCGCGCACCAACGGGGCCGCGGCGCACGCGTCGACCCGGAAACGCTCGGGGGAACGGTGGTGCCGGTGCGCGCCGACGAGGCCGCCGCGCGGGCCCGGCGACGCGTCGACCCCGCCCGGGAAGCCCAGCGGCTTCGGCGCGGAAACGCTCGGAGGGAACGGTGACCGCCCGCCCCCGCGGCGCGGGTGCCGGTGCGCGGCGACGAGGCCGCCGCGCGGGCCCGGCGACGCGTCGACCCCGCCCGGGAGGCCTCGCGGCTGCGGCGGAGCCGCCGTGGCGGCCCGGCCGCTCCGGTGCGGCCCGGTGGTCGGCCCGCGAGACATACTTTTCCGGTTTTGCGGATATGCGCGGCGCAGCGTCCGTGCCCGTTCGCCCCGGGGCGGCGCCGTTCCCGAGTGTTTTGGAGAGACGCCGTGCCGCAACCCCGTCGTTTCCGCCTGGCCCTCGCCGCCGCGCTGCTCGTCGCCGTCCCGTCCGCCGCGCTGAGCGCCTGCTCGGCCGGGTCGGACGCGGAGACGCTGCTGATCCGCCCGGACACCCCCGAGACCACGCTCGGGGCGCTCAAGGTGCAGGACGTCCTGCTGGTGACCGGGCCGGAGGGCGGCGGCGGGCCGCTCGCCGTCGTCGCGTCCGTCTACAACGGGGGCGCCGCGACCGACCGGCTCGAACTCATCTCGGTGAACGAACTCCCCCAGAACGCGGCGATCACCCCCGCGCCGAACCGCCCCCAGCTCCAGATCCCCCAGGGGCAGACCCTGACCGTCGGCGGCCCGGGCAACACCACCGCCGTGCTGCAGAACCCCGACAACATCGTGCGGGCCGGGGACACCCGCCTCGTGACGTTCAGGTTCGCGCAATCGGGCGTGGTGACCCTGTGGGTCCCGGTCCAGCCGGCCGTCGGGTATCTCCAGGGCTACGGCCCGGGCGGCTCCTGACACGACGAAATCCCGCGCGAAGGCGCGGGATTTCGCGATGCGGGCGTGCCGCTAGTTGGCGAGACCGGGGTTCGCGGGGAGTGACTTGATCTCCTCGGCGGTGAGCACCCGGTCGAAGACCTCGACGTCGGCGATGCCGCCGGTGAACAGGTCGGAGTTGTTCTTCGCGCGGCCGATGGTGAGCGGGCCGTCGGCCTTCCACACGGTCGGGGCCGCGACCGACTTCTGGGGCTGGCCGTTGACGTACAGCGTGATCTGGCCGGCGGTCGCGTCGTACACGCCGACGAGGTGCGTCCACGTGTCCTTGGCGACCGGTGCGGTGGCGAGGGCGGTGTACCAGGTCTTCGGGCTGGCCGTGTCCTCGGACGTGCGGACGAAGGCCCACGTGTCCGCGGTGTGGTTGTAGTGCAGGTAGAAGCCGCTGACGTTGGCGCCGTCCTGCGCGACCACGGTCTTGTTGCCGTCCGTCGCGGACAGCTTCGCCCACGCCGAGACGGTGAAGCTCTTCGTGGTGTCGACGACCGGGCGCGTGGTGGCGAGGCTGCCGTTCTCGGCCAGGACGATGCTGCCGCCCCGGTCCTGCGACCAGTCGACGGCACCGGCCACGCCGGCGGGCTGGTTGCCGGTCGCGTCGGCGGCGGCCAGCCCCTGCCCGTCGGCGAGCTTCCACCAGCCGACCAGGTTCGGGACGCTGACCGTGGGAGCGGACGGCGGCCCCGACGTCGAGCCGGCGGAGGAGCCTTTGTCGTCGTCGCCGGAGGTTCCGATGAAGAAGCCGGCGACGCCCGCGATGACGACCAGGACGACCGTGACGACGGCGATGACGACGCGCTTCTTGGTCCGGTCCGGCTCGACCGCCTCGAACTGCACGGGAGTCGGCGCGACGGACGGCGGCGTCCATGACGGCGTCTCGTTCGCGGGGGACGGGAAGGCCGGTGCGCCGGCCGTGGGTTCCGCCGCCCGGACCTCGGGTTCGTAGGGGGGCGGGGCCGGAGAGGACGGCTGTGGTGAGACCGTCGACGAGCGTACGAAGTCGCTGGTGCTCCGATAGTCCTCCGTCCAGGTCGAACCATCCCACCACCGCAGGGAGTTAGGTCTCCCCGAAGGGTCCTGGTACCAGCCGCTCGGCCTGCCTCCCGTCGCCATGGCGCGAGATACTAGCACCCGTAAAAGGCCAGGCAGTGTGCGGAATTGGCAACAGTCGACGACTTCACCGCAGCGTCACCAGAGGTTGCGGAATCAACCCCGGCATCCCCTGCCAATCCGTGCATTTCGCGCGCCGCGTAGGGTGACCAAGGGCACTCGGGCGGACCGGAGCAGGGGTACGAGTCCGTTCCGGGCCGCGAAAGCCCCGCTCTCCCCCGGTCGTCGGCCGCGCCGCGGACGGCAACGGCGCCTGTGCCGACTTTGCTATAACCGGTTGCCGGGGGCGACACGCGACGGTGGCCGTCAGGCAGTCAACACGAAACGGGGCCGGAATCCATGCCCGAGCACCACCACCCGGGGCGGACGATCGAGGGCTCGGGCGGTCACGGCCCCGCGCACGAGCCTCCGGACGGCGCCTCGGACGGGCCTCCGGACGGCCCCCCGGAGGAGAACGGCCGCATACCCGCACGTGCGCTGCCGAGCGGTCACGTCCCGCAGCAGGGCACCGGGTACGACTTCTTCTCGCCCCGGCTGTCGCCCCAACCGCAGCAACAGCAGAACGGCGACCCCGCGCCCGAGGCGCGGCAGGTCGCACGGACCGCGGAGACCGCGGCGCGGACGCCCGCGGACCCGGCCCCGACGCCGGACGAACCGTCCCGGGCGGCGGAGGCCCCGTCGCCGTCGACGGAGATCGCGCTGCCGGACCCCGCGTCCGCGCGGAGCGCCCAGACGGCCCGGCTGGTCCCGATAACGACCGACGACGGTCCGCCGGCCGCCGGGCCCTCCGACGCGTCCGCGCCGGGCGGGGGCGACATCCCGGGGCCCGAGGCGTCGTCCGGGCCTTCGGAGGCGCCGGGCGCATCCGACCCCTCGCCGTCGCGGGCCCTCGTCCCGCGGACCGCGAGCGCCGAGGCCCCCGCGGCAACCGACCGGAAACTCCCCGTCGCGACGCCTGCCGCCGTGCACGGGTTGCTCGGGCTCGCGGTGGTTGCCGCGGTGGTCGCGCTCTCCGGCGTCCTGAGGCCCCGGGTCGCGGGGGCCGTCTCGTGGGTCGCGGTCGACACGATCTTCACGGTGGCGGCGTTCTGTCTGACCGCGGCGCTGACCCGGGTGTTGCGGCGGGACGGGGTGCGGGCCCTGCCCGCGTACTACGTGCGCAGGGTCAAGCAGACGCTGCCGTGGCTGGCGGCGGTGCTGCTGATCGTCGTGGCCTGCGCCTACGAGCTGAGCCCGCTGCCGGAGGCGCGCGAGATCCGCCGGGCGGTGTTCGCGGGGCTGCTCCAGGTCGGCAACTGGGAGCCGTTGGCGCGGTCGTCGGAAGGTGCCGCGATCGGTGTGGGCCCGGACGTCTCGGGGCCGCTCGCCGGCGTGTGGGTGCTGAGTGTCCTCGGGCAGTTCTTCCTGGTGTGGCCTCTGGTGCTGGCCGCGCTGTTCCTCGCGGCCGGGCGCCGGGCGGTGCCCGTCGCGGTGATCGCGTTCGGCGGGTTCGCGGCGTCGGCCCCGCTGGCGGCGAAGCTGTGGGAGGCCGACGACCCCGCCTGGACCGCGCTCGGGACGCACACGCGCCTGGTCGACCTGTTCGCGGGGGCCACCGCCGCGCTGATCGCGCACGAGGCCGCCGGTCGCGCGGGCGCCGGGACGGCGGACGGCGAGGGCTCGCGCGCGCGCCGGGGCGGGGTGGCCGCCGCGGTGTCGGCGTGCGCGGTCCTCGCCGGTGTCGCCGCGCTCGCCGCGTCGGGCTGGTACGCGTACCGCCATCCCGACGGCCTGCTCTTCGACGGTCGCGACGTGACCGTCAGCGCGGTCGTCGCGTGCGCGGCGGCGGTGACCGCGCTCGCGCTCGCGCCCGCGACCGGGTGGCTCGCACGCGCGTTCGGCAACCAGGCCGGCGAGGAGATCGGGCGCATGGCCTACCCGGTCCTGCTGCTCTTCCCGCCCCTGGCGTGGCTGCTGCGGCACGGCTGGTCGGACATCTCGGACGGCGCGGTGCTGGGCATCGGCGCCGGTGTCACGTGGCTGCTCGCGCTCATCGTGCACTACACCGGGTTCCGGGCCGGACGGCGGCGGTGGCGCGGTTGGCCGCAGCGCCTCGTGGTGGTGGCGTTGGTCGCGGCGGTGGGGGCCGGGGCGTACCGGCTGCCGACCCAGATCGAGAACGAACTCCGGCCCGGCGGAAGGCCGTTGGTGATCGGACTGGGCGACGGCCTGGCCGGTGACCTGGCCGCCGGGCTCAATGCCGGCGGCGAGCGGTACGCGGGCGTCAGCGGCGTCGGGTCCGGGCGCGCGGACTGCGGGATCCTCGCCGTGCCGCGCATCCGCGACCGCACGGCGACCGAACACGACGCGCCGAACTGCGGTGACTGGGCCCGGGATTGGGCCCGCGAACTGCGCGACACCGAGCCGGACGCGGTGATCCTGCACCTCGGGCGCGATGCCGCCCAACCGCTGCTCCAGGGCACGTGGCGGACCGCGTGCTCACCCGAATACCGGGCGCTGTACCTGGAGTTGCTGGACCAGGCGCTGCGCGTGATCGAGACCAACACCGACAACGCGGCGGTGGTGGTGCTCAACGAGCGGCTGGACAACAGCTCGGCGGACCCGATCGACACGGCGTGCTACAACCAGCGCGTCAAGGAGTTCGCGGACACCCACCAAGGCCGGGTGCTGCCCGCGGACTTCGACGCGTACCTGTGCGCGAGCGGGGCGTGCCGCATCGGGGTGCCGGGTGGCCGGGCGTTCTACACCGCGCTGGACTCGCACCGATTGACGCGGGACGGACGCGAGTTCGCGGCGCCGTGGGTGGAGGAGCAGGTCGCGAAGGCGGTCGCGGCGCGCTCGGGCGGCGATGAGCCGGGTGCCGATCCGGGGGCGAACTCGGAGCGGGCGCCGGGCAGTCGGGCCTAGGCCGTGCCTTGTGGACCTCGGCCGTCGGCCGGGCCGCCCGTGCGGGCCGTCGGCCGAGCCCGGCGGTTCGGTTGATCGGTCGGGCCCTGTGATCGGGCCCTGTGTCGGGCCGGGGTCGGGCCCGGCGGCCCGTCAGTCGCTCGACGACGTCGTGGCCGTGGGCCTCCTGGTCGTCTGCCCGCCCGACGGCTTCGTGGTCTTCGACGACGGCTTGGTCGTCGGCGACTTGGTGGTCCCGGACGGCGGCTTGGTCGTCGACTTGCCCGTGGGGGACCCGGTCGGCGACGTCGCGGGGTCCTCCGGCGAGGCGGCGGGCGCGCCGCCGAAGCATCCGCGCACGGCCTGCTCGGTGGCCGGCCGGGCCGCGAAGTCGAGCCGTGAGTTGGCCGAGGTCGGCGGCGTGGTCGGGTCGTCGTGGAAGTTGACGGACCACCAGTACACGCCCGCCATCTGACGCTGTTTCACCACCTGGCACACGGCGGTGTACCACGTGGCCTGGACCCTCGCGTTGACCGTCCCGTAGCGGTAGAAGTCGCCCGGCGCCGCGAACGCGCCGTTCTGGGCGCCGATTCCCGTCTCGGAGATCACCACGTCGGACATCGGACCGGTCGACCGCTGGTCGAGCCACGTGTTCCAGGCGGCGGCGATGGTGTCGACGCTCGCGTCGTCCGGCTGGTTCTTGACCGGGAAGTACGCGTCGACGCCGGTCGAGTCGACCGGCACCCTGCTCGAATTCTCCAGGAAGTTGGGGTAGTTGGTGTCGTAGGTCAGCTCCCCGCCGAACACCTCGCGCAGCGCGGCCAGGAAGCCGTTCCAGCGCGCGACCTCGTCCTCCATCGACGCGAGTTCCACCCCGACCACGATGGTCGCGACGTCCTCGCGTTCCGCCATCTCGGCGTACGGCAGCAGCAGGTCGCGGTACGACGCGAACCACGCGTCCTTGTCCTTGGGTTTGATCGCCCCGCGCCACTCCGGCAGCAGTTCGCGCTCGTCGAGGATCGGCCGCAGGCTGACCCGCAGTCCGGCCGCGTGCAGCGTCTCGACGACCGGGGTGACGCGTTCCACGGACGGCGTCTTGGGCCCCGCGAAGACCTCGTCGGCGTCGATGCCGCTCGTGTAGACGGGGAACGACAGCGCGACCGAGTTGGCGTTGAGCGACACGAGGTAGTCCGCGAGGCGGCGGGCCTTGCCCCGGATGGCGCTCTCGTCGTCGGTCTGCATGTCCTCCCAGTACAACTGGACGCCCCACTGCGGCATCCCCGGCTGCCACGGCTGCGCGACGCGGGGGACCTGCGGCTCGGGCTCGCCGGCCGGCGGGGGCGGCGGAGGCGGCGCGACCGGTTCGGCGGGGTCGAGGACCGGGTCGGCGAACTCCGGCCGGGCCGCGGCGGCCTCGGCGGCGGGCTTGCGGTCGTCCGTGACGACGCGCGGCACCGCCGAGCCCTCGGACCAGCGCAGCGGGTTGACACCGAACGCGACCGGCAGCGCGACGACGGCGGCCACCACCGTGACCGGGAGGACCGCCAGCTTGGGGAGCTGGGACCGGGACATCAGAGACTGCTCCTCGGGCGGACCGCACGCACCCCGCGCACGGTCTCGGTTGCGGACGACGCGCGCACGCGGTTCACGCGGGCTTCGCGATCACGACGAACTTGTTGTCCTCGCCTCGGATGAACTTCAGGAAGCCGCGGAGGCCGCCCAGCCCTTCGAGTACCGAGAAGACCGGGATGAGGACGATCACCGCGATCGGCTCCCACCACAGCCGCCGGCCGTTGGCGGACACCAGCCCGTTGAGGCGCAGCCCTTCCCAGTACATCCACAGCACATAGGCGAAGTTGAGCGCCCACAGCACGATCACGGTCTGGGCGACGGGCGACGTGTTGGTGTCGCCGGTCGCCCAGGCCAGCGCGAGGATCACCGCGATGTGCTGAAGGGGGCCGAGGACCCACGTCACCACGCACGCGGACAGGAACCACCGGTAGCGCAGCGGGATCGAGCGGTCGAAGCACAGGCCGATGAGCCCCCACGCCCACCGTTCGCGCTGTTTCACGAAGTCCCGCGCGGTCGCGGGGGACGCTCCGTAGCAGCGGCCGTTGAACCAGTCGCTGCGGCCCGGGTAGCGGCGGCAGAACGTGAGGGCGAGCTGCGCGTCCTCGACGATCGCCTTCGGTCCGAAGTCCCAGCCGATCTCGGCCTCGATGTCGGCGCGCATCAGCAGGAGTTCGCCGTGCACGCCGGCGGCCGGGGTGCCGAGGCCGGTGAGCGCCCGGAACCGCGCTATGTCGTCGGCGGGGCGCACGGCGTCGGCGAGCCACGTGAAGCGGCTGACGCCGTGTTCGCGCGGGTACGTCAGGATGCCCTGCGCCATGTGCTTCTCTTCGTCCGGCGACTTGCGGTTCTGCCGGTTGACGAACTGCGCGAGCGCGGCGGCGGTGTCGGGGCCGACGCCGGTGTCGTCGTCCATGTGCAGCACCCACACCTCGTGCCGCGCCTCGCCCTCGGCGATGCGCAGTTCGTGCGAGTAGTGGTTGGCGCGGGCCTTGAACCGCGTGCCGTTGGGGGTCGCGTACGCCCTGGGCACCGTCACGACGCGGATCGCGTCACTCGTCGCGGCGAGCGCGTCGATGCGGTCGGCGGCCTCGCAGCCCTCCTCGGTCAGGACGTCGATGCGCAGGTGCGGGAAGAACTCCGGGAGGTGTTCGGCGAACGACGAGACCGAGCGTTCCAGTGCCGGGTAGGTGTCGTGGCGTCCGATGGTCGGCACCAGCACGATCAGCAGGTTCTTGTCGGCCGGTGCGGCCTCGACCATTTCGTGTACGCGCTTTTGGCGGCGGCGGATCATCAGCGCGCCCTGCAACCCGACCAGCACGCCGAGCACCGGCAGCGACCACACGACGGTGAGCAGCCAGCCGAGCGGCGTGCGGTTGGGCGAATAGGTCCACAGCCCGACGCCGGTGATCACCACGAAGGGGATGGCGAACGGGAGGATCCCCGGTTTCCAATTGGCCAGTCGGCGCGCGAGTTTGGCGGTCTGGCGGGACATGCTCTCGGTATTCTCCCCGTCACCGTCCGTGTTTCCACCGCAAGTGATTGTGAACTTTGCGCGGCGGCTATCCACAGCACGATGCCAAAGAAGAAAGCTCGGATCTCCGACATACCATGATTTGCCGGGGGATTCTGTCGCAAAAATGTGACGAACTTCCCTGCGTACCCGCCTCGTTCCCCAGGGCGGTCCCGCTCACGGTTTTCGCACGGCCAGCCAGTCGAACGGCGCTCGGACGCCCTTGGGCACCGGCGCGCCGCCGGGCGTCCCGCCCGTGATCGCGAGCGGTGAGCGGTAGGTCGCGCGGACGTCCTCGGCGGTGTTCTTGCCCGTCGGCTCGCTGAGGTTCGTCTCGGTGACGGCTTGACCCCACACGTTCCAGATCACCCACGGGGTGCGCGCGAGGGTGTCCTGCTGGAACCGGTTGACGGGCATGTGGAACGTCTCGGCGAGCATGCGCGGCTTGCCGTAGTCGGCCAGCCCCCGGTACCACTCCTCCGTCCACGAGCCGTCGCCGTAGGGAGCCTCGGGGCTGTCGCTGTAGTCGTCGATGCCGACCACGTCGACATACTGCTCGCCCGGGTAGTAGGCCCACGGCTCGGTGCCGCGCTTGCCGTCCCAACCCGACGGCGACCACACGAAGACCAGGTTGTGCAGGCCGCGGGTCGTGACCAGGTAGTCGTACATGATGCGCCACAACGCCTTGAACTGCTCGGGCTGTTGGCCGGCCCACCAGAAGCCGCCGCACCCGGTGGCGTTCATCTCGTGGTACGGCCGCAGCAGCACCGGCACGTCGTCCCGGGCCAGGGCGGCGAGGTGGTCGGCGAGGAACGCCAAGTCGGTCAGGAGCGCCTGGTACTCGGGGGTGTTCGCGGTGAAGTCGACGACCCGGCCGAACCACGTCGGGTCCTTCGCGGCGGGCGAGTTCGCGCACATCATCTGGTCGTACGCCTTGACCGGGCTGCCGGGGTACGGCTCGTGGAACGACATGCCGACCATCCCGGACGGACGCGCGCCGTTGTCCGGGAGCGTGCTGGTGGTCCCGTCGCACTGCGTCCGGGGCTGCGGCCTGCCGTCGCTGCCGCGCGGTACGCCGTTCCAGACGCCGTGCAGCAGGTCGACGGCGTCGTTGGTGTACTGCCATTCCTCGCGGCAGGTGGGCCACTTGCCCTCGGAGTACCAGCGCGGGTCGCCGACGCCCCAGTTGCTGTCGCCGTACCCGGGGCCGAGGTCGACCTCGACGAACCCGGGCAGCAGCCCGGCGATCTCGCCGACGCGCCCGTAGTAGTAGCCGGGCGGCTTGGTGCCCCGGTAGTCGCCGTAGAAGGGGTTGTTGCGCTCGTTGTGGATCTCGACGTGCTGCCCGATGACGGTGCCCTCGCTGGTGCCGGCCCGCGCGGCGGTCTCCATCCGCGCGAGCAGCGCGTACACCGACTGCGCCGCCGGCGAGGCCATCGGGTCGCGCCGCAGCAGCGCGCCCTCCATGGACCGCACTTCCTGCCGCACGGTGGCCGTGTCGTGCGGATCCGGCGATCCGTCGTCGGTGAGCAGGACCGCGACGAGGGCGATCACGAGGACCCCGACGAATCCGGCGCCGAGCCACCCCGTGCGCGCACGGGTGGTCGGCAGGCGCCACCGCCCTGTCACCGGCGGCAGCCGGAGCGCACGGAGGCGGGCGAGGCCGCGCCGCTCCGGTTTCCCCTTCGGGGCGGCGGGCGGCGGCAGGTGCGGCGGGCGGCGCCACGTGGGTTCCGGCGCGGGCGGCGGCACGGTGGGCCGCCTGGGCCGATGCGACGCGATCCGGGTGACGTCGGGCACCCCCGCGGGCACCACCGGTCGCGGCGGCACACCGGGCCGCGGAGGCACGGACGGCCTCGACGGCCGAACCACCCCACCGGACCCGACCACCGCGGACGCCTCGCGCCCCTCGCGCGACGGGCGGGCCTCGGACCCCGTGGCTTCAGGCGACTCGCGGGTCTCGGCCGCCCCCGCCCCCTCGCCCGACATACGCGGAGCGGACACCTCGGACCCCGCGCGCGCCACGCGGGACTTGGACCCGACAGGCTCAGCCCACACGCGGGGTTCGGCCACCCCGGACGCCTCGGAGCCCGTGGCCTCAGGCGACTCGCGAGACTCGACCGCCCCCGAACCCCCGCCCGACATACGCGGCGCGGACACCTCGGACCCCGCGCGCGACACGCGGGACTTGGACCCGACAGGCTCAGCCCACACGCGGGGTTCGGCCACCCCGGACGCCTCGGACCCCGTGGCCTCAGGCGACTCGCGAGACTCGGCCGCCCCCGAACCCCCGCCCGACGTACGCGGCTCCGACACCGTGCGTGCCTCGGGTGGGGGCGCGGAAGGCTTCGGGGGGCGTGGTCCCTCGGCGCGCTCGTACGGCTCGGACGGCCCGCGCGGCTCGGACCCCGGTCGCGTCTCTCGTGCCTCGGGCGACCGGCGCGGCCGAGGTGGCACGCGCGGAGGCTCGGGTGTGGTGCGCGATGTGTGCGCGGGCGCCGCGCCGACCGTGCCGGCGCCCCGCGGTTCGGCCCCGAGGCCGTCCCCTTCCGCACCCGGCTCGGACTCCGCGGTCACGAAAACCCGGGGCTCGTCGGCCGGATCCACCGGCGGTTCGACGGGCATGCGGCGGGACGCGGACGACGGCTCGTCCGCGACCTGTGGACCGGAATCCATGTAAGCCGACACCCCCCAAAGGCTTGGCACGCGCTCTCGCGATCGCCACAGCGGCCCCCCACGCACGCCGCACGGACTCTACCGAACGCTTGTCCCGCCGGTCGCCGGACCGCCCACCACCCCCGAACGCCACGGCCCCGTCTCCCGAAGAACCGGCCGCCGCCCGCGCCCGACATCACCGATGCCGACGCCGACCACCTCCCGGTCGGCGCCTGTGGACGGTCGGGGAATCACACGTTGAAGCGGAACTCCACCACGTCGCCGTCCTGCATGACGTAGTCCTTGCCCTCCATGCGGGCCTTGCCCTTGGCGCGGGCCTCGGTGCGTCCGCCGGTTTCGACGAGGTCGTCGAAGGCGATGACCTCGGCCTTGATGAAGCCGCGCTGGAAGTCGGTGTGGATGACGCCGGCGGCCTCGGGGGCGGTGGCGCCCTTCTTGATGGTCCACGCGCGGGCTTCCTTGGGGCCGGCGGTGAGGTAGGTCTGGAGGCCGAGGGTCGCGAAGCCGACGCGGGCGAGGTTCGCGAGGCCGGACTCCTCCTGGCCGAGGCCCTGGAGCAGTTCGAGGGCTTCGTCGTCGGGGAGTTCGATCAGCTCGGACTCGATCTTCGCGTCCAGGAAGATCGCCTCGGCGGGGGCGACCAGGGCGCGCATCTCGTTCTTGAGGTCCTCGTTGACCAGTTCGTCTTCGTCGACGTTGAAGACGTACAGGAACGGCTTCGCGGTGAGCAGGTGCAGTTCGCGCAGCGGGGCCGAGTCGAGGCCGGCCGCGAAGATGGTCTGCCCGCTCTCCAGCACCTTCTGTGCCTCTTCGACCGCTTTCGCGGCCTCCGCGGACTCTTTCTTCAGGCGCGACTCCTTCTGGAGACGCGGCAGGACCTTCTCGATGGTCTGGAGGTCGGCGAGGATCAGCTCGGTGTTGATGGTCTCGATGTCGTTCTTCGGCGAGACCTTGCCGTCGACGTGCACGACGTCCGGGTCGGTGAAGACGCGGATGACCTGGCAAATCGCGTCCGACTCACGGATGTTGGCGAGGAACTTGTTGCCCAGGCCCTCGCCTTCCGAGGCACCGCGGACGATGCCCGCGATGTCGACGAAGTCGACGGTCGCCGGGAGCACCTTCTGCGAGCCGAAGATCTCGGCGAGCTTGTGCAGCCGCTCGTCCGGCACGCCGACGACGCCGACGTTGGGCTCGATGGTCGCGAACGGGTAGTTCGCGGCGAGCACGTCGTTCTTCGTGAGGGCGTTGAACAGGGTGGACTTGCCGACGTTGGGCAGACCGACGATTCCGATGGTGAGCGACAACGTGGCTTCCCTGGGTTGACGAGGTGAGGAGACGGCGCGCGACGGCACACCGACCGCCCATTCTATCCGCGCGGCGCGAGACCCCGGCGGGCGCTCGCACCTCGGCGATAGGCTCGGCGAACGGCCGGGCCAAGGGGCGCCGGCCGGGCAGACCGTGGGGGGACTCGACCGCGGGGAGAAATGCGATGAGCGTCCAGGCGTCCGGCAACCGCGTCCCATTCCCGGACCATGTGCTGTGGCAGGGCGAGAAGTTCGGCAGATTGCTGCTGGCCGCGGTGGTCCCGCTGGCCCTGCTGCCGCTCGATCTCGCCGAACTCGCGGGCGACACCGGTCTGCCGAAGGGCGCGATGGCGGCGCTGGCAATTCCGTTGTCGCTGTTCGTGATTCTCGGGTACTACGTCTACAAGCACCGCAGACTCGCGCTCAGCGCCCAGGGCATGGTGCTGTACGGCATGACGAAGACCCGCCAAATCGGCTGGGGCGAGATCACCTCCGTCACCGTCAAGCTGCGCCAGGGCACGGGTGAGGCACCGAGCAGCGTCACGCTGCACGCGGCCCGCCGCGACGGCGGCACCACCAAGCACACCCTCAACTTCATCGCCGCCGAGCAACTGCCGTGGTTCGCCAAGGACATCAAGGACATGGCGGCGCAATGGGGCATCCCGACCGAGGTGAAGGGGTCGCGGGCGGCGCGCAACGCGTTCGAGCAGTTGGAGGCACAGGCGGCGGCCGGTGCGTGGCAGCAGGGGTACGGCGCTCCGCAGCAGCAACAGCACGGGTACGGCGTTCCCCAGCAGCCGGGACCATACGGGCAGCCCGGCGGCGCACCCGCGGGCGGGCAGGCGCAGCCGCCGTACCAGTCCTGGTCGCCGCGGGACTGACGCGCCGTCACGATGCGCGCGTCCGGCGGCCCGCGCGGGATTCGGCGGTCGCGCCGGGGCGTCCCCGGGGAATCCGCCGCCGCCCGGCTGCCACCGGCCGCGGGGTCGCGTGCGTCCTGATGTGTGCGGGTCCCGACAATCACGGCGGGACGCGCGCGACCGTGTCGACCGGAGCCACCGAGCCGGGTGGACCGGACCGGGTGAGGTGACAGGGCGGCCCGAGGCGGACGGGAGGCTTTGCGCGTCGCCCGACGCCTCGTCAGGGCACGCGGGCGGCTCGTGCGTACGCCGCCGTGGGCTGCCGTGACCGGTTGCGATCATTCGTGACTCACCGTGATCAATTGTTCTCGGATGTCGTACTCATACAAGGATGAGCGTGTTCTTCACCGATTTGAGTCATGTCATACGCATAGCGTGGAAACGTGAATCAGCGCAGCCGTGCCCGCCCGACCTCGGCCGGGCAACCGCAGGGCCGCCGCCGGACCGTGCCTTCCCCGGGACGGGCTGAGCCGGTGCGCCGCCGTCGATCGTCCCCCGCCGCCCCGAGCCCCGAGCCTCCGCGCTCGCGGCCGGCGGCTCCGCCCGCCGCGGCCGGGCCGCCGCCGCCCGCGCCGCCCGAGCACCCGCCTCCTCCGGCGGCGCCGCGACCGGCGGCTCCTCCCGCGCCGCCGTCGGCTCCGCCGATGCCGCCGGTGTCGGCCGCGGCCTCCGCGACACCCGTGCGTGACGACGGGCAACGGCCCCGCTCCGGCACCGCCGCGACGGGGCGTCCGTCGGCCGGGAACCACGTCCCGCCGCCCTCGGCTCCCGAGGTCGGCGGCGGTCCGCCCCGGGCCCGGCAGTCCGGCGGTCCCTCTGGCGGGCGCAATGCCGTACGCCGTCCCGGGCCGTCCCGGCGTCCGTCCGGAACGCCCGGGTTGACCGCGCCGGGGGCGGTGGTCCTCGCGACCGGCGCGACGCTGCTGGGCGGGCTGCTCGACAAGGTGTTCTCCGACACACTCGGCTGGTTCTTCGCGATCGTCTTCCTGGTCGCGTGTGCCCTGGTCGCGGCCAAGACCCGGATCCGGGACCTCACGGCGGCGTTCTTCGCCGCCCCCATCGCCTTCGCGCTGACGGTGCTGGTGCTCAGCGTGGTGTTCCCGAGCAAGAACTCCGAGAGCTTCGTGATCCGCACCGGGCTCGACATGTTCACGGCCCTGACCTTCAAGGCCAGTGTGCTGTGGACCGGCACGATGCTCGCGGCCGGGATCGTGATGGTCCGGCGCCGCGCCGACCGCGAGGCGGCCCGCCGCCGGGCGACACGGGAGGCGCGGGAGGCGCGGGAGGCGCGCGACAATCGCGACGCCCGGGAAGGCCGGGAAGGCCGGGAGACCCGCGACGGCCGCGAGCACCGCGATTCGCGCACGGCACGCGAGGCGCGCGACCCGCGTGCCGCCCACGCCGCCACCGGCCGCGACCGCGCGTGGAGCGGTCAGGTCTCCCCCGGTATCCACAGCCCGAGGGAGTCCCGCGACATCCGCGAGACGCCGCGCGAGCACTGACCCGACCTCGCGTGGCGCGCACGCCACGCGGGTCACACGGGGTCGGGTCGGCGGACGGTTCGGGCTCACACGGGGTCCGCCGGATCACGCGGCGCCCGGCTCGCGGCAGCCGGGTCACACACGCCCCAAGACACACGCCCCCGCCACGCGCGATTCACGTCACGCAAAGCCCCGCGGACACGCGGCCCGAGTCACACGCCCGCAAACCGCGCGCACGATTCACGGCGCTCCACGGCTCCACGGCTCCACGGCTCCACGGCTCCAGCCTTGCACGCGGCTCCACGCCGTTCGGCTTAATCCGCGTGGCCCTGCTCGCCCGCGCACCCGCCTCCTCGACGAGGGTCGCCTCGCCCCACAGCGCACGCCGGGGCCGGTCGTGCCCGTGCCGACGCGCACCAGCGCGGTCCCCGGACGGACGACGGGCCCGCCGCTCGGCAGGCCCCCATCCGGTCGGCAGGCCCCATCCGGGTGACGACGCCGACAACGCGTCCCCGCGCGCCCCGATGGCCCACACCGCCCGGCTCGTCCCCGCGCGTCGACGCCACCGCCGACCGCGTGCTCGCCGACGCCCCGGAGCCACCCGCGCGGTGGCCGGCGCCCGCCTCCCGCACGCGGCCCGGCCGCTCCCTCAGGCCGGTTGGCCCGCCGCCTTCAGGTCGCGGCGCAGTTCCTGCGGGAGCGAGAAGGCGAGCTTCTCCTCCATCGCCGTGTGCACCCGGACGTCGTCGAAGCCGCGCTCCGCGAGCCAGTCCAGCACGCCGTCGACCAGCACCTCGGGCACCGAGGCGCCGCTCGTCACGCCGATCGTGGAGACGCCCTCCAGCCACGCCTCGTCGACCTCCCCGGCGTGGTCCACCAGGTACGACGCCCCCGCGCCCGCCTCCAGGCCCACCTCGACCAGCCGCACCGAGTTCGACGAGTTCTTCGAGCCGACGACGATGATGAGGTCGGCCTCCTCGGCGATCTGCTTGACCGCCGTCTGCCGGTTCTGCGTCGCGTAGCAGATGTCGTCGCTGGGCGGGCTCTCCAGGAGCGGGAACTTCTCCTTGAGCGCGCCGACGGTCGCCATGGCCTCGTCCACCGACAGCGTGGTCTGCGAGAGCCACACCACCTTGGACGGGTTCTCCACCTCGACGTTGGCCACGTCGTCCGGGCCGTCGACGAGCGTGATGCTCTCCGGCGCCTCGCCCATCGTCCCGACGACCTCCTCGTGGCCTTCGTGGCCGATGAGGAGGATGTTGTAGCCGTCCTCGGCGAACCGGACGGCCTCCTTGTGCACCTTGGTGACCAGCGGACACGTCGCGTCGATGGTCTTGAGGCGGCGCTCGGCGGCCTGCTCGTGGACGACCGGGGCGACGCCGTGCGCCGAGAAGATCACCGTGGCGCCCTCGGGCACCTCGTACGCCTCGTCGACGAAGATCGCGCCGCGCTTGCGCAGCGTCTCGACGACGTGTTTGTTGTGCACGATCTCGTGGCGGACATAGACCGGGGCCCCGTACAGCTCCAGGGCCTTCTCGACGGTGACGATGGCTCGGTCCACACCCGCGCAATAACCCCGGGGGGCGGCGAGCAGAACGCGGCGGACGGGCGGGGCAGCGGCGGCCTCAGTCATGGGCTCCATGGTACGGGCGTCCGCGGGCTGCGGTTCCGCCGTCGCCCCGGGCGGACCGAACTGTCGGTCGCTGCCCGTACGCTGGCGGGATGGCGCTGACTACCTCTGCGGATTCGCCCGTCCCGGTCTCGGAGATCTCGCGCCTCATCGGGGGCTGGATCGACCGTCTCGGCGCGGTGTGGGTCGAAGGCCAGATCACGCAGCTCAGCCGCCGCCCCGGAGCCGGGGTGGTGTTCCTGACGCTGCGTGACCCCTCGGTGGACGTCTCGATCTCCGTCACCTGCTACCGCCGCGTTTTCGACGCGGTCGCCGACGTGGTCGCCGAGGGCGCGCGCGTGGTCGTGCAGGCGAAACCCGAGTGGTACGCGCCGCGCGGCACGCTCTCGTTGCGCGCCGCCGAGATCCGCCCGGTGGGGATCGGCGAGTTGCTGGCCCGGCTGGAGCACCTGAAGCGGGCGCTGACCGGTGAGGGGCTGTTCGATCCGCGCCACAAGACGCCGCTGCCGTTTTTGCCGCACCGCATCGGCCTCGTGTGCGGGCGCGCGAGCGCCGCCGAGCGCGACGTGCTGGAGAACGCGCGGCGGCGGTGGCCGGCCGTGCGGTTCGAGGTGCGGAACGTCGCGGTGCAGGGCGTGCACGCGGTGCCGCAGGTGATCGCCGCGGTCGAGGAGTTGGACGCCGACCCGTCGGTGGACGTCATCGTGATCGCGCGCGGCGGCGGCAGCGTGGAGGATCTGCTGCCGTTCTCCGACGAGGCCCTGATCCGCACCGTTTTCCGGTGTACGACCCCGGTCGTGAGCGCGATCGGCCACGAGCCGGACGCGCCGCTGCTCGACCTGGTCGCCGACCTGCGCGCGTCGACGCCGACCGACGCCGCGAAGAAGATGGTGCCGGATGTCGGCGAGGAGCAGACGCGCGTCCGGCAACTCCGCGACCGCGCCCGGCACACGATCGCGATGCGGATCGAGCGTGAGGAGCACGGCCTCGCGTCGGTGCGCACCCGGCCGGTGCTCGCCGACCCGTACCGCGCGGTCGAGACGCGCGAGGACGAGGTCGCGTCCCTGACCGACCGGGCCCGCCGCACCCTCCGCCACCGCCTCGACCACGCGGCGACCGACTTGGAGCACACGCGTGCCCGGGTCGTCGCGCTGTCCCCCGCGGCGACGCTGGAGCGCGGCTACGCGGTTCTGCAGAAGGGCAACGGGCAGGCGGTGCGGCGGCCGGACGAGGTGGCCTCGGGCGAGAAGCTGACGGCGCGCGTCGCGGACGGGCGCGTGACGGTGGTCGTCGCCGACTCGTAGCCCGCTTGCCGAAACCGTCCGGCCGTCCGCGGGCCACCGGGTCCGAACAATTGCCGAACCACGAGGCGTGGCACGGGATTCGCCGTCCGCACGAGACCGTACGCCCCACGCGGCCCGGGCCGCGCCCCCGCGGCGTGGGACGAGCCCACGCGAAACGGCTGGTATTACTGGGGCATGCAGGAAGAGACCGCACGCTCCGCGATCGACACGTTCATCTCCGCGTTCAACGCCTCGGACGACAGCTCCGTGACCTCCCTGCTCCCGCAGGCCCTGACCTCCGACGTGGTCTTCTGGGGGCCGTTGGGCCGCAGCGAAGGAATCGGCGCGGTCGAGCGGTTCGTGCTGGACATCCGACACCACCCGGCGGGGACCGGCACGATGGTGCGTTGCTCGGCGGTGGACATGCCGGACGAATGGGCGCGGTACCAGTGGGTCTTCACCACGCCCGACGGAGGCCCCCGCCTGGCGGGCACGGATGTCGTCCATCTGCGACGGAGCCTCATCGACCAGATCATCGTCTTCGCGGGGGAGATCGAGCCGTTCGCCGCCTGAGTCATCGCAGACGCACCGGGGCGTCCGGCGAGCCGAACCACACCTCCTCACAGGCGAATTCGCCGTCCGGGGTGACGCGGAGGCCGAAGCCGTCCGCCGGTGGGCGGTCGTGATCGTGCCACCAGCGCACCGCTCGGGCGAAGTCCTCGGCAAGCCGGCCGTCGCCGGCCACGGTCGTCGGCACGCTCCACCCGAACCCGACCGACGCGTACTCTCCCGCACGCTCCAGCCAGGCCACGCGGCCGTCTTCGTCGTCGGTGTGCCCGGAGGCCCAGAGCCGGGTCCCGGGCAGCAGCAGCCCCAGCACGAACCGGTCGGCGTCGGTGACCGCGGCATCGATCTCCCGCCAGGAGACCGGGAGTTCCGCTTTGGTCACGGCCCCGGTGTCGGGCCACTCACCCCACGGCACCGGCCGCTGCGACCTCGCCTCCATGAACCACAGCGACGCGCCGATCGGGCCGACCGCGACGCCGTCCGACACCGTGAGGGTGACCAGCCGGTTGTCCCGGCCTTCGTGTGACGAGCCCCACGGCAGCACCAGCACGCCGTCCGGGCACTGCCGCAACCATGCCGACGGCAGCCGCCGGATCCCGCACGTGACGTGCACGCGGTCGTACGGCGCCGACGTTTCCCAGCCCTTCAGCCCGTCGCCGCGGACGACGTCGACCGCGACTCCGGCGGCGTCGAGCCGTTCGCGCGCCGCGGCGGCGAGAACCGGGTCGACCTCCACCGAGGTGACCGAACCCTCCGGCCCGACCCGGTCCTTCAGCAACGCGGCCGTGTAGCCGCAGCCCGTACCCACCTCCAACACGCGCTGCCCGGGCCGGATGTCGCACGCGTCGAGCATGCGGCGCACGGCGGTCGGCAGCGACAGCGAACACGTCGGCTTCCCGGCGGAGTTCTCGTCGGCTCCGTCGTCCCACTGGGTGACCAGCGGGCAATCCGCGTCGGCGGCGTCCCGCCATGCCGCGTGGTCCGTGTGCCGGTCGATCCGCGCGTATTCGCCGCCGTCGCTCCGCCACACCACGTCGGGCAGGAACGCGGCGCGGTCCCTCCCCAGAAGAGTCACGGCCACACTCGCCATCAGCCCACCGTTCCCGTGCCGTCGCACCGGCCGCACGCCCGGATGACGCGCTTGCCGTCCTCGTTGTACGTGATCTTTCCAGTTCCCTGGCACAGCGCGCACGGAACGGACTTCTTGTGCTTCATCTCTCGGGCCATTTCGCTTCCTTCCGGTATTCCGAAGTTCTTCGCCGTCCTGTCACCCGCGGCGGCCGGTGATCCAGCGGTCGGTGATGGCGGGGCGGAGGGATTGTGGGCCGCAAGGGTCGTTCGGGGGTGTCGGGAACTCGGCGCCTTCGGCGCCTATTTGGGTCCAGGCCCGGCGTAACGCGATGCGGGCGTTTTCACGGTCGAGCGGTGGGATCGCGGAATGGGGGACGAGCCACCATCCGAGCCCATAGGTGACCTCGCGGCGCTCGAAGTGGCGCAGGGCGATGGGGATCAGCGGGGCCTGGCTCATCTTGCCGCCGTAACCGGCGAACGACTCCCGCACGCGGAAGTCGAAATCCTCGGCATAGGCGTGGCCCCGGGTCAGTGCCAACGCCGCGTGCGCGGTATCGACGCCCCACGCCACCAAATCGACCGGCGGCCGGGGCCGGAGCACGATGGTGGGCCGGAACTCCCGGGGGTACGTGCCTATATCGGGGCGAATACGGAGCCAGGAGACGTAGGGACGCACGGCGTTCGGCGAATCCTCCCCGTCCGGACGGCTGTTCGGCGCGCCGCCCGTCACGCCCACTCCTCCAACCGCTCCGCGAGCCGCGCGGCCAGGGCGGCGGGCACCGGGCCGATACGCACGCCGGCCGCGCCGTCAGGAAGCAACACCGGTGCCACATCGGGGAGTTGCAAACCCGCCACATCGAATGCGGCGGCAAGGCGCCGAGCGGTGTCCGTGGCGTCGCTGATCGAATGGCGAACCATTGCGGTGAACATGCCGAGTACGCCTTCCCTTTGCCGTACACACCCTTAATGCGTACGGACGGTCCGTTAAGAGAAACGGTGACAGCCCGGCGGGGTCGGCGGATACACTCGTGGCGGGAAATCGCTTCTCGCTTTTCCAGGCAACGGCCGTGGGAACCAAGGAGAGTTCCCCGCGCATGGTGACGTTCTGCCGCGCCGCAGAACGTCACGCGCCGCCGCAGAATATCCGTCCACGCCGTGGGAGAAAGGTCCTGTGATGACGGGAGATATGGAATCCGCGCCCCCTGCCCTGTGCCGGCTCCAGCTCGGTACCGAACTGCGCAGGCTCAGAATGGAATCCGGCCACAAGGCGGGCGCGGTGGCCAAGCGGCTGCTGTGGAGCCCGTCGAAGATCACGCGGCTGGAGAAGGGCGAGAACGCCATCGTGGAGTTAACGGACGTGATGGCGCTGTGCGAGGTGTACGGGGCGGACGCGGAGACGCGGTCGGTGCTGGAGGGCTACGCGGTCGTCACGAAGACGCGGCGGGATTGGTGGCAGTCGCCGAAGTTCCGGCCGGTGATCCGGCCGAGTTTGAGGGCGTTCATCGGGCAAGAGGCGACGGCTGAGCGCTTGCAGACATATCAATCAGAGTTCGTCCCTGGGCTGTTGCAGTCCGAGCCGTACGTACGAGCCCTCCACCAAGCCGCACACATCGGCTTGGACGAGGCGGATGTCGATCTGCTCGTGACTATGCGCATGACGCGGCAGGAGGTGCTGCATCGTCCCGACTCACCGCTCAAACTGACCGCTGTCGTGAACGAATCCGTACTGCGCCGCGAGGTCGGCGGCACGGCGGTCGCGCGCCAGCAACTCGGATACATGGCCGATCTGGCACGGCTGCCAAACGTGAGACTGCAAGTTGTGCCGTTCAAGGTCGGCGTGCACCCGGCCATGGACGGCCAGTTCACGATCTTGGCATTTGCCAAGGACGCCGGGCTCAGGCCGCTGATCTACATGGAGAAGCTTGCCGACGACTGGGTCGTCCGAGAGGATCGCGTGGTAACCAAATACCAAGAGGCTTTCGACGAGTTGCAGGCCGTCGCGTCCAGCCCGCAAGATTCCCTGCGCATGATCGACCAGGCCATCAAGGAGCTTTAACCACATGACTTCCACGCCCCAGTCTGGGGACTGGTTCAAGTCCAGCTACAGCAATAACTCCGGCGGCGAGTGCATCGAAGGCGCACGCCTCGGCACCGTCGCGATGGCGATCCGTGACAGCAAAGACACCTCCCGCGGCAACCTCACCATCGGCACCACCTCGTGGAACGCCCTGACCACCGCGCTCAAGAGGGAGCGCTGACGCCATGGCCTCCACGCCCAAGTCCGTTCACTGGTTCAAGTCCAGCTACAGCGACAACAGCGGCGGCGAGTGCGTCGAGGGAGCGCGTATCAGCCCTCACACCATGGCCGTTCGCGACAGCAAAGACACCTCCCGCGGCAACCTCACCATCCCCGCCGCCTCTTGGACCA
The DNA here is from genome assembly GCF_021165735.1 of Yinghuangia sp. ASG 101. Classification (GTDB taxonomy): domain Bacteria; phylum Actinomycetota; class Actinomycetes; order Streptomycetales; family Streptomycetaceae; genus Yinghuangia. Next base: position 4,880,775 of record NZ_CP088911.1, on the reverse strand, counting down.
CCCTCACCACCACCGTCAAGCACGCCTGAGCCGCGCCCTCAACCCCGTCAGGCCATCCGCTTGATCGTCGTCTCGACCGCCAGGGACAGCGCGGGGTGCGTCTTGCGCGCGCCCCGGAATCCCGGGCGAAAACGCAGTTCGGGATCGGGGCGCAGGTCGACCGGCCGCTCGACGTGCGTCCGCGTCGACCGCTGGGCCCGGGCGTCCGCGCCCGACCGTACGGGGGCGAAACCCTGCGCGGCGGCCGTCACGCCGCGCTGTTGCCGCCGTTCGGCTGCGGGCTTCGGCTGAAGCCTCCCCTCCTCGCTGTGACCGTGGCGCCAATAGCCCATGAACGTCATCGAGGAGCGGTCGACGCCCCGCTCCGCCAAGTGCCGCCGGACGGCGCTGACCGTCGACGTCTCACCGGCCAGCCACGCGTACACACCCCCACGCGGTACGTCCGTCTCGGCCACGGCGTTCAGGATCGCCTGACCGTCGGCACCCGGCAGCCATGTCACGTTCACGCCGTCGGGCGCCGCGAGCCGCTGCCGGTCCGCGTCCGTCGGGACGGCGATGACGGCGTCTCCGCGTGCTCCGGGGGGAAGCGACTCCAGGATCGCGCCGATCGCGGGCAGCGCCGCCTGGTCGCCCACCAGCAACTGGCGGTCGCGCGGCCGGTCTTGGAAGGTGAAGCCGCCGTTCTCGCGGACGATCGGGCCGAGCATGTCGAGGCTGTCGCCCGGCCGTGCCTCGTTTGCCCAGCGCGACGCCGGTCCGCCCGGCCGGCGCAACGCGAAGTCGATGTCCACCTCGCGCGCGTCGGGCCGGTGGGCGCGGATCGTGTACGTCCGGGGATGAGGCCGCTGTTCGGCGGGGATCCCGGCCACCGCGTCACGCCACGTCCCCGCGTCAGGCGCGACGCGCGGCGCGGGCTCTCCGTCACGGGGAACGAACAGCTTCACGCGCTGGTCGGGGCCGCCGACGACCAGCCGCGACAAGTCCTCTCCCGTGAACGTGACGCGTTGGGCGTGGGGGGACAGCTCTCGGCTGTCCTTCACCGTCACCCGGAACGGCCGGTACGACTGCCCGCGTTGGGGTTGGTTGCCGGCGATGACGGAGCCCTCTCCACGAAGGAATTTTAGGTTAGCCTAACCTAAGTTCGTCGTGGATGCGCCCCGCCCCCGGGGCGACGGGTCAGTGCTCCCAAGCGGGCCCGTGGGGGGAGCCGAACCACACGCGCTGGTGGGCGCGTTCGCCGTCCGCCGTCACCGTCAGGCCGAAGCCGGCGGATTCCGGGCGGCCGTGGTCGTACCACCAGGCCACCGCGTCCGCGTAGTCGCGGATCAGGCGCTCGTCGCCGGTCGCGGTGGTGGGAACACCCGCCCCGAAACCGACGGACGCGTACACCCCGTCGCGCTCCAGCCACACCACCCGTTCGCCGTCCTCCGGGTCGCCGCCACTGGTGCGGTGGGTGACGCCCGGGAGGAGCAGGCCGACGACGAACTCGCCGAATCCGCCCAGGGGTCCGTCGAGCCGCCGCCAGTCGAGGCCGAGGTCGACGGGCCGCGTCTCGCCGCCCTCGGGCCACGCGTCCCACGCGCGGGACCGCTGCGCGCGCATCACCATGAACGACGCGACGGCACCGAACCGGCCCACGCCCTGCCCGTCGGCCACGTCCAGGGCCACCACGCGGTCCGTACTGAACGCGGGCCCCCACGGCATCGCGATCCTCCCGCCGGCGCACTGCTCCAGCCACGCCGTGGGCACGTGCCGCATCGCGCAGGTCACGTGGACACGGTCGTACGGGCCTCCCCGCTTCAGACCGGCGAAGCCGTCGCCGCACACCACTTCGACGTCGACCCCGGCGGCATCGAGGTTGCGCCGCGCGCGTGCGGCGACCTCCGGATCGACCTCGATCGAGGCGACCGACCCGTGCGGGCCGACGCGGTCCTTCAGCAGCGCGGCGGTGTAGCCGGTGCCGGCGCCGATCTCCAGGACCCGGTGCCCGGGTCGCACCGCACACGCGTCGAGGATGTCCGCCACCACGCTCGGCATGGACGCCGACGAGGACGGGACCACCCCCCGCGTCTGCGTCGTCACCGCCACATCCGCGCGGGCGGCCTCCTCCCATCGGGCGGGACGGTCGGCCCGCGAGACCCACGCGCCGTCGAGCCACAGCCTGTCGGGGAGGAACGGCGTGCGGTCCCTCCCCAGCAGGCGCACCGACGCGTTGTCGGGCGCATCGCTCACGTGTCGGTGTCCTTGTCGGTGTCCTTGGGCTTGCGGCGGGTGCCGGTGTCGCCGCCCCCGATGGTCGGCGACTGGCCGTCCATCGGATTGCCCTGCTGCTCGCTGTCGTTCGGCCTACCCCGTGTGCCCATGCGACCCACTCCTTCCCACCGACGGTGTGCCCGCGGACACGGCGAACAACCGTTTCATTGGGAGCTGTTGGTGACCATCCGAGTCCTTACGGTAGCGAACGCCGGGTGCCTCGACGCCACTTCACCTCCGCGGCGCCTCACGCTCCGGCGTGCGCGCCGGGGGCGGGCGCGCAACACGCGCTGCCGGCGGGGCGGGCCGGGCTCTCGGCGTCGCCCTTGACGACGTAGACCTCCCACGGCTCCCCGCCGGGGCCGTGGACCCATGTCTTGTCCTGCAGCGCGTAGCAGCAGGAGGTGTCGTTCTCCTCGACGGTCGTCATCCCGGTCGCCGCGAGGCGGGCGGTGGCGGCGGTGACCTGGCCGGGGGTCTCGACTTCGACGCCGAGGTGGTCCATGGCGGTCGGCTCGCCCTCGGCGCCCTGGATGAGGACGAGCTTGAGCGGTGGCTCGGCGACGGCGAAGTTGGCGTAGTCGTCGCGCAGCTTGGCCGGTTCGATGCCGAAGAGCCGCGTGTAGAAGGCGACCGACGCGTTCAGGTTGGGGACGCGGAGGGCGAGTTGGACGCGGGGCATGGCGGATCTCCGATCGCTGTATTGATCACTGTCGATACAGACGACGTTGCCACCGTGTATCGACGTCTGTCAATATCGATGTATGTCGAATCTGCGAGAGCTCCCGGTCGTGGACAACGGCGACGACGCCGTGGTGCCGTGCTGCGCGCCGCTGTCGCGCGAGCCGCTGGGCGTCGCGGACTCCGAGCGGATCGCGGTGATGTTCAAAGCGCTCGGCGATCCCGTGCGGCTGCGGCTGTTCTCGCTGATCGCGTCGTACCAGGGCGGCGAGGCGTGCGTCTGCGACATCCAGGACGTCGGGGTCTCCCAGCCGACCGTCTCGCACCACCTCAAGAAGCTCCGCGACGCCGGCCTGGTGACGTCCGAGCGGCGCGGGACGTGGGTGTACTACCGGGTCGCGCCGCCCGTGGTGGCCGCGCTGGCGGGTGTGTTGGACCTGTCGACGTGACCGGCGTACCGGCCGTACCGGCCGTACCGGCCGTACCGGCGGACGAGCCGGTCGCGGAGGCCGACGCACCCCCCGGGCCGCCGCCCGTGCCTCTCGCGCGCCGCGCGGCGGCGGAGTTCGTGGGCTCGGCCGCGCTCGTGATGATCGTGGTCGGCTCGGGCATCCAGGCCGCCGCGCTGTCGTCCGATGACGGCGTCCGGCTGCTCGCGAACGCGCTCGCGACCGTGCTCGGGCTCGGCGTGCTGATCCTGCTGCTCGGCCCGGTCTCGGGCGCGCACCTCAATCCCGTGGTCACGCTCGCCGAGTGGTGGACGAGGCGACGCGGTGGTCCCGGCGTCACCGCGCGCGAGGCCGCCGCGTACGTCGCCGCCCACGTCGCGGGGGCGGTCCTCGGAGCCGTCGTGGCCAACGCGATGTTCGACCGCGCGCCGGTCTCCTGGTCGGCGCACGACCGCTCCGCCGGGCACCTGCTGCTCGGCGAGGTCGTCGCCACCGCGGGGCTCGTCCTGGTGGTCTTCGGCCTGGCCCGCACCGGACGCGCGCACGCGGCACCGGTCGCGGTCGCGTCCTACGTCGGTGCGGCCTACTGGTTCACCTCGTCCACATCATTCGCGAACCCCGCCGTCACCGTCGGCCGCGCCTTCAGCGACACCTTCGCCGGGATCGCCCCCGCGTCCGTGCCCGGCTTCGTCGCCGCGCAAGTCGTCGGGGCGACGATCGGACTCGCCCTGGTGCCCGTCGTGTTCGGACGCGGCACCGCACGCGCGGCGTAGGCCGCCCACCCACCCCGGAAAGGATCCCGCCCCCATGCCGCCGACCCCGTCGGACCGCCCCTCCGTGCTTTTCGTCTGCGTCCACAACGCCGGGCGCTCGCAGATGGCCGCGGGCTTCCTGCGCCACCTGGGCGCGGGCCGCGTCGACGTGCTCTCCGCCGGGTCGGTGCCCGGCGACCGCGTCAACCCCGTGGCCGTCGCGGCGATGCGGGAGGTCGGCATCGACATCGCCGGCCAGGCTCCCCGGGTGCTCACCGCCGAAGCCGTCCGGGCGTCCGATGTGGTCGTCACCATGGGCTGCGGCGACGCCTGCCCCGTCTTTCCCGGAAAGCGCTACCTCGACTGGCGGCTCGACGACCCCGCGGGCCGGGACATCGACGCCGTACGCCCCATCCGCGACGAGATCGAGCGCCGGACCCGTACGCTCCTCGGCGAACTGCTGCCCTGACCGCGCCGGTCCGCACGAACGTCCGATGGGGTGATTCGGCGGGGGCGGAAGGTGTGGTGGCGATGGTCGGGAGCGGGGGAACCTAACGTCGAAAGCTTCCGGAGTCGTCCCCCGAGGAGCTGCCATGCGCCGTGCCGGTCCGTTGTGTCGTCGTTTGCTCGCCGCCTCTTTAGTGGGGGCGGCGCTGGTCTCCGGGGCGGCGCCGTGGTCGTCCTCGCGGGCCGCCGCCGACGCGCCCGCCGTGTGGGTGCCGTCCGAGGCCGACTACTACGTCAACTACGTCGCGCCGCGCGACGATCTGCCGCCGGATCCGCATGCCGTGGACACCGCCGCGTCGGCCCGGATCGAGGCCGCGACGCGCCAAGCACAAGCGGTGGACCGGAAGTTCGCGGACGGCAATCCCCCCGCCGCGCGCGGACTCGCGGCGATCGAGGCCGAGGCGAGCGCGACCGGGAAGAGCCCGCGGGAGATCCGCGCCGAGAACGAACGCCGGGCCGGGCTCGACCCGGAGGCCACGCACGAGGCGCGACTGCTCACGATTCTGGTCGAGTTCAACGACCAGGCCAACGACGACTTCTCCGGGTTCACGCGCCCGACGAGCGTCGCCGATCCGACCTGTGTGACCGAGCCGCCGGGCACGGTCATGAACGGGCCGCTGCACAACAGGCTTCCCGACCCGGCGGGCAGCGACGACAACAACTCGATGTGGGTGCCCGACTTCTCACCCGCCTACTACAACGCGACGCTCTACTCCGAAACCGGCCTGACCGAGCGCGTACGCCCCGACCTGACCGGGCCGGACGGGCAACCCGGCGTCGACCTCACGGGGTTGACGATGCGCAACTTCTACCAGGAGATGTCGAAGGGCGCCTACAGCGTCGGCGGCGAGGCGGCCGGCTGGGTGAAGGTGCCGCACTCCGAGGCGTGGTACGCCGCCGGGCACTGCGACGCACCGCGCCAGGACAACAGCGGCCACCCCGACAACCCGCGCGGCGTACGGCAGTTCGTCACCGACGCGGTCGACGCCCTGGCCGCCGCGCAGCCCGACTTCCCGTGGGCCGACTACGACAAGGAAGACCTCGGCGACGCCGACCACGACGGCAACCTGCGCGAACCCGACGGCGTGATCGACCACTTGGTCCTCGTACACGCGGGCCGCGACAAGTCGGCGGGCGGCGGCGCGGAGGGCACGTACGCGATCTGGGCGCACGCGGGCAACGTGCTGCGCGGGCACCAGGTCCCCGGCACCGATCTCAAGGTGGCGAACTACATCGTGCAGCCGGAGGATTCCGGAGTCGGCGTTTTCGCCCACGAGTTCGGCCACGACCTGGGCCTGCCGGACCTGTACGACAACTTCAGCGGCGGCGAAAGCGACGTCGACTTCTGGGACTTGATGGCCTCCGGCTCGCACAGCGGGCCGCTGTTCCAGTCACTGCCCGCACACATGGGCGCGTGGTCGAAGTACGTCCTCGGCTGGACCGACCCCCAGCGCGTCGAGGTCGACGACCCGCAGCGCGCGATCCTCCTCGGCTCCGCCGCGAAACCCCATGCCGGGACGCGGGATTCGGTGCGGGTCGACCTCCCGCCCGAGACCGTGCGGATCGGCACGCCGCACTCCGGCTCCGGCATGTGGTACTCGGGCCGCGACCAGGAATGGGCCGACACCGCGATCGTGCGCGACGTCACCGTCCCGGCGGGAGCCCAAAACGCCGCCTTCTGGATGTGGAACGACTATGTGATCGAAGAGGATTGGGACTTCGGCTTCGTCGAGGTCTCCACCGACGGCGGCGCCACGTGGCGGCAACTCCCGGTCGTCGACGAGGCCGGCACCCCGCACACGACGCCGCCGGACTACCGCGACCCCAACCGCAACCTCGCCGAGTTCCGCAAGACCGACGGCCTCACCGGCGACAGCGGCGGCTGGCGCCACGACCGCGTCGACCTCACCCCGTACGCCGGCCGCACGGTGCAGGTGCGCCTCGGCCTCATGACGGACGCGGCGTTCGCCGAACGCGGGTGGTTCGCCGACGACTTCAGCCTGGTCGTGGACGGCGCGACGGTGTGGTCCGACGACGTCGAAAGCGACGACGCCGGCTGGCGCCCGGTGCTCGGCACGTCGACGATCACACGCGGCGAGGGGTGGTCGCGCACGTCGGGCTCGTTCGAACGCGAGCAGTACTACCTCCTGGAGTGGCGCACGCCCACCGGCTTCGACGAGGGCCTGCGCTACGCGTACACCACCGTGCGCGGCGCGGGCGACGGCCAGGGCACGAAGGTCGCGCGCGTCCCCTACAACGTGCCGGGGCTGCTGGTGTGGCTGCGCGACACCGAGTACCAGAACAACGGCGTGCGGTTCTCGCTCGACGATCCTCCCAGCCACGGCCCGAAGGGGTCGGTGCTGCTCGTCGACGCACACGTCGATCCGCTGCGGTGGAGCGGCGAGGCCGGCGACAACTACACCGGCGCGCGCAATCCGCTGAAGAACCTGGAGAACCGCGCGCAGTCGTCGAACGCGGCCTTCTCCCCCGATCCCACGGCCCCCTTCGAGGCGTGCCACACGCGGGGCGAGTGGTGCCAGGAGTTCCCGGCGCTCCCCGGACAACCCGCGTTCACCGACGCGCGCGGGTGGGCCGCGGGTGTCGAATACCTCGACGGGCAGCCCGTCGACCGGTTCCGCGACGGAGGCACCGTAGTCCCCGCGCGCGCGCCGTATTCGACACGGGTCGTCCTGCCCGACGGCAGCCCCGACACCGCGCACTACGGCGTGCCGTACGGCGGTTCCGAACTGGGCACCGGCGACCCCGGCACCGAGCGGGCGTACGGCGTGACCGTGCGCGTGGCGAGCGTGCTCGGCAAGGACCGGGGAGCGGTCGTGTACGTCGTTCCGGCACGTCGGTAGGGCCGCATAGGCTGGGCGCCATGGCCAAGAAGAACGCGGACGCGGCGGCGGACTCCCCCGAGGAGTCCCTCGGATACGAGCAGGCGCGCGACGAACTGGTCGAGGTCGTCCGTAAACTGGAGACCGGCGGCATCACGCTGGAGGAGTCCCTGGCGCTGTGGGAGCGCGGGGAGAAACTGGCGACGGTGTGCCAGCAGTGGCTGGACGGGGCCCGCGCCCGGCTCGACGCGGTCGTGCGGGAGCGGGAACAGGAGCACGAGACCGAGTAACCGACGCGGGATTCACCGCCAGGGGCGCTTCACCGCCAGGGGCAGGGGCCGGCACACACGCCGGGCCCTGCCCCTGGCGTCATCCGCCCGCGACCGCCATCGCGATCGTCAGCCCGAGCACCACCAGCGCCACCGCGATGCCGACGACCACCCACCGCAGTCGGGGCAGCACCTCCCAGCCGTCCCCCGGGCGGCTGTCGACCGGCCGCCACCACCGGCCCGCCGCGCGGATCACAGCGCGACCCACGCCGGAACGTACGGCTGACCTGACGCGTTGGCCTCCGCCTGCGCGGTCAGCCAGGCCGGGTCATAGCGAAGGTGCGTGTGCGGTTCGCCGTCGACGACCGACCTGCCGCCCTGCGCGGCGAAGCCGCGCTGTTGGAACCACGGCGCGCTGCGCACGAAGACGTCGGCGACGATCGGGCGGCCTTCCGCGAGGTTGACGGCGTGATCGAGCAGCGTGGAGGCGTATCCCTTGCGGCGGTGCGGCGTCGCGGTACACAGGCGGCTCAGGCGGGGGAAGCCCGAGGGGTCCTCGGTCAGGCGCAGCGTCGCCACCGGGATGCCGTCGAGTTCCGCCCACACGTGCAGGGTGTCGGGTTCGATGTCGAGTCCGTCGGGTTCGTGGCGTGCCCGCTGGCGGGCGACCACGAAGACCTGGCTGCGCAGCGCGAGCAGGCGGTACAGCCGCTCGGCGCTCAGCTCGGCAAGGGTTCCGCAGAAGTACGAGACATCCACTGCCGAAGGCTGACATTTGGATCAAGACATCCGGGCGACTCCGGAGTGAACTTCCGATGCCGCCCCACCAAACGTCCGGAAGATGATATTCCGCCGACCGCCATCCGAGAGGCCTTTGCGCAGGTCAGGACGCATTTGGCGATGATCGTCCGGGCGTCCGGCGGAGCTGTTTCCCGCGGGTCAGGAAGCCGCGGGCGCGGCGGGGGCCATCCCGGGCAGAGGAACCGCCGGGCGCAGCGCCGCCGCGAGCGTGGCGAGATCCTGGTAGGTCGCGGTGCCGGTGACCATGGTCGTCACGCCGTTGTCCACCCGCACGAGCGAGCGGTATTTGGGACCGTCGTACGACTTCCACTGCTCGCCGGCGACGTCGACGACGCCGGCCGCCTTGCCGTTCTTGCCCTTGTCCTTGACGAAGCCGTCCGGTGTGCCGTTGGTCTGCTCGACGGCCGCGTACTCCTCGGCCGGGTTGATGAAGCCGATGTGCCACGTGGTCTGAGCGGGGTCGACACCGTCGAAGTCGGCGGACGTCGCGCGCCAGCGCTCGGGCAGCCCCTCGGGGGCGAGCAGCGGGTACGGCGCGACCTGGCTGGCCTGCTGGAACTTCAGCGTGTAGTCGATCGGCTTGACCGGGTCCTGCTCGCTGTGCCGCCCGAACAGGAGGAGCAGCACGACGACGATGCCGACGGCCCCGAGCGAGAACACCATGTCCCGGACGGTTTCGAGCCCACGCTTCTTTGCCACCGCACCATCGTCCCCCATGCCCGGGGGTGCCTCGGCAGCGGGTGTCGTCAGGAATCCGGTGCTCCCGCATGTGCGAGGTATCCCATCGATCACCCCTTGCATGCGCCAAGGGAGAGTACGGTACGGTCCGGCACATGCCTGTCTACCGCATCGGCCGGGTCGCCCAGCTTCTCGGTGTGAGCCCGGACACCGCCCGCCGCTGGGCGGATTCGGGGCGCCTGCCCACCGCCCGTGACGAGAACGGGCACCGCGTGGTCGACGGTGCGGCGCTCGCCGCGTTCGCGGTCGCGCTGGCCGAGGAGTCGGGCTCCGGTGTGCCGGAGAACCCCCGTCCGACCTCGGCGCGGAACTCGTTCCCGGGCATCGTGACGAAGGTGATTCTCGGCGACGTCGCGGCACAGGTGGAGATCCAGGCGGGGCCGCACCGGGTGGTCTCGCTCCTGACCCGCGAGGCCGTCGAGGAACTCGGCCTGGTGCCGGGTGTGGAGGCGGTCGCGTCGGTCAAATCGACCAGCGTCACTGTGGAGCTGCCATGAGGATATTGAGGCGTACGGCACCGCCTGTCGCCGCGGTTTCGGCGGCCTTGCTGTTGTTGGCGGGGTGCGGGGACGACGATTCGGACGACAAGCCGACGGGCGCGAGCGGCGCGCCGTCGGCCGGGGCACCCGCCGCGGCCGAGCCGTCCACCATCACCGTGCTCGCCGCCGCGTCGCTGACCGAGGCGTTCAACGAGGCCTCGACGGTCTACACGAACAACCACAAAGACCAGACGGTCAAGTTCTCGTTCGCCGGCTCCCAGGAGCTGGCGGCGCAGGTCAAGCAGGGCGCGCCCGCCGATGTCATCGCCACGGCGGACACCAAGACGATGGACGGGCTGACCGGCGAGGTCAACGCGCCGCAGGTCTTCGCCGCGAACCGGCTGACGATCATCGTGCCCGCCGGAAACCCGAAGAACGTCACGTCGCTCGCCGATCTCGCACGCGGCGACCTGACGGTGGTGCTGGCCGGTCCGACGGTCCCGGTCGGCCGCTACGCGCGCGAGTCGCTGACGAAGGCGGGCGTCGACGTCAAACCGAAGTCCGAGGAGACCGACGTCAAGGCCGTCGTCACGCGCGTGCGCATGGGCGAGGCGGACGCCGGGATCGTCTACACCACGGACGCCTCCGCGGCGGGCAAGGACGTCACGTCGGTCGAGATCCCCGAGCAGTTCAACGTCGTCGCGTCCTACCCGGTCGCGGTGATCAAGGACAGCGGCAAGCAAGGGCCGGCCAACGCGTTCACGCGGTGGCTGCTGACTCCCGAGGCGCAGCAGGTCCTCGCGAAATACGGCTTCGTCGCGCCATGACCCCGCCGCGTCAGGACCGGGGGACGAAGAGCGCCGCCCCGGCGCGCGCCGCGTTCCCCGGTCCCGACCGCGCGCGCACCCCGCGGCAGCGCGTCCCGCTGCCGCTGTGGCTTCCGGCACTCCTCGGCTTCGCGTTCGTGCTGCTCCCGCTCGTCGGGCTCCTCGTGCGCGCGCCGTGGGAGTCGCTGCCGGACCGGCTGGGCGATCCGGCCGTACGCACCGCGCTCCGGCTCTCGTTGCAGTGCTCGTTCGGCGCGCTCGGCATCAGCCTGGTGCTCGGCGTGCCGCTGGCGTGGCTGCTGGCCCGCGTCGAGTTCCCGGGCAAGTCGCTCGTGCGCGCGCTGGTGCTGCTGCCACTCGTGCTGCCGCCCGTCGTCGGCGGTGTCGCGCTGCTGCTCGCGTTCGGGCGCCGGGGCCTGCTCGGGCCCTGGCTGGAGGACCTGGGCATCAGGCTCACCTTCTCGATGACGGGGGCGATGCTGGCCGGGGCGTTCGTCGCGCTGCCGTTCCTGGTGCTGTCGGTGGAGGGCGCGATCGCCGGGCTCGACCGCCGCTACGAGGAGACCGCGGCGACCCTCGGCGCGGGCCCGCTGCGCGTCTTCGCGACGGTCACGCTGCCGCTGATCGCGCCGGGGCTCGCGGCCGGTGCGGCGCTGGCGTGGGCGCGGGCCCTCGGTGAGTTCGGGGCCACGATCACGTTCGCGGGGAACCTGCCCGGCGAGACGCAGACGCTTCCGCTCGCCGTCTACCTGATGCTGCAGGACGACCCGGACACCGCCGTCGCCGTGAGCCTCCTGCTGCTCGTGGTCTCGGTGATCGTGCTGGTGGCCCTCCGCGGCCGATGGCTCGGCCCGGCGAAGACCTCGCTACGCGGCCGACGTTCGACGTGGGCGCGACCGAGGGCGCCGCGGTGACCGCCCCCCTCGCGGCCCGCGTGGAAGGCCTTGTCACCGCGCGGCTCACCGTCGCGGCCGGGGAGGTCGTCGCCGTCGTGGGCCCGAACGGCGCGGGGAAGTCGACCCTCCTGCGCGCCCTCGCGGGCCTGCCCGGCCCCGCGCGCGCCGCGGTCGCGATCGACGGCCGGGACGTCAGCGGCCTTCCCCCGCACCGACGGCACATCGGGTACGTGCCGCAGGACGGCGCGCTGTTCCCGCACCTGACCGCGGCACGCAACGTCGCCTACGGATTGCGCGGCGGCGCCCTGAGCCGCCGTCAGGCACACGACACCGCACGGGAATGGCTCGATCGGCTCGGTCTCGCCGACCTCGCGGGGCGGCGTCCCGGCCAGATGTCCGGCGGCCAGCAGCAGCGGGTCGCCCTCGCCCGCGCGCTCGCGCCCGAGCCGCGCCTGCTGCTGCTCGACGAGCCGCTGGCCGCGCTCGACGTGGAGACCCGCACGGCCGTACGCCACACGCTGCGCCGCCACCTCGGCCCGTACGACGGCGCGTGCCTGATGGTCACGCACGACCCCGTCGACGCGCTGAGCCTCGCCGACCGCATGCTCGTGATCGAGGCGGGCGCGGTCGTCCAGGACGCTCCTCCGGGCGAGGTCACGCGCGCGCCCCGATCGGCCTGGGTGGCCCGCATGCTGGGGCTCAACGCCTATACGGGCCAGGGAGGTTCAGAGGGCATCCGGCTCGCGGGCGGACACCGGCTCACCGCGGCCGACGCCGTCCCGCACGGACCCGTGCTGGTGACCGTGCACCCCGACCACGTGACCCTGCACCGCGAGCGGCCCGAGGGCAGCGAGCGCAACGTGTGGCGCGGCGACGTCGTCGAAGTCACCGGCACCGGAACGCGGTTGCGGGTCTCCGTCCAAGGGGCGGACGGTCCCGACGTCGTCGCCGAGATCACCGCGCCCGCCGCGGCGGAACTGGGCCTCGGCGAGGGGATGCCGGTGTGGGTCGGTGTCAAGGCGACGGGCGTCACGCTCACCGCGCTGTGACGAACAGCCGCAAACACCCCGAAACGACGCACGGGTCGGGCCCTACCTGCGCCGATACCGGTCGGTGCCGATAGCATCGGGGCAATCCCGTTGGAATCTTCCGGGCCCGGGGCCGCGTCGTCCTGGTGTCAGCTGCGTTGCCTGACAGCGCCGCCGCCCGCACCGAGGAGGACGAGTACGGTCACCGGGGATCAGGGCACCCTCAAGGTCCCGGATGCGATTCCCCGACTGGAAAGGCCCGCCACCATGACGGACCAGTCCGTACCGCCGCAGCTCGTCGTCGATCCCGAGGCTCCGGACCGGAACCTCGCCCTCGAACTCGTCCGCGTCACCGAGGCCGCCGCGATGGCGGCCGGGCGCTGGGTCGGCCGGGGTGACAAGAACGGTGCCGACGGCGCGGCGGTCAAGGCCATGCGCACGCTCATCCACACCGTGTCGATGAACGGTGTCGTGGTGATCGGCGAAGGCGAGAAAGACGACGCGCCGATGCTGTTCAACGGGGAACGGGTCGGCGACGGCTCCGGCCCCGAATGCGATGTCGCGGTCGACCCGGTCGACGGCACGACGCTCACCGCGAAGGGCATGAACAACGCCGTCGCGGTCATGGCGGTCGCCGAGCGCGGCTCGATGTACGACCCGTCCGCCGTCTTCTACATGGAAAAGCTCGTCACCGGCCCCGAGGCCGCCGACGTCGTCGACCTCACCGCACCCGTCGGCGAGAACATCCGGCGCGTCGCGAAGGCCAAGCGCTCCGCCCCCGAGGACGTCACGGTCTGCATCCTGGACCGGCCGCGCCACGACGCGATCGTCAAGGAGATCCGCGAGGCGGGCGCGCGGATCAAGTTCATCACCGACGGCGACGTGGCCGGCGCCATCATGGCCGCCAAGGACGGCACCGGCGTCGACCTCCTTCTCGGCATCGGCGGCACCCCGGAGGGCATCATCGCCGCCGCGGCCATCAAGTGCATGGGCGGCGTGATCCAGGGCCGCCTGTGGCCGAAGGACGACGCCGAGCGCCAGAAGGCGATCGACGCGGGCCACGACCTGAACCGCGTGCTGCTGACGGACGACCTGGTCTCCGGCGACAACGTCTTCTTCGTCGCGACCGGCATCACCGACGGGGAACTGCTGCGCGGGGTCCGCTACCGCTCCAGCACCGCCCTGACGTCGTCGCTGGTCATGCGGTCGAAGAGCGGCACGATCCGCAACATCGACAGCGTCCACCGCCTGGAGAAGCTGCGGGCGTACAGCACCATCGACTTCGAGCGCGCACGGTAGGACGAACGGGACCCGCGAACGGGCGGGCGAGGACGCCGAGCGGCACCACCGAACGCCGCCGACACGAGCCTCGCCCGCCCGTTCGCCGTGCGGGCGGGGGCACGCACGCCCGCGTGCGCAAGGCTGGGGCCCGCCCGCCGCGACTCCGACCGGAGCCGCCGCCCGATGACGCGTCCCCCCTGAGCCGCGCGGCACCACCTCGCACGAGACCCACACCGAAAACCCACACCCCCACCCACCCCCACCCACACACCCCCGCACCCCAACCCCGCACGGAACCCGCGGCACCCCCACGCACGACACCCACCCGCACCCACACACCCCCCGCACCCCAACCGCGCGGAACCCGCGGCACCGCCACACACGACACCCACCCCCACCCACACACCCCCCGCACCCCAACCCCGCACGGAACCCGCGGCACCGCCACACACGACACCCGCCCCCACCCACACACCCCCCGCACCCCAACCCCGCACGGAACCCGCGGCACCGCCACGTTCACGGCGTGCGTCAAATCCGCCCGCTTTGTTCTCCTTTTCCGGGTATAGCTGACAAGTTGTCGGCGATCGCGGTCGCCGACCCGCTTCGGCTCCCCAGGAGGACGTATGACCCCTCGCGGCCGACACGCGCAGTCCGAGAGCGGCACCGGAGGCGGTGCCGGGGCCGAGCCCGGCGGTGCGGAGGCGACGCAGCCGCCGCCCGAAGGCGTCGAGGGCCGGCGGCTCTGGCTGATCTTCACGGGCCTCATGCTCGGCATGTTCGTCGCGGCGCTCGACCAGACGATCGTGTCGACCGCGCTGCCCACCATCGTCGGCGACCTCGGCGGCCTCAACCACCTGTCGTGGGTGGTGACCGCGTACCTGCTCGCGTCGACGGTGAGCACGCCGCTGTGGGGCAAGCTCGGCGACCTGATCGGGCGCCGGACGCTGTACCAGGCGGCGATCGTGATCTTCCTGATCGGGTCGGTGCTGTGCGGCATCGCGCAGAACATGCCGCAGCTCATCATGTTCCGCGCGCTCCAGGGCCTGGGCGGCGGCGGGCTGATCGTGCTGTCGCAGGCGATCATGGGCGACGTCGTGCCGCCGCGCGAACGCGGCCGGTACACGGGTCTGTTCGGCGCGGTGTTCGGGGTGACGAGTATCGCGGGGCCGCTGCTGGGCGGGTTCTTCGTCGACCACCTGTCGTGGCGCTGGGTCTTCTACATCAACCTGCCGATCGGCCTCCTCGCGCTGGTGGTGACCTCGGCCTCGCTGCACACCCGGGACATCCGCACGCGCCCGACGATCGACTACCTGGGCATCGTGCTGCTGGCCGGCGCGACCACGTGCCTGGTGCTGCTCACCACGTTCGGCGGGACGACGTACCCGTGGATGTCGGGGCAGATCTGGGGTCTCGGGATCGCCGCGGCGGTACTGCTCGGCTGCTTCATCGCCGTGGAGCACAAGGCCGCCGAACCGGTCCTGCCGCTGCGGTTGTTCGCGCAGCCGATCTTCCGTACCGCCTCGGCGATCGGGTTCGTCGTCGGCTTCGCGATGCTGGGCGCGTTGAGCTTCCTGCCGCTGTTCTTCCAGGTCGTCAACGACGCGTCGCCGACCGCGTCCGGGCTGCGGCTGGTGCCGATGATGGTCGGCATGCTGACCGCGTCGATCACCAGCGGCCGGCTGATCACGCGGTGGGGGCGCTACAAGATGTTCCCGGTCCTGGGGACCGCGGTGATGGCCGTCGGCATGTTCCTGCTGTCGCGCATGGACGAGCACACGACGACACTCGCGGCCTCGCTGTCCCTGCTGGTCTTCGGCCTCGGTCTGGGCCTGGTCATGCAGGTCATCGTGCTCGCGGTGCAGAACTCGGTGGACTACCGCGACCTGGGCGTCGCGACCTCGGGTGCGACGTTCTTCCGGTCGATCGGCGGCTCGTTCGGCACGGCGATCTTCGGCTCGATCTTCAACACGCAACTGCGCGAGCAGCTCGACAAGTTGGGCCCGACGGGGCTGCAACTGCCGCCCGGCGTCGACCCCGAGACGGTCGCGTCCAGCCCGGACGCGCTGCACCGGCTGCCGCCCGCGACCCACGACGGGTTCGTGCACGCGTACGCGCAGGCGTTGCAGACGGTGTTCCTGGTCGCGTCGGCGGTGGTCGTCGTGGGGTTCCTGCTGAGTCTGCTGCTCCGCGAGATCCCGTTGCGCAAGTCGACGGACACGCCCGACCCCTTCGACAGCATCCAGACCACCGCGCGGAGTTCGGTGCAGGAGATCGAGCGGGCGATGGGGCTTCTGGTGCACCGGGAGAACGGCTGGGCGCGGTACGAGCGCATGATCGGCCGTGCCGAGGTGGACATCTCCGTCCCGTGCGCGTTCGGGCTGGTGCAGCTCGCCCGCTACGGCCCGGTCACCGACACCGCGCTCGCCGGGAGGATCCACGAACCGATCGCGTCGGTACGCAAGTACGCCGACCAACTGGTCGACGCGGGACACGCGGAGACGGACGCCGAAGGACGGCTGGTGCTCACCGCGTCGGGCCAGCGCATCGTCGAACGCCTGATCGAGGCGCGGCGCGCCCTGCTCGCCGAGGTGATCGCCGACCTGTCACCCGAGCAGCATGCCGAACTCACCGAAATGCTCGGCAAGTTGGCACGCCTGACGACGGACTGCCCGCACGACCGGCTGGTCCGGGAAGGCGCCAGGCGCGGGGCGTGAGCCGCGCGGATCGGCTGAGCCGGGGCGTGCCGCCGGGCGCGGGAAAGGCACGGATGCGTACCCGCCGCCCCGGCATCCGCCCCGCGCGGCCGCCGATCCGCGCGAACCACTCGCGATCACGGCCCCGGCTCCGGGGTGCCCGTCGTCGCGGCAACGGACGGCACGCGGCCCGCACATGCCCCGGGCCGCGTCACGGGTCCGGCTCCGCCGCGTACCCGGCGGGCGCCGAACCGGGCTGTCCGATCGCCGGTGGTCGGCGGCTGCCGGTCAGCGGCCCGCCACGCGCCGGCTGACGCGGCGACGCCGGCGCCGGGCGATCGCTCGGCGTTCCTCGGGGGTCAGACCACCGCGCACCCCGGTGATCTCCGGGGCGGCCGTGGCGTCGGCCAGCGCCGCGTCCCGGCATTCGAGGAGGACGGCGCAGCGCGCGCATATGCGCTTGGCGTCCTCCTCGCGGGCCATCCGCACGACCGCGGGTTCCTCGGGCCGCCCGAGGAACAGCCAGAGGTCTTCCGAACGGCAGGCGCCGGTCGCGGGCGGAATCCAGGTGGACGCGCGCTGGTCCGGTTCGACGATGTCGTGCGCGGAAGGCGGATCGCTGTAGTCGGGCACGTTTGTCTCCTCGCAAACTGGGCGGGTCGTACGTCCCACCCACGGCCTACCCGACCAAATCCCGTTGCATGCCCCCGTGCGAGACAACTGACGGGAAAGCAACACCCGGGAAACGTCCGGGAAATGGCCCGATTAAGTCTTCTTTCCAACCGAATCGTCATGGCGTCCGCACGCGCTCCGCACGGCGTTTCGCGGCGCACGGGCCGCATGCGTGGCCGACGCTTGGCGCGGCGGGCAGGACGGCGGGAAGTCGGCGGCATGGGCGGATCTCGCCGCGCGGGCAACGCGGGTGGGGGTGACAACGTACCGTGCGGCCGTGATCACCAGAAGTGGTCACCTGCCACGCGCGGCGACCGCCGGGGTCGGCGCGCGGCCCGTCCCGTTCTCCTGACGAGACGTCAGATATCCGGTGACTTCCTCGGCTTCGGCCTCTTCCGCCGCACGTCGACGCCGCCGAACACCGCGGCGCCGCGGACGACGACCACGGGCGCGTCGGGATCGTCCGCGACGTGCTGGTGCACGGAGAAGCCTCCGAAGACGCCGGCGCCGTGACCGCGGACCGTGACGCCTTCCGGCACCCGCACCTCGACGCCGCCGAACACACTCACCACGTTGACGATCAGCACCGGCTCGTCGAACGTGGCCTCCGACAGATCGATCTCGATGCCCCCGAACACCGCGGCGGCCCGGAGCTTCCGGCCGATGCGGCCCGGCCCCTTGCGCTCGGCGCCGCCGAACACCGCCACGACGGAAGGCGTTTCGGTCGGTGCGGCGCCCGGCGGCAACGGCCGATATGGCGAGTGCGAGGCCGGCTCGGGGGTGCCGGGCGGCTTCGGCGGGGCCGGGCGCGGGCTCCCCGGCAGGTCGAAGGTCAGGGGTTCGAGTGCGCCCATGGTCTTGGCGGAGTACAGCGCCTCGATGCGCTCGGTGTGCTCGTCGATCGTGATGCGGCCCTCTTCGAAGGCGGTGCGCAGCACTTGGGCGACCCGGTCGCGGTCCGCGTCGGACGCGCGCATGTCGGCGGGCGCGACCGGCCCGGTCGGAATCCCGGGGACGGGGGCGGGCGGGCGAGCCGGGGCGGGCGGCGGCACGGCGGGAGCGGGCGCGGGCGGGGGGACCGGCGCGGGCGCGGTGTCGCCGGTGCCTTCCCGCGCGGCCTCCGGGGCGCGGCGGGGGCCGGGAGGGTCCGGAACGCCGCCGGCGACGGCGGTGTCGGACACGCCGGACGCCCCCTCGGGCCCGTCCGGAACCGGGGTCTCAGCACTCTCCGCAGGCTGCTCCACGCAGACGACCTTAGCCGCCCCGGGGGCCGTACGGATCAGTCGCGAGCCGATCCGCCACCGACCCGATCGGGGACGGGACGGAGCGCGGGCGGCCACCGGGCCGGAGCACCGGGGCGCACACGACCGGGCACGGGCACGGCACCCGGTCGGGCCGCCGACCCGGCACGGTCAGGCTGGGCCCGCTCGGCACTTCGTCGCGCGGACGACCGGCCACGGGCACGGCACCCGGTTCGGCCGCCGACCGAGCCCCGCTCAGGCGCGGCCCGCCCGGCACGCCGCCGCCCACACCTGGCACGCCGCGCCCCTCTCCCGCGCGGCCGACCGCCCCGCTCAGGCTCCGACCACCCGACGTCCCGGCACCCCCCGGCACCCCTCCCCCGCGCGGCCGACCGCCCCGCGGTCAGGCCCCGCCCGTCCCCACCTCCCGGCACGCCTCCGCCAGCAGTGCCACCGCCTCGCGCAGCCGGTCCTCGCCGAGTGACGCGTACCCCAGCACGACGGCGGGTGTGGCCTCGTGGCCCGGCTCGCGCAGCGGGCCGACGGGCTCGACCCGCACGCCCCGTGCCGCGGCGGCCTTGACCACCGCCTCCTCGCGGCAGCCGGGCGGGAGTTCCGCGTACAGGTGCAGCCCGGCGCGGATCCCGTCGAGCCGTACCTCGGGCAGGAACTCCGCGAACGCGTCGGCCACCGCGTCGCGGCGCGAGCGGTAGCGCAGCCGCATCGCCCGCAGGTGGCGGTCGTACCCGCCGGTCTCCAGCAGCCGAACGAACGCGAACTGGTTGATGACCGCCGAGCCGAGGTCCGCGTACTGCTTGAGCTCGCGCACCTGCTCCAGCCACGTGTGCGGCACCACCGCCCAGCCCAGCCGCATGCCGGGGGCGAGGGCCTTGCTCGTGGAGCCGAGGTGCACGACGCGGTCCGGGTCCAGGCCCTGCAGGCAGCCGACGGGGTCGCGGTCGTAGCGGAACTCGGCGTCGTAGTCGTCCTCGATGACGAGCCCGTCGACGTCGCGCGCCCACGAGGTCAGTTGCGCGCGGCGCTCGGGCGACAGCACGACGCCGGTCGGGTACTGGTGCGCGGGGGTGACGAGCACCGCGCGGGCGCCGGTGCGCGCGAGCGCGTCGACGTCGAGGCCGTCGCCGTCCACCGGCACCGCGACGACCGGCAGGCCGTTGCTGCGGAGCAGTCCGCGCTGTGTGGCACTCGACGGGTTCTCGATCGCGAGCAGCGTGTGCCCGCGCGTCGCCAGCGCCTGGACGATCAGCGCGACGCCCTGCGCCACACCGCCGACGACGACGATGCGGTCGGGCGACGCGATGGCCGCGCGGACCCGGCCGAGATAAGCGGCGATCGCGGTGCGCAGCTCGGGCACGCCGCCCGGGTCGCCGTACGAGAGGCGGCTGTGCGGCACGGTCGCCAGCGCGTGCCGGGTCGCGGCGAGCCACGCGGCCCGCGGGAAGGCCGACATGTCGGAGGTGCCGGGCTTGAGGTCGTACGGCAGCGCGGAGCCGTCGTCATCGTCGCGCGGCACCTCGGGCCCGCCGGGCGCGCGACGCTCGGGGATGTCCGCCACCCGCGTGCCGGAGCCGTGACGGCTCGTCAAATAGCCCTCGGCGACGAGTTGTTCGTACGCCTCGACGACCATGCCGCGCGAGACCCCCAGGTCGGCCGCGAGGGTGCGGCTCGACGGGAGCCGGTCGCCGGGGGCGAGGCGGCCGGTGCGCACGGCGTCGCGCAGCCCGGCGGTGATCTGCGCCCCGACGCTGCCCTTCGCGCGGTCGATGCCGACGAGCAGGTCTCCCATGCGCGGCCTCCTCTCCGACTCTCCGCGCGCTCCGCGCGGTGGCCTCGCCCGCCGAGCCCACCGGCGCGTCTCAACGTAACCCGGGGCGGCGCGGTCGCATCAAGGCGTGTGACGTTCGCGGCATCCGCACGGGCCCTGTCGCACGGATTTTCGAAGGTCGGCGAGGTGAGCGCAACCTCACCTCAACGCGGCGAGCCCCGCGTTCTACGCTGGTGGACGCCCTGTCTCCGCCGACCGAGGATGGCCATGGCCCCCGCCGACAGCAATGACTTCTCGTACACGGATCTGCTCCCGCTGGGTACGGACACCACGGAGTACCGCCTGGTGACCGGCGAGGGCGTCTCGACGTTCGAGGCCGGTGGCCGCCGCTTCCTCCAGGTCGAGCCCGAGGCCATGACCCTGCTCGCCCGCGAGGCGATGCGCGACATCGCGCACCTGCTGCGGCCGGGGCACCTCGCGCAGGTCGCCCGGATCCTGGACGACCCCGAGGCCTCGCCCAACGACCGCTTCGTCGCGCTCGACCTGCTGAAGAACGCCAACATCGCGGCGGGCGGCGTGCTGCCGATGTGCCAGGACACGGGCACGGCGATCGTGATGGGCAAGCGCGGCCAGCACGTTCTGACCGACGGCCGCGACGAGGAGCACATCTCGCGCGGTATCCGCAACGCCTACACCGAGCTGAATCTGCGCTACTCGCAGATGGCGCCGCTGACGATGTGGGACGAGAAGAACACGGGGAACAACCTGCCCGCGCAGGTCGAGCTGTACGCGACGGCCGGTGACGCGTACAAATTCCTCTTCATGGCGAAGGGCGGCGGCAGCGCCAACAAGTCGTACCTGTACCAGGAGACCAAGGCGATCCTGAACCCGGCCGCGATGCTGAAGTTCCTGGACGGCAAGATCCGTTCGCTCGGCACCGCCGCGTGCCCGCCGTACCACCTCGCGATCGTGATCGGCGGTACGAGCGCCGAATTCGCGCTCAAGACCGCCAAGTACGCCTCCGCGCGCTACCTCGACACGCTGCCGACCGCCGGCTCGCCGCTCGGCAACGGCTTCCGCGACCACGACCTCGAGGCCGAGATCCTCAAACTCACGCAAGACCTCGGCATCGGCGCCCAGTTCGGCGGCAAATACTTCTGCCACGACGTCCGCGTGATCCGCCTGCCGCGGCACGGCGCGTCGCTCCCCGTCGCGATCGCCGTCTCGTGCAGCGCCGACCGCCAGGCGCTGGCCAAGATCACCCCCGAGGGCGTCTTCCTCGAACAGCTCGAGACCGACCCGGCGAAGTACCTCCCCGACACCACCCACGACGACCTCTCGGACGACGTCGTCCAGGTCGACCTCAACCGGCCCATGTCCGAGATCCGCGCCGAGCTGTCGAAGTACCCGGTCAAGACCCGCCTTTCGCTCACCGGCCCGGTCGTCGTCGCACGCGACATCGCGCACGCCAAGATCAAGGAGCGCCTGGACGCGGGCGAGGAGATGCCCCAGTACCTCCGCGACCACGCCGTCTACTACGCCGGCCCGGCCAAGACCCCCGAGGGCTACGCCTCCGGCTCCTTCGGCCCCACCACCGCCGGACGCATGGACTCCTACGTCGAGCAATTCCAGGCCGCCGGCGGCTCCTTCGTCATGCTCGCCAAGGGCAACCGCTCCCAGCAGGTCACCGACGCCTGCGACAAACACGGCGGCTTCTACCTCGGCTCCATCGGCGGCCCGGCCGCCCGCCTCGCCCAGGACTGCATCAAGTCCGTCGAGGTCATCGAATACCCCGAACTCGGCATGGAAGCCGTCTGGAAAATCCAGGTCGAAGACTTCCCCGCCTTCATCGTCGTCGACGACAAGGGCAACGACTTCTTCAACCAACTCGAACCCACCCAAACAGTAATCCGAGAAATCCCCGTCCGGCAGAACTGACCCGCGCCGACGGCTGCGGCCCCGTCGCACTCCCCGCCGCCCGTGCTGAAGGAATACGTGGGGGCGGGTCCCCTGGGGTTGCCGCTGCCCGTGGGTGGCGCCGGGTGGTCAGGGGGGGTGGTGTGCCGCAGGTCCATTGGGGGGTGCAGGTGCGGATCCGGAGTGTGCCGTCGGGGGTGACGGTTGCCATGGTCGCTCCGCCTGCGGGGTGTACGAAGACGCCGGGGAGTGAGCTGTGTGCGGGCAGCCCGAGGTCGAACCACGGCTGCGGCGTCCATGCTCCGGCCTGGCTGTGGTTGTACGGCGTGATCCACAGGCCGCCGCTCGCCGGGTTCCGCGCGACGACCATGAAGTCGCCGGTCCGGCCCGCCGCGGCGGCGAAGTCCGCCGCGGGGCCGCCGATCCGCGTCCACGGCGCGTCCCCGACCATGGACACCGCCGTCCACAGCGAGCCGTCGACGGGGCTCCGCGCCGTGACCACGGGGCCTTCCGCCGCGTAGCTCACCGAGGCCGACGTGGACGGTCCGCCGACGCGGAACCAGTCGCCGAGGCCGAACGGGTAGGTGGGAAATCGGCTACGACACGATGTCCTTGCGCTCGAAATGGCGGAAGGCCAGGGCGACGAAGATCAGGGCGTACGTGACCGAAATCGCCGAGCCCTTGACCATTCCCTCCCACTCCATGTCCGTCTGCAGCGCGTCCACCCACGCGAACTGCCAGTGGGTGGGGAGGATTTCGCGCCAGACGCCGAGTGCGGTGACGGCGTCCACGATAGTGGAGACGACCACCAGGCCCACCGCCCCGCCGACCGCGCCGAGCGGGGCGTCGGTGACCGTCGACAGCCAGAACGCGAAGGCGGCGACGACGAGTTGGGAGACCATCGCGTACGCGACGACGACCGCCATGCGCCGCATCGCCTCCCCCGCCGGCACCGAGCCGCCGGTCGGGATCTCGAGCGGGCCCCAGCCGAACGCGACCACGCCCGCGAGCAGGGCCATCGCCGGGAGCAGGACCATCGCGACGGCACTGTAGGCCAGGGACACCGCCAACTTGACGCGCAGCAACCGCGCTCGGGGGACGGGAGCGGCGAGCAGGTAGCGCAACGACGACCAACTAGCCTCGCTCGCCACCGTGTCGCCGCAGAACAGCGCGACCGCGACGACCAGCAGGAAACCCGTCGAGACGAAGAGCGCGAACGCCGTGAGGTTCAGCGCGCTTCGGGTGGCGACGTCGACCAGCGTCGGCACCGCGTCGCGCTGCGGGTCGCCGCCGACCTGGAACGCGATGACCAGCACCCACGGCACCGCGGCGAGCAGCCCGAGCATCACCAGCGTCCGGCGGCGCCGCAGTTGGCGCAGGGCCTCGACGCGGAACGGGAGGGTGCGGCGGGGGCGGTAGCCCGCGGCACGGGTGGGTGCCGCCTCGTCCGGGGCGGAAGCCGGTGGAGGCGTACGCGAGCCGCTCACTGCCCGTCTCCGATCAGCGTGAGGAACACGTCTTCCAAGCGGCGCTTGGCGACGACCCGGTCGACGGGCACCCCGGCGCCGACCAGTTCCGCGACCACCGCCGACGCCTCCGCGCCCGCGAGGTGCACGAGGACCCCGTCGCCCTCCGGCGTGACCGTCACGATGCCCGGCAGGGACGCGAGCACGTCGACGGCCCGGTCCGGGTCGGGCGTCCCGACGGCGAGGGAGTTGCCGTCGCCGGTGATGGCGGCCACCGGGCCGGACGCGACCAGGCGGCCCCGGTGCATGACGACCACGTGCGTACAGGTCTGCTCCACCTCGGCGAGCAGGTGGCTGGAGACGACGACGGTTCGGCCCACCCCGTCACCGGTGGCATACCTGACCAGAACATCCCGCATCGCCCGGATCTGCGGCGGGTCGAGCCCGTTCGTCGGCTCGTCCAACACCAGCAGGTCGGGCAGGCCGAGCATGGCCTGCGCGATCGCGAGGCGCTGCCGCATGCCCTGCGAGTAGGTGCGGACCGCGCGGTCCAGCGCCTCGCCGAGCCCCGCGATGTCGAGTGCCTCGTCGACGTGCGCGTCCTCGGCGGGGCGGCCGGTCGCCCGCCAGTACAGCTCCAGGTTGTCGCGCCCGGACAGGTGCGGCAGGAAGCCCGGCCCTTCGACGAACGACCCGAGCCGCGACAGCACCGGCGCGCCCGGGGTGACCGCGTGGCCGAAGATGCGGATCTCGCCCTCGTCGGGGTGGATCAACCCCATGAGCATGCGCAGCGTCGTGGTCTTCCCCGCGCCGTTGGGGCCGAGCAGCCCGAGCACCCGGCCGCGCTCGACCTCGAACGACAGATCGTCGACGGCGAGTTTGCCGCCCTTGTAACGCTTCGTCAGACCCGAGATCCGCAACGGCACGTCGGCGAGGTCGGCACGCGGCGCACGGGCCGCCGCGCGACGGCGCCCGGTCACGACGATCACCGCGCCGGCGGCAACCGCCGCGGCGGGCAGCCCCCACGTCCACCACGGGTAGCCGGGCGGTTGCGGCTTCAACCCGGGCACCGAGGGCACGACAAGCGGCCCGGTCACGGCGACCCGGTACGCGGCGGGCTCCTCCGGCGTCGCGTAGCCGAGGTCGGTGGCCGTGAGGACGAGCCGCAGCCGGTGCCGGCTGTCGATCTCGCGGTCGATCGCGGGCAGCCGGATCTCGACGTCGCGCCCGTCGCGCGCACCCACCACCCGCAGCGGCGCCGCGAGTTGGTACGGCAGGGCCGCGCCGCCGGACGGGTCGACGTCGTACAGCTTCGCGAACAGCACGATGTCGTCGGCGCCCGAGACCCGCACCCGGACCGACGACGCACCGGTCACCCGCACCGGCCGGTCCAGCGGCTCGCTGGTGAAGAAGGCGCTCTGCCCCGGCATGTCGAGCGAGAAGCCCCCGGTCGCGGTCGCCGCATCACCCAGTTGGCCCAGGGTGCCCAGCAATCCGAGCCCGGGCAGCGACGACATCGACGGCGGCGAGCCGCCCGGCGGGTTCACGACGGTCTGCTCCGGCCCGGTCAGCCCGACCTCGGTCCGCCGGCTCCCGTCGATCCCGGGATACACCGGCCCGCTCGCGACGCGGACGACCTGCTCGCGCGTCGACGTGTCCACGCCGCCGAGCCGCGTGACGGAGAACGGCCCGGCCGGGGCCGGCTCGGACTCCGTGCCCGCGCGGCGCTGCCGGGTCTCCGCCACCCCCGTGTCGGAGGCGATCCACCGGTCGAACCACGCCGCCGTCCTGTCGCGCACCCGCGCCGTCTGGGGCGAGCCGCCGTCGTGGCCGC
Organism: Yinghuangia sp. ASG 101; assembly: GCF_021165735.1. Classification (GTDB taxonomy): domain Bacteria; phylum Actinomycetota; class Actinomycetes; order Streptomycetales; family Streptomycetaceae; genus Yinghuangia. Next base: position 4,855,362 of record NZ_CP088911.1, on the reverse strand, counting down.
CCGACGTCCACGCGACCTCGACCGGGAAGCCGTTGCGGGTGACGGCCCGCGCGGTGCGGTCCGCCTCGGCGAGCGGGAACAGCGAGTCGTTCTGGCCCTGGATCAGCAGCGTGGGGACGCGGATGCGGTCCGCCACCGGGCCGGGGCTCGCCCGCCGCAGCAGCTCGACGGCCTGCGGCGTCGCCCGTCCGGTCCGCGCGACCTCGTCGTAGACCGCACACACCTCGGGGGCGAACCGGCCGCACACCGACGCCGTGTCCCCCGGCACGGCCGCCGGACCGCCGCCCGCCGTCGACGACGCGATCGAGGTCGCCCCGGCGGAGAAGAACACCCCGGCCCACATCTTCTTGAACACTCCCGCATCCGGTCCGGCCCCGGTCGCGTTGGGCAGCAGCGCGTCGGCGAGGTCGTGCCACGTCCACTGCGAGGCGACCGCGTCGACGCGCGCGTCGTAGGCGGCGAGCAGCAGCGCGAGGGCACCGCCGTACGACGCCCCCGCCGCACCGACACGCGGGTCGCCGGGCCCGTCGAGCCTGACCTCGGGCCGGGCGGCGAGCCAGTCGACGAGCGCACGGGCGTCGGCGACCTCGTAATCCGGCTGGTCGAGGGCGATCAGCCCGCCCGACGAGCCGAAACCGCGCGCGGACCACGTCATCACCACGAAGCCGCGCCGCGCGAGGTCCGCGGCGTCGGAGCGCACGGTCGCCTTGCTGCCGCCGAAGCCGTGCCCGAGCAGCACCGCCGGGGCGGGCTCGCCGGTGTCCGGCCAGAACACGGTGGTGTCGAGCTGGATGCGCTCGGCCGAGCCCGGCGCCGCGGCCACGGACACGCGCTCGTCGCTGCTCCGCACGGATGACCCGCCGTCGCCGTCGCCCGAGGCGAGCGCGACGGCCCCGAGCGCGAGCACCGCGAGTGCCGCCACGACGACGGTCACGACCCGGGCCCGGCGCGATCCGGGCAAGCGGCGGGTGAGCGCCGTCCTCCACGTCATGCGCTGACACTACGGCGTACGCGCGCGGGCGCAGGACGGCCGGGCCCGCCCGTGACCGGGCACACTCGCGCGCCCACGCTTAGTCTCGACTGCGGAGGTGACTTGTGCGGATCGCCCTTTTTCTCACCTGCTTCAACGACACGCTGTTTCCCGAGACCGGGAAATCCGTCGTGCGGCTGCTGCGTCGGCTCGGCCACGACGTCGCGTTCCCGTACGAGCAGACGTGCTGCGGCCGGATGCACTTCGACTCCGGCTACCGGCGCGACGCCGCGCCTCTCGCCCGCGCCTTCGCGACCGCCTTCGCCCCGTACGACGCCGTCGTCACCCCGTCGGCCTCGTGTGCCGCGATGGTGCGCGGCCGGCACCCGCTGCTGGCGCGGGACGCGCGCGACAAGCGCGCCGACGCCTTCCGGGAGCGCGTCGACGCGGTGGCACCGCGCGTGTTCGAGCTGAGCGAGTTCCTGGTCGACGTGCTCGGCGTCGAGGACGTCGGGGCGTTCTTCCCGCACACCGTCACCTACCACCCGACCTGCCACTCCGCCCGCGTGCTGGGCGTCGGCGACCGGCCGCTGCGGCTGCTGCGCAAGGTGCGCGGACTGCGCCTGGCGGAGTTGCCGGACGCGAGCGAATGCTGCGGCTTCGGCGGCGCGTTCGCGCTCAAGAACGCCGAGACGTCGACGGCGATCGGCGCCGACAAGGCGGCGGCCGTCATGCGGACGGGGGCGCAGGTGCTGTGTGCCGACGACAACTCGTGCCTCGCGCACATCGGCGGGCTCCTGTCGCGGCGGCACGGCGGCGTACGCGTGCTGCACCTCGCCGACATCCTCGCCGCCACCGCACCGCACCCGGAACTCGCGGCATATCCGCCGGGCGACCCGGCCCACGCGTCCCTCGATCCGGTCCACCCCGCCCCGGACCGACCGCGCGAGGGGGTCCCGCGATGACGGCCGTACGCCGCGAACCCGCCTTCCTCGGAATGCCGCCGTTCCCCGAGGCCGCCCACCACGCGCTCGCCGACCGCCGGCTGCGCGCCGAACTGCGCGACACCTCCCGGACGTCGCGCTCCCGGCGCGCCGAAGCCGTCGACGAGCTGCCGCCGTTCGTCTGGGAGAAGCTGCGCCGCGCCGGGGCCGTGATCAAGGACGACGTCATCGCCCGGCTCCCCGACCACCTTGAGGAACTGGAGGGCTCGGTCGTCGCCGCGGGCGGCACGGTGCACTGGGCCCGCGACGCGGACGAGGCGAACGCCCTGGTGATCCGCATCGCCCGCGAACACGCCGCCGCCGAGGTCGTCGGGGTCCCCGCGGCGACGACCCGCGAGACCGGCCTTGACGACGCGCTCGCCGACGCCGGGATCCGCGTGCGCGCCACCGCCGCGGCGAACGCCGGACTCACCGTCCGGGGCGCCGACTTCGCCATCGCCGAGACCGGGACGGTGTGCGCCGTCGACGCCGACGAGAACGGGCTCCGGTCGGTGACCCTCCCCGATGTCCTCGTCACGGTGCTCGGCCTCGAACAGGTCCTCCCGGCGTGGCGCGACCTGGAGGTCTTCCTGCACCTGCTGCCGCGCGCGTCGACCGGCGAGCGCATGAGCCCGTACGTCTCGCTGTGGACCGGCGTGACCGACGACGACGGCCCGCGCGGCTTCCACCTCATCCTGCTCGACAACGGGCGCAGCGACGTCCTGGCCGACCGGATGGGACGCCAGGCGCTGCGCTGCATCCGCTGTTCCGCGTGCCTGGACGTGTGCCCGGTCTACACGCGCGTGGGCGGGCAGGCGTACGGCTCGGTCCCCCCGGGCCCGATCGGCGCCATCCTCGCCCCGCAGCTGCGCGGGGTGAACCGGCACGATGTGGACGCCCAGACGGCGTCGCTGCCGTACGCGTCGACGCTGTGCGGCGCGTGCTTCGAGGCCTGCCCGGTGCGCATCGACATCCCCGCCGTCCTCGCCCACCAGCGCGCCCAGCTCACCGACCTCGGGCGCGGCCCGGCACGGCATCGCGAGAAGGCCGCGATGAGCGCCGCCCGGTGGGGCCTCGCCGAGCCGTGGCGGCTCGGACTCGCCCAGCACGCCGCCGCGTTGGGCCGACACGTGATCGCCCGCATGCCGCACGTGCTCGCCGGGCCGCTCGCCCGGTGGACCGACGGCCGCGACGCGCCGGCGCCGCCCCCGGAGTCCTTCCGCACGTGGTTCAAGCGCACCAACGGCGGTCTGGACGAAGGCGGTTCGCGCGACGAGGTGCCGGGCGACACCGACGACGAGACCGCGGAAGGCCCGTCCGCGACCCCCCGGGAGGAGCCATGACCACCTCCGGCGCCCCGCACGACCTCCCCGACACGCACGCCTCGCACACCGCCCTCGAACACATCGACCTCACCGGCCCCGGCCCGCACACCGCCACCCCCGGCCGCGCCGAACTGCCGCACCGCCCGCCGGGGCTACCGACCGACGCGAAGGCCGCGATCATGGACCGGCTCCGCGACGCGCTCGCGGACGGCGGCCCGCCGGAACCCGTCGCCGTGGACCGGGGTTACCGCCGCCTGCACGGCCAGGGCACGGACCTGATCGCCATGTTCGCGGAACGGGTCACGGACTTCCGGACGCTGGTGGCACGGGCCGACGCGTTCACGATGGTGCGGACGACGGCCGCGTTACTGCGCCGCGCCGGAGTGCGCCGCCTGGCCGCGCCTCCCGACCACAGGCTCACCTGGCTGACCGCCGCCGGGGCCGAACTGGTCGGCGAGGAACGGCAGCTGACGGACCGCCCACGCGACCGGGCGGACGGCGCGGTGACCGGCTGCGCCCTGGCGATCGCCGAGACCGGGACCATCGTGCTGGACGGCGGACGCTACCAGGGCCGCCGGATGCTGTCCCTCCTGCCCGGCTACCACCTGTGCGTCGTCCGCGCCGAGCAGATCGTCGGGACGGTGCCGGAGGCCGTCGCCCGGCTCGACCCGCGCCGCCCGCAGACGTGGATCAGCGGGCGCCCGACCGCACCGGCCCCCACGGAGGAGAGCGCCCCCGGCCCCCGCACACTGCACGTGCTGCTGCTGGGCTGAGGTCCGCCGCGCCCGGGGAACAGCGGTACCGGGCCCGGAGTTGTGGCAACAAGGGGCCGCCGGGAGCAGGACGTACCGCCACGAGCTTGGAGGCACCGATGAACGACGCCGACCCGAACGCCGCGCGGGAACCCCACCGCGTCGAGCACGACTCGATGGGCGAGGTCCGCGTGCCGGCGCACGCCAAGTGGCGCGCCCAGACGCAGCGGGCGGTGGAGAACTTCCCGATCTCGGGCGGCACCCTGGAGCACGCGCACATCGCGGCGCTGGCCCGCATCAAGGCGGCTGCCGCGCTGGTGAACGCCGAAATGGGCGTCCTGGACGCGGAGATCGCGGCGGCCGTCCGGGAGGCCGCCGCCGAGGTCGTCGAGGGGCGCTGGGACGACCAGTTCCCCGTCGACGTCTTCCAGACCGGCTCGGGCACGTCGTCCAACATGAACATGAACGAGGTCCTCGCGACGCTCGCCGGTGAACGCCTCGGCCGCGACGTCCACCCGAACGACCACGTCAACGCCTCGCAGTCGTCGAACGACACGTTCCCCTCCTCGATCCACATCGCGGCGGCCGGCGCGGTCGTGCACGGCCTGATCCCCGCACTCGTCCACCTCTCGGGCGCCCTGGGCCACAAGGCCGCGGACTTCGCCGACGTCGTCAAGTCCGGCCGCACCCACCTGATGGACGCGACGCCGGTCACGCTCGGCCAGGAGTTCGGCGGGTACGCGGCACAGGTCCGGTACGGCGTCGAGCGCCTGGAGGCGACGCTCCCGCGCGTCACCGAACTCCCGTTGGGCGGAACGGCGGTCGGCACCGGCATCAACACCCCGCGCGGCTTCTCCGCCCGCGTCGTCGCCGCGCTCGCCGCGGACACCGGGCTTCCGTTCACGGAGGCCCGCGACCACTTCGAGGCCCAGGGCGCACGGGACGGACTCGTCGAGCTGTCGGGCCAGTTGCGCACCATCGCGGTCGGCCTCAACAAGATCGCCAACGACCTGCGCTGGATGGGCTCGGGCCCGCGCACCGGCCTGGCCGAGATCCGCCTGCCCGACCTCCAGCCGGGCAGCTCGATCATGCCGGGCAAGGTCAACCCGGTGGTGCCCGAGGCGGTCGGCCAGGTCGTCGCCCAGGTCGTCGGCAACGACGCGGCCGTGGCGTTCGGCGGCGCGGCGGGCAACTTCGAACTCAACGTGATGATGCCGGTGATGGCCCGCAACGTCCTGGAGTCGATCCGCCTCCTCGCGGCGGTCTCCCGGGTCCTGGCGGACCGGACGGTCGCCGGCGTCACCGCGGACGTCGCCCGCCTGCGCGAGAACGCGGAGAGCTCCCCGTCGATCGTCACCCCGCTCAACAAGTACCTCGGGTACGAGGAGTCCGCGCGGATCGCCAAGCAGGCACTGGCCGAACAGCGCACGATCCGCGACATCGTCGTCGAGCGCGGCCACGTCGAGGCCGGCCGCCTGACCGAACGCCAGCTGGACGAGGCCCTCGACGTGCTCCGCATGACGCGCCCGTGAACGGGCCCGGCCGTCCCCGCGTCGCCGCACGCAAACGTGACGAACGACAAGGCCCCCGTCGGCCCCGCACACTCCCCGAACCCCCCGCGGCGCCGCATTCCGCCGTAGCATCCGGGGTTGGCCTGCTCGCTGTCGCCGCCGGCGAGGGCGCGGGCCGCGCAGCCGACCGCCCGCCCGGAGGTGCCCGATGACAGAGGCGACCGATACCCGCCGGATCCGACCGCCGGAGCCGTGGTCCCCCGGAGACCGGATCCTGTGGCGCTATCTCCGGCAGGGGCACGTGCTCGACTGCCGCCCGGTCACCGTCGTCCGCGACGACCCCGACCAGCTCGCGGTGTGGCTCGCGGGCGGCACCCGGCGCGTCCGACCGGTCCTCCCGGACGGTTCGGACATCCGTTCGGCGCCGCTGGACCAGCGCTTCCGCCTCGGCCGCGTCCCGGCGGTGGAGGCGTGGACCGGCAACGGCGTCCTCATGATCGCCCGCCCGGGTGAACCGTGGTCGGTGTGGCTGTTCTGGTCGCCCGAGTGGCGGTTCAACGGCTGGTACATCAACCTCGAACGCCCGCGCGAGCGCTGGGCGGGCGGCGTCGACACCGAGGACCTCGTCCTCGACGTCTGGGTCTCCCCCGACCGCCGCTGGCACTTCAAGGACGAGGACGAACTCGCGGCGTCCCGCGACGCCGGGCGGTTCGACGACGCCGACGTCGCGGAGATCTACTCCTACGGCCACCGTGCGGTCGAGGCCGTGCGCGCGTGGGGCCCGCCGTTCAACGAGGACTGGCCGGCTTTCCGCCCCGACCCGGCCTGGCCGCTGCCGGAGTTGCCCGCGGACTGGGACCGGCGGGAAGGAACCGGTTGAGCCAGCCGTCCTCCGACCGACGTGGCGCCGGGTCCTCCACGACCCGAACCGGCAGCCCCGCCACCGCGCTTCGCAGGGACGCGGCCAACTCCCCGAACTCCTCGCGGCGTCCCGTGCTCGCGCGCATCACCATGCCGATGCGGCGCCGGGGCGCCGGTTCCGCGAAGCGGGCGACGGCGAGCTGCGAGCCCGGCCGGGTCTCGACGGTTATGGCGGTTTCCGGGAGGAGCGTGACGCCGAGGCCGCCCGCGACCAGTTGCACCAGCGTCGGCAGGCTCGCGGCGCGGGTCGCGCCCGCCTCCGACGCGCCCACCTCGCGGCAGACGTCGAGCGCCTGGTCGCGCAGGCAGTGGCCCTCGTCGAGCAGCAGGACGTCGAGGTCGCGCAGTGCCGTGCGGGGGAGGTCGGCTCGGCCGGCGAGGGTGTCGTCCTCCGGCACGATGAGCGTGAAGTCCTCGTCGTAGAGCGGTATTTCCTCGACGCCCGCGACGTCCGCCGGGAGGGCGAGCACGAGCAGGTCGAGGCGCCCCGACGTCAGGCCGTCCAGAAGGGAGTTGGTCTGCTCCTCGTGGACGAACAACTCCAGCTCGGGGTAGGTGTCGCGCGCCAGCCGCAGCAGCGTCGGCAGCACGTACGGAGCGACGGTCGGGATGACCCCCAGGTGCAGCGGGCCGGTGAAGGGCCGCCGCGCGGCCTCGGCCTCGTCCATGAGGTCGTCGAGCGCGTCGAGCACTCTGCGTGCATGCCGGGCGACCCTTTCGCCGGCCGGAGTCAAGAGGACACGCCGCGTGGTACGTTCCACCAGCTGTGTTCCCAGGCTCTCCTCCAGCGCGGCGACCGCACTGGACAGGGCGGGCTGGCTCGTCCCCACGACGGCCGCGGCGTCGCGGAAGTGCAGGTGCTCGGCCACCGCGGCGAAGGCCCTGAGCTGCGAGACCGTCGGCATGCGCGTACTGATAACTACTCCCTATCAAATGATCAGTCAGAAGCTATTTCCCTGATCAATGAAAACATGGCAGCTTGATCCGCGTACGTCCGACCGGGCGGCCGAACGGGCCGGCCGGGCACTATGCGGAGGAGCACCTGTGCTTACTGTCGGTAACCAGTTCCCCGAGTACGACCTCACGGCGTGCGTGTCCCTCGACGCCGACAAGGCGTTCGAGCAGATCACCAACAAGTCGTACGAGGGCAAGTGGCGCGTCGTCTTCTTCTGGCCGAAGGACTTCACCTTCGTGTGTCCGACGGAGATCGCCGCGTTCGGCCGCCTCAACGAGGACTTCGCCGACCGTGACGCGCAGGTCCTGGGCGTCTCCACCGACTCGGAGTTCGTGCACTTCGCGTGGCGCAAGGACCACCCGGACCTGCGCGACCTGCCCTTCCCGATGCTGAGCGACCTCAAGCGCGAGCTGGCCTCGGCCGCCGGCGTGCTCAACGCCGACGGTGTCGCGGACCGCGCGGTCTTCATCATCGACCCCAACAACGAGATCCAGTTCGTCATGGTGACCGCCGGCTCGGTCGGCCGCAACCCCGACGAGGTCCTGCGGGTGCTCGACGCGCTCCAGACCGACGAGCTGTGCCCCTGCAACTGGCAGAAGGGCGCCGAGACGCTGGACGCCGCCGCCCTGATGGCGGGCTGACCCGTGGGCCTGGACGTCCTGAAGGCCGAGCTCCCGGAGTTCGCCAAGGACCTCAAGCTCAACCTGGGTTCGGTCGTCGGCAACTCCAAGCTCCCCGAGCAGACGCTCTGGGGCACCGTGCTGGCCTGCGCGATCGCGTCGCGCAGCCCGAAGGTGCTGCGTGAGCTGGAGCCGGAGGCGAAGACCCACCTCTCCGACGAGGCGTTCACCGCCGCCAAGGCCGCCGCGGCCATCATGGCGATGAACAACGTGTACTACCGGGCCATGCACCTCATCGGCGACCCCGAGTACGGCAACCTGCGTGCCGGGCTCCGCATGAACGTCATGGCCAACCCCGGCGCCCCGAAGTCCGACTTCGAGCTGTGGTCGCTCGCCGTGTCGGCGATCAACGGCTGCGGGCGCTGCCTGGAATCGCACGAGCAGGTCCTCCGCAAGGAAGGCGTCTCGCGCGAGACCATCCAGGAGGCGATCAAGATCGCCGCGGTGCTCAACGCGGTCGGCGCGACCCTGGAGTCCGAGGCGCAGCTCCACGACTGACCCCGGACGAGGTACGCACAACGGCGGGCGGTACGGGACCCGAAAGGTCCCCGTACCGCCCGTTCCGCGTACGCCGCCCGGGGCCGCCGCGGCTCACTCGGGCCGCGCGCCGATCCCGCCCAGAAGAACCTCCTGGTAGAGCGCCGTGAGGTGCCGCACCTCCATACCGGGGTACGCGACGCTGCTCGTCGAGAGCGCCGTCCGCGCGACGCGCTGCACGAACGCCGCGTCGAGCCCCGCCCGGAAGTCCCCGTCCCGCATGCCGTCGGCGAGCACCCGCGTCCACACCCCCTCGACGTCCCCGAGCAGCCTGCTGATCTCCGCCTTCGGCACGTCGTCCGCGGTGGCCTCGTTGAGCAGCAGGACCGACGCGACGCCGTGCTCCGCCAAACCCTCGACGGTCCGCGCCACCAGGCCGGCCATCCGCAGGGACGGCCCCCGGCCGACCGCCTCGTCGCGTCCGAACGCCGCGAGCAACTCCTCGAAGAAGCCCGCCAGCATGTCCCCGAGCAGGCGCTCCTTGCTGCCGATGTGGTGGGCGAGGCTGCCGACCGGCACACCGGCGAGTTCGGCGATCTGCCGCGTCGTGGTCACCGCGTACCCCTGGCGGGCGAACAGCAGGCCCGCGGCCTGCCCGATACGCGCCCGGGGGTCCGCACCGTCCGCCGACCGCGCCGGACGGCCCGCCGCGTTCCCGAGAGCGGCGGACGCACCGGCGGGCCACTGCACCGGCGCCGCGTCGCGGAGTATGCCGCGCAGGTCGCCCCGGCGGTACGCGTGCGGCTCCGCGATCCCCCGCACGAACAGCTCGACCAGCAGCCCGGACGCCTCGTCCGGGTCGTAGCGGCCGTGCGTGCGGTACCACTGGGCCATCGCCCAGACCGAGGTCTGCACGAAGTACCCGATGGTCTCCGTCTCCAGATCCGAGCGCAGCAGGCCGGTCCGCACCCCCTCGGCGATCACCGTGTGCCACACCGTGTTGTTCTGCGCCGTGCGCTCGGCGAGCCAGCGGAAGCGCTCGTCGGACAAAGCCAGCCGGCGGCACTCCCCCACGACCACCACGGCGGCGTCGGGGTTGTGGGCGATGACGGTCAGGCTGGCCCGGATCAGCCCGCGCAGCGCGGCGACCGCGTCCTCCGCGCCGTCGAGTGCGGTGCGGTTCCGGACCACCGTCTCGGCGAAGTACTCCTCCAGGATGTCGAGGAGCATCGCCTCCTTCGACGGAAAGTGGTGGTAGAGGCTGCCGGACAACAGCTGTGCGGCTTCCGCGATCTGACGGACCGTCGTACCGCCGTATCCCTGCCGCGCGAAGAGCGCGCACGCGTGCCGCAGGATTTCGGAACGGCGGTCGACGGGCCGGGCCTGCGTACGCATCCGGCCGTTCTCCCCCTCGCTGTTCACACCAGGAAGAGTAAGTGGGTGCGCTCGTCAAGCCACCGCGGGCACCGCGCTTTCCGGCGAACTTCGGGCGCTGTGACGCACGATGGCCCCGCGTGCGCGCCGTGACCGCACTCCCGGTGCGCCCCCGCTCTTGTCCGCTCCGCCACCGCGCCGTACGGTGAACCCACCCATAATGCTTGACCAAGTCACGCATTAGTTCCCGTCGCGGAAGACCCGAGAAGACCCGAGAAGACCCGAGGAGCGCAGCGTGGGCAACCCCGTCATCGTCGAGGCCGTACGCACCCCCATCGGCAAGCGCAACGGCCGTCTCGCCGGGCTCCACCCCCTGCGACTGCTGGCCGCCGCCCAGCTCGCGGTGGTCGAGCGGTCCGGCATCGACCCCGGCCTCGTCGACCAGGCGATCGGCGGCTGCGTCACCCAGGCCGGCGAGCAGTCCGGCGACATCGTGCGCCACGCCTGGCTGTACGCGGGGCTCCCGCACCGCACCGGCGGCACCACGATCGACTGCCAGTGCGGCTCGGCACAGCAGTCCGTCCACCTGATCGCGGGCCTGATCGCGGCCGACGCCATCGAGGTCGGCGTCGCGTGCGGCATCGAGTCGATGAGCCGCAACCCGCTCGGCCACACCGCCAAGCCGGGCCAGAAGTCCAAGCCCGGCGACTGGGCGATCGACCTGCCCGACCAGTTCACCGCGGCGGAACGCATCGCCCGCAACCGCGGCATCACGCGCGCCGACGCCGACGCGCTCGGCCTCCGCTCCCAGACCAATGCGCAACGGGCCTGGCACGAGGGCCGCTTCACCGCACAGGTCGTGCCCGTCACGGCACCGGTCCTGGACGCCGAGGGACGGCCGACCGGGGAAACCGTCACGGTCACGACCGACCAGGGGCTGCGCGAGACGACCGCCGACGCGCTCGCGGCACTCAAGCCGGTCCTGCCCGACGGCATCCACACCGCGGGCAACTCGTCCCAGATCTCCGACGGCGCCGCCGCCGTTCTCCTCATGGACGAGGACCGCGCACGCGCCCTCGGCCTGCGCCCGCGCGCCCGCATCGTCACGCAGTGCCTCGTCGGCGCCGACCCGTACTTCCACCTGGACGGCCCGAACGACGCGACCGAGCGCCTGCTCACCCGGTCCGGGATGAAGCTGTCCGACATCGACCTCTACGAGGTCAACGAGGCCTTCGCGTCGGTCGTCCTGTCGTGGGCCGGCGTCCAGGGCGCGGACCCCGACAAGCTGAACGTCAACGGCGGCGCCATCGCCCTCGGCCACCCCGTCGGGTCGACGGGCGCCCGGCTGCTCACCACGGCCCTGCACGAACTGGAGCGCACCGGCGCGGCCACCGCCCTGGTCACGATGTGCGCGGGCGGCGCCAACGCCTCCGGCACGATCATCGAACGCCTCTGACCCCCCGACCGCCCCGGGGCCCGGCGACCCGCCCGGCCGCCGCCGAGCCCACCTACCCGCAAGGCCCGCTCCCCGACCGCGCGCCGCCCGCGAACCCGGGCGGTGTCTGGTTTGCCCCTTACCTGGCCGGGTATCAAGGCTTTCGTGCGTCTCGGACCCCTTCCGCCGAGCCGCACAGCCTCACCCGACCCGGTCGGTGCGCTGGTCACCACCGCCGGGCCCTGGGGAGGAAAATCCGCAGATCCCCGGCCACGCCGCGAGGCGTGGGCCGACGGTCCCCAGATTGTCCGGCGCTGTGAAGCGTCGGCGCGCACGCACGAGCGCGGCAACGCGCAGGCAAGCGTTCACGGCGACGAGCCCTGCCGGCCCCCGCGAGGGGTCGGACAGGGCTCGTCGTGGCTTCAGGCAGCCGCCGGAAGGCCTTCCCCTCCCCGCGGACGGGCGGCCTCACCCACGAATGATCCGGTCGGGATCCGCGCGGAAGCGGTGCCGAGCGGTCAGTACCAGTGGTTGGCCTGCCAGAACGCCCACGCCTCACACGGGCTGCCGTAGCGGCTGTTCATGTAGCTGAGACCCCACTTGATCTGCGTCGCGGGGTTGGTGCGCCAGTCCGCGCCGGCCGAGGCCATCTTGGAACCGGGCAGCGCCTGCACCAGGCCGTACGCGCCCGAGGACGGGTTGGTCGCGGTGACCTTCCAGCCGCTCTCGCGCGAGACGATGTTGCTGAAGCACGAGAACTGCGCGTCGCTGGCGATCATCGACCGCGCGATGGCCTTCGGGTCACCCGAGGTGACCGCGGTGCGCTCCTGGTCGCGGCTGGCCTTCTCCGCCGCGGCGCGTTCCTCGGCGGCCTTCTTCTCCGCCGCCGCCTTCGCGGCTGCGGCCTTCTCGGCCGCGACGCGCGCCTCTTCGGCGGCCTTCTCGGCCGCGGCCTTCGCCGCGGCCTCCTTCTCCGCGGCGGCTTTCTGCTCCGCCTGGATGCGTGCCGCCTCGGCGGCGGCGAAGCGCTGTGCCTCGTCGTAAGCGGCGGTCTGGGCGTCCGCCTGCTGAAGAACACCGCTGCTGACCTGCTGCGCCTGGGTCGTCCCCGGCACATCGAGCAGCTTGGTCGTGGTGCTCGCGGTGTCGACCGTCTGGGCGTTGGAGGTGGCAACACCGGTACCCGTGATACCGACGACAGCGCCGACCGCCGTCACCGCCGTGGCGGAGGCCACGGCTATCCCCCGGACCGAAACCCGGCTCACACAAAATCCTTCCGCAGTCGTCCGCAGCCTGCCGGCCGCAGACGTGCCTCACCCCGGTCTCGGGCCTCCCCTTCGTGCTGGTCACGGGAGGCGCGGGCCCGGCCGACCCCGCGTCGGGGGACGACACTGACTTCGGGCGGCGTACGGCGCCGAACTGTGGACATGCATGGAGCTATGTGACGGAATGTCACCGGTGTGTCCACCTTGCGGCGGCACACCCAGCCGTACGCGGGGTCCTACAAGTCACCGAGACTGCCCCAGGTTTTGGCGCGAAGGCAATTTCCGCAGACGTGTCGAACATCACACCACCGCGGCGACCAGCAACAAATCCGTTCCACCGCAGGGGAGTTGTGACGCACATTACGCTCAGCGGTTTGGCTGCTTGGGACTTCACCGGGCGGAACCGGTGGCCGCCGGCGCGGCGGACGTCGTCCGCACCCCGGGCACCGGCCCCGACGGGCGTCCGGACGGCCCCTCCCGCGCGTCCGCGAGCACTCACCATCAGTGACCGAACGGCCCCGCTGCCCGCCCGTCGGCCGGGCCCGGACGCCGCACAGGTCCGGGGAACCCGTCACACGGATTCCCCGGACCTGTCGGACCAGCGCCGCCGAACGCCCCGGCCGCCCCCGGCTTTACGCGGGCAGCTCCTCCAGCATCTCGGTGACCAGCGCCGCGATGGGCGAGCGCTCCGAGCGGCTGAGGGTGATGTGGGCGAACAGCGGGTGGCCCTTGAGCTTCTCGACCACCGCGACGACACCGTCGTGCCGGCCGACGCGCAGGTTGTCGCGCTGCGCGATGTCGTGGGTCAGCACGACACGGGAGTTGCTGCCGATCCGCGACAACACCGTGAGCAGCACGTTCCGTTCGAGCGACTGGGCCTCGTCGACGATGACGAAGGCGTCGTGCAGCGAACGCCCGCGGATGTGGGTGAGGGGCAGGACCTCCAACATGCCGCGCCCGACGACCTCTTCGATGACGTCGGCGGTGGTGACCGCGGAGAGCGTGTCGTAGACGGCCTGCGCCCACGGGCCCATCTTCTCGTTCTCGGTGCCGGGCAGGTAGCCCAACTCCTGGCCGCCGACGGCGTAGAGGGGGCGGAAGACCATCACCTTGCGGTGCTGCCGCCGTTCCAGCACGGCTTCCAGGCCCGCGCACATCGCCAGCGCGGACTTGCCGGTGCCGGCGCGTCCGCCGAGGGAGACGATGCCGACCTCGGGATCGAGCAACAGGTCCAGGGCTATGCGCTGTTCGGCGCTGCGGCCGTGCAGGCCGAAGACCTCGCGGTCGCCGCGGACGAGCCTGACCTGTTTGTCGGGGGTCACGCGACCGAGCGCCTTGCCGCGTTCGCTGACCAGCACCAGGCCCGTGTGGCACGGCAGTTCGGCGGCCTCGTGCAGCTCGACGCGGTCGTGCTCGAAGAGGTCGTCGACATCCTGGGCGGCGACCTGGAGCTCGGCCATCCCGGTCCACCCGGAGGTGTTGACCAGTTCGGCGCGGTATTCCTCGGCATTCAGGCCGACGGCCGATGCTTTCACCCGCATCGGGACGTCCTTCGAAACCAACGTGACGTCGTGCCCTTCGGCCTGGAGGTGGCGGGCCACCGCCAGGATGCGCGAGTCGTTGTCGCCCAGACGGAATCCGGGCGGCAGCACGGTCGCGTCGATGTGATTCAGCTCCACCCGCAGCGTTCCGCCGGCCTCCCCGATCGGGATCGAGGCGTCCAGGCGGCCGTATCCGGTGCGCAGTTCGTCGAGGCTGCGCAATGCGTGGCGGGCGAAATACCCGAGCTCGGGGTGGTGCCTTTTGGCTTCCAGCTCGGTGATCACAATGACGGGCAGGACCACCTCGTGCTCGTCGAACCGCAGAAATGCGGCGGGATCCGCGAGCAGCACGCTGGTGTCAAGAACATACGTGCGGCGCTGCGGAGCACGGCGTTGGTTCGTGGCCACGGAATGCCTCGCCCCCTTTCAGGGCGCGAGCACCGTGCGCCCTGATCGCTCGGAGTCCAGGACGGGGCCCGAGGGCCGGGTGCGTGGCCCTCCTGTCGCCGTGACAGTGGTGCTGTGTCCGCACGGAAGGGCCTCCCTGGCAGATGACGGGCAGTCACCTGCGTTGCGACACCCGGCGGGAGAGCCGCCAGGCCTGGCGAGGTTATTCCCTGGGCGATGCGTCGCGACACAAACTGGGCGATCATTTGCCCGGAGTTCACGGAAAGAACAGTCCGGTATCCGTCGCCATTTTCCCGCGGCCCGAGTCGGCGACCGGCGAAAAACAGCGGGGTTCACATTGTTTGAAGCCGCGAAAAGTCAGGCACCGTAACGGCGGTGGCGCACCGCGTAGTCGCGAAGCGCGCGCAGGAAGTCGACCTTGCGGAAGTCGGGCCAGAACGCTTCGCAGAAGTAGAACTCGGAGTGCGCGCTCTGCCACAGCAGGAATCCGGACAACCGCTGTTCGCCCGACGTGCGGATCACCAGGTCGGGGTCCGGCTGCCCGCGCGTGTAGAGGTGTTCGGAGATGTGTTCGACGTCCAGAACCTCGGCCAGTTCCTCGATCGAGGTACCGCGGCCGGCGTGCTCCTGGAGCAGCGAGCGGACCGCGTCGGCGATCTCGCGGCGACCGCCGTAGCCGACCGCGACGTTGACCAGGACCCCGTGGATGTCGGACGTCGCGGCCTCGGACTCCTTGAGCACGCGGGCGGTGTGCTCGGGCAGCAGGTCGAGCGCGCCGACCGGGTGCACGCGCCACCGGCGGGTGGCCGCGAGGTCGCGGACCGCGTTCTCGATGATCTCCATGAGCTCGGCCAGCTCGTCCGGCGGGCGGTTGAGGTTGTCGGTCGACAGCAGCCACAGCGTGACGACCTCGACGCCGACCTCTTCGCACCAGCCGAGCAGCTCGTGGATCTTGTCGGCGCCCTTGCGGTGCCCTTCGGCGGGCTGCTCGCCGTACGCCTTGGCCCACCGCCGGTTGCCGTCGAGGATGACACCGACGTGACGGGGCACGTCCGTGGGGGCGAGCGACGTCTCGATGCGTCGCCCGTATGCTCCGTAGACGAGGTCTCGCAGGCCCATGTCCACCTGCCGTTCCTCCGTCCGTTCGTCTCCCGCGCCGAAAAAACCCTACTCCCGCAACCGGATGGGCGGGAATGACAGAGTGCGCGCAGCGCGTGAAGACTCCGTGAAGACTCCGCGTGTCGACGTGTGTCGCACGCGTGAAACGGCCCCGCCGACGGTGTCGGCGGGGCCGCTGTCACGCACCGCTGTCACGCACGAGTGCGCGCGGGCGCGTCAGGCCTCCAGGCGGGCGACGAGCGCGTTGTACTCGTCCCACAGTTCCTGCGGCGTGTGGCTGCCGAACCTCTCCAGGTGCTCGGGCACCAGGGCGGCTTCCTGCTTCCAGATCTCGCGGTCGACGCTGAGGAGCAGGTCGAGGTCGGCGTCGGACAGCTCCAGGCCCTTGAGGTCGAGGGCGTCCTTGCCGGGCAGCACGCCGATCGGCGTCTTGACGCCGTCGGCGATGCCTTCGAGGCGCTCGACGATCCACTTGAGCACGCGGCTGTTCTCACCGAAGCCCGGCCAGACGAACTTGCCCTCGGCGTCCTTGCGGAACCAGTTGACGTAGTAGATCTTCGGCAGCTTCGCCGCGTCGGTCGACTTGCCGATCTCCAGCCAGTGGGCCATGTAGTCGCCCATGTTGTAGCCGCAGAACGGCAGCATCGCGAACGGGTCGCGGCGCAGCTCGCCGACGGTGCCCTCAGCGGCGGCGGTCTTCTCGGACGCGACGTTCGCGCCCAGGAACACCCCGTGCTGCCAGTCGAAGGACTCGGTCACCAACGGGACCGCGCTCGCGCGGCGGCCACCGAACAGGATCGCCGAGATCGGCACACCCGCCGGGTCCTCCCACTCGGGCGCGATGGTCGGGCACTGCGACGCCGGCACGGTGAACCGGGCGTTCGGGTGCGCGGCCGGCACGTCCGAGTCGGGCGTCCAGTCGTTGCCCTTCCAGTCCGTCAGGTGCGCGGGCGGCTCGTCGGTCAGGCCCTCCCACCACACGTCGCCGTCGTCGGTGAGGGCCACGTTGGTGAAGACCGAGTTGCCCCAGAGGGTCTTGATGGCGTTGGCGTTGGTCTCCTCGCCGGTGCCGGGGGCGACGCCGAAGAAGCCGGCCTCGGGGTTGATCGCGCGCAGGCGGCCGTCGGGGCCGAAGCGCATCCACGCGATGTCGTCGCCGATGGTCTCGACCTTCCAGCCCGGGACGGTCGGCTGGAGCATCGCGAGGTTGGTCTTGCCGCAGGCCGAGGGGAACGCCGCGGCGACGTACTTGGGCTCGGCGCCGGAGGGAGGCGTGAGCTTGAGGATGAGCATGTGCTCGGCCATCCAGCCCTCGTCGCGGGCCATGACCGAGGCGATGCGGAGCGCGTAGCACTTCTTGCCGAGGAGGGCGTTGCCGCCGTAGCCGGACCCGTAGGACCAGATCTCGCGGCTCTCGGGGAAGTGCGAGATGTACTTGTCGGTGTTGCACGGCCACGGCACGTCGGCCTGGCCCGGCTCCAGCGGCGCACCGAGGGTGTGCACCGCCTTCACGAACGCGCCGTCCTCGCCGAGGATGTCCAGCACGGCCTGGCCCATGCGCGTCATGGTGCGCATGGAGACGGCGACGTACGCGGAGTCGGTGATCTCGACGCCGTAGGCGGCCAGCGGCGAGCCGAGCGGACCCATGCAGAACGGCACGACGTACATCGTGCGGCCCCGCATCGAGCCCTTGAATATCTCGCCGAACTTGGCGCGCATTTCGGCCGGGGCGACCCAGTTGTTCGTCGGGCCGGCGTCTTCCTGCTTCTCCGAGCAGATGAAGGTGCGGTCTTCGACACGCGCGACGTCCCGAGGGTCGGACGCGGCGTAGTAGCTGTTGGGACGCTTGACGTCGTCGAGCTTTTTGAACGTGCCGTTCGCGACGAGCAGGTCCGCGAGGCGCTGGTACTCCGCCTCGGAACCGTCGCACCATTCGATCCGGTCCGGCTGGGTGAGCTCGGCGATCTCGCGCACCCATTCGATCAGCTGACTGTGTTTCGTCGGGGCCTTGTCCAGGCCAAGGGCCTCGTACGCCACGATCGCTCCATTTCGCGCCGGGACGGCGAGCCCCGGCGTCGGGGTTGAGGGTTGCGGGGATTTTAACGCGGTCACCCGCACGGGGGATCGGGCGGGAGGCCGCCTGCCGGGAAGTTGTTCCCCCAAACCGGACGGATGACCCAAAGAACTGCGTAGGAACCGGGGTTGACGCGCGATATTCCGTGACGTGTCTCACGTCCTACCCAGAAGTAACCTACGTCCCCGTAAGTACACTTCCCGCATGAGTGTGGACGTACACGCCCTTGCGCCCGGCGGGGCCGACATGCCCCGCGCCACCAAGCCAAAGCTCCGCGGCTGGCTGCACGCCGGGACATTCCCGGCCGCCGTCGCCGGCGGCATCGTGTTGGTCAGCATCGCGGACACCGCCAAAGCCAGGATCGCATGCGCGGTCTTCGCGCTCACCGCGGCCATGCTGTTCGGGACGTCCGGCCTCTACCACAGGGGCAATTGGGGGCCGCGCGGCGAAGCCGTGCTGCGGCGCCTCGACCACGCGAACATCTTTCTGATCATCGCCGGCACCTACACGCCTTTTTCGATCCTCCTTTTCGGTGTGGACTCACCGCTGCTGTGGATCGTGTGGAGTGGCGCACTGGCCGGAATCTGCTTCCGGGTCTTCTGGATCGGTGCTCCGCGGTGGCTGTACACGCCGATCTACGTCGCGCTGGGCTGGGCCGCGGTCTTCTACATCCCGGACTTCCTGCGCGAGGGCGGCGTCGCGGTCCTCGTCCTGGTCATCGTCGGCGGCGCGCTCTACAGCCTGGGCGCGGTGGTGTACGGCCTGAAGCGGCCCGACCCGTCACCCACCTGGTTCGGCTTCCACGAGGTCTTCCACGCGTTCACCCTCGCGGCGTTCACCACCCACTACATCGGCGTCTCGCTGGTGGCGTACGCCGCCTGAACCGGTCGGACGACAACCACACACGCTCGCACTCCACCCGAGGCCCGCATCCGCGACGGATGCGGGCCTCGGGGTTTGTCGACACTCGCGTCCGGGTGAGAAGCAGCGCACCCGCGAGGCGACCCGCCGCAAGGCCTGCCCCCTGTTCCGCGAGCGGGAGTACGACGCAACCACGGTCGACCGGATCGCCGCGCGGCGCGTGCGGTCAGCCCGCGGACGCCCCGCCCACCGTCGGCCCGCTCCCGGCGGCGGCCATCGGCTCGCGGCGGGGGCGCGGGCCGAGCCGCGACTCGGGCGGTGCCGCGTGCCAGGCCTGACGTGCCGCGAACACCAGGAAGCCCAGGCCGAACAGCACGTACCAGCCCGACAACGCCGTTTGCCACGGGGCGAAGTGCAGTTCCACGAACGGGACATGCGGCACGTACCAGACCGCGAACGTCCAGAAGACCGCCACCGCGGACAACGCCGGGCGGGCGTCCACCCACAGCAGCACCGCGATCGGGATACACCACACCCAGTGGTGCGTCCACGCGATCGGCGCCACCAGCAGCCCCGTCACCGCGCACACCGGCAGGCCCCAACGGTCCCCGAGGCGCCGGTACGCGAACACCGCGCACGCCATCCCGGCGACCGCGACCACGGCGATCAGCACGAACCAGACCGTGCCGGTATCGCGGGTGTGCGTGATGCGCACGGCCATGCCGCGCACCGTTTGATTCGCCGCGTTCTCCAGCCGCCCCACCCGCGTGGGATCCATGACGAGATCGGTCCAAAAGCGCCGGCTCGCGTCCGGCAGCGCGGCGAAGCCGACGCCCACCGTCGCCAGGAACGCCGCGACCGCCACGGCCGCCTCCCGGAAACGCCGGGTGAGCAGCAGATACAGCACGAAGATGCCGGGAGTGACCTTGATCCCCACCGCGATGCCGAGCGCCAGACCCCGCGTCCGGGCGGTGGGCGGGCGCGTGAAGTCGGCCAGGATCAGCACCAGCAGCAGCATGTTGATCTGGCCGTAGCGGAAGGTCGTGAAGACCGGCTCGGCCCAGATGCCCAGCGCGGTCACGGCCACCGCGACCGTCGTGCGGCGGCGGCCGTCGACCCCCACCAGGCGGCAGGACAGCAGTGCGGCGACGAAAAGCAGCGCGATGTTGGCCGCGATCGCGACATCGCGCAACACCTCGTACGGCGGCACGATGAGCGCGGTGAACAGCATCGCCGCGAACGGCGGATACGTCGCGCGCAGGTCGTGCGGTGCGGCGAGCGGCCCGTACAGATCGACGCCGGCCGCCACCGCCGCACCCTCCGCACGGTAGACGACGAGGTCGACCATCGACGGGTGGATCAGCGCCCGGACCCCGAGGTACACGGCGACCGACGCGGCGAGGCCCGCGACGACCGCGGGCACCGGGGCGCGCAGCCTGGTGGCGAGCGACCGGCCGTTCGCGCGCTTGGTGTGCCCCATCGCCCGCAGCCCCGTTCTGTGCCGTTTTTCAAACGATCAGCACCGTAACCGGGTGTATGTGGACATCGGGGAAACGACGCGGCTACGTCACGGGTACGTTCGGTGACTCCGGGTCGCGGGCACCCACCTGGGCGGCGAGTTGGGCGGGATCGCCGGTCGGTGCCCGGCACACGAAGTGCCGGCACACATACGCGGCCGGGCGCCCGCCCTGCAGCGACCGGTCGCGCAGCAGCGCGACGGGGGCCACGGACCGGCCGTGCCGCGCGGCGGGCGACGCGGTGGCGTCCGCGGTCGGCGGGCCGACCGCGACGACGGCTCCGGGGGCGGTCGCCATCAGCGCGACACGCCGGAGCGCGAGCGTCGCCGCGTCCTCCGCGTCCCCGACGACGGCGATCTCACGCGGGCCGTCCAACCACGCCTCGGCCACCGCGAGACCCCAGCCGATCGCGCGCGGCGCGCGCGGGCCGAGCGACCGGACGAGGCCCAGCGCCACCCCGGCCGCGTCGCGGTGATCGGCCGCGCCGGTGTAGGCGGCGTACGTCAGCAGCGCGCCGGCCGCCGCGGTCCAGCCGGACGGCGTCGCGTTGTCGGTCGGGTCCTGCGGTCGCCGGAACAGCCGCTCGGCGTCGTCGGCGGTGTCGAAGAACTCGCCGTTCTCCGCCGTGAAGTGGCCGAGGACGACGTCGAGGAGCACGCCCGCGAACGTGAGCCACGCGTCGTCCGAGGTCACCGCGTAGAGCGCGAGGAAGCCCTCGGCGACGTCCGCGTAGTCCTCCAGGACACCGGCGTTCGGGCCCGCGCGGCCGTCCCGGGAGGTGCGGGCGAGCCGGTCTCCCCACACGTCGGCCTCGGGGCCGGCCGCGCCGAGGTGGACGCTGACGAGCAGGTCGCCCGCCGCGATCGCCGCGTCGACCAGGTCGGGGCGGTCGAACAACGCCCCCGCCTCGGCGAGCGCCGCGATCGCCAGGCCGTTCCAGGCCGCGACCACCTTGTCGTCGCGGGCGGGCGGCGTGCGTTTGGCGCGGGCACGGAACAGGCGCTCGCGTACGGCGTCGTACCGCGCGGGGTCGTCGGGGTCGGCGCGCAGTTGCAGGACCGACATCCCGTGCTCGAAGGTGCCCGCCTCCGTCACCGCGAACAATTCGGCGGCCCAGGACCCGTCCTCGGGGCCGAGCACATCGCTCAGTTGCGCGGGAGTCCAGGCGTAGAAGGCCCCTTCGGTGGACGTGCCGGACGCGTCGGGGCTGTCGGCGTCCAGCGCGGACGCGAACCCGCCTTCGGGCGTTCGCAGTTCGCGTACCAGGAAGTCGGCGCTCTCCAGCGCGATCCGGCGGGCGAAGCCGGATCCGGTGGTCCGCCACAGGTGCGTGTAGACGCGGATCAGCAGCGCGTTGTCGTACAGCATCTTCTCGAAGTGCGGGACGACCCAGTCGGCGTCCACCGCGTAGCGGGCGAAGCCGCCGCCGAGTTGGTCGTACATCCCGCCCCGGGCCATCACGGCACACGTGTGCTCGACCATCGCGAGGGAATCGTGCGCGCCGGTCCGCGCGTGCCGGCGCAGCAGGAACTCCAGGACCATCGACGGCGGGAACTTCGGGGCGCCGCCGAAGCCGCCGCGCTCCGCGTCGTGGTCGCGGGCCAGGGCCTTCGCGGCGGCGTCGAGTTCGTCGGCACCGGGCGGTTGCGAGCCGACCAGGCCGCCGCGCGGCGCGGCAAGCTCCTCGACGACCTTGGCACCGCCGGCCAGAACCTCGTCGCGGCGGCTCCGCCACGTCGCGACGACCGCCTCCAGCAACTGCCGGAAGCCGGGCAGCCCGTGGCGGGGCGCGGGCGGGAAGTACGTCCCGCAGTAGAACGGTTGGCCGTCGGGCGTGCAGAAGACGGTCATCGGCCAGCCGCCCTGACCGGTCATGCGGGTGGTGGCCTCCATGTAGACCGCGTCGACGTCGGGCCGCTCCTCGCGGTCCACCTTGACGGCGACGAAGTGCGCGTTGAGGTACGCGGCGACGGCGTCGTCCTCGAACGATTCGTGGGCCATGACATGGCACCAGTGACACGCGGCATACCCGACGCTGAGGAGGATCGGCACGTCACGGCGCCGTGCCTCCTCGAACGCGGCGTCGCCCCACGGCCACCAGTCGACCGGGTTGTCGGCGTGCTGCAGCAGATAGGGCGACGTGGAGCCCGCGAGGCGGTTGGTCATGCAGGCATCCTCGCAGGCGCAACGCCACCAAGTGCCGTGACCGCGCGAGGTTCACCGCACTAGCCGACGCGATTGCCCCGCGTCGCGCGGTCGTCCGCCGGGTCGCCCGCGTCGGGCGAGGCCGCCGTGTCGGTCCGCTCCGCGGCGCCGGGCGTCGTGCCCGCGGTGTCCTGTTCCTCCTCGGCCGCATCGGCGCCGACCCGTTCCGGCGTTCCGTCGGGACCGTCGGCGGGGTCGCCGGCCCGCGCGCCGCCGGTGTCGCCGCCGCGGATGTCCTTCTCCTCGAAGTCGACGCGCTTGAGCCGCTTGGTCATCGACTTGAGGAGGATCCATGTCGCCACCGCCAGGACCGCGACCACGGTGAACCCGAGCAGGCCGGGGCTGACCTTGTCCTCGTCCAGCGCGGCGAGCTGCATGGCGAGCGGGGTCATGGGGCGGTCCTCCAGTCGACGGGTCGCGGCACGCCACGGTGAGGCCGCCCCCCAAGGGTCGCACGCGCTTGTGCGCATGAGAAAAGTGGGGCGGCCACCGGATCACCCGTTCGAGCGACGGCTTGTCGCTCGGGTGTTCGCATCCGTGCGGGCCGCGGTCGGGGCGGGCCGCCGCAGCGGCCGACCCGCCGTCAGATCCGCGCCGTGGCGCGGATCCCCGCGAACAGGTCGTCCTCCGGCAGATCCGTGTCCACCAGCGACCGCACCAGCTCGTAGTCCTCCGTCGGCCAGACCTCCTGCTGCAGCGCGAGAGGCACCCGGAACCAGAATCCGTCCGGGTCGACCTGCGTCGCGTGCGCGATCAGCGCCTGGTCCCGCAGCCCGAAGTACTCCGCGCACGGCACCCGCGTCGTGATGTCGCGTTCGTCGCGGTCGCCCCAGCGCTCCAGCCATTCGCCGTACGGCGACTCGATGCCGCGCGCGACCATCACGTCGTGCAGGGCCTGCACGCGGCTGCGCGAGATGCCCTGGTTGTAGTACAGCTTCAGCGGCTGCCACGGGGCCCCGGACTCGCGGTACGCGTCCGGGTCGCCGGCCGCGTCGAACGCCGCGACCGACACCTTGTGCGTCTGGATGTGATCCGGGTGCGGGTAGCCGCCGTTCTCGTCATACGTGGTCACGACGTGCGGCCGGAACTCGCGCATCAGCCGCACCAGCGGCTCCGCGGCCTTCTCGACCGGCTGCACCGCGAAGCAGCCGTCCGGCAGCGGCGGCAGCGGGTCGCCCTCGGGCAGCCCCGAGTCGACGAATCCGAGCCACGCCTGCTCGACGCCGAGGATCGCGCGGGCCGCCTCCATCTCCTTGCGCCGCACCTCGATGATGTTCGCCTCGATGTCCGGGTCGCCCTGGAGCCTCGGATTGAGGACGGACCCGCGCTCACCCCCGGTACAGGTGACCACGAGCACCTCGGCCCCCTCGCGGACGTACCGTGCCATCGTCGCCGCGCCCTTGCTGGACTCGTCATCGGGGTGCGCGTGCACCGCCATCAGCCTCAGCCGCTCACTCACGGGAAAAGTCGCTCCTCCTGTTTCGCGCCCCCGGGGTCTGCGGAGGCGGCCCCCTGGTGCTTCGGGGACCCGTCATATAGTGGCCGAAGCAACGCGCCCCGGCGAAACCGCCGGCCCGCGGGACGAGGCACGGGAGCGACCAGTGAGCGAGATCTCCGACGCGGGCGGCTCGGCCGTCGCCGATCGCCCCGACCGCGCCGACCGCTACGGCCGCCGCTCGCCCCGCGGCGGCAAGGACCGCGGTTTGCGCATCGCTTTCGTGGTCTTCCTGGCCGTGCTCGTCTCCGGGACCGTGTGGTTCGGTCTCGACCACGCCAACCGCGATGTCTCGGCGAGTATTCCGTCGTACGAGGTCACGTCGGACCAAACCGTCGAGGCCCGCATCGAGGTCCGCAAGGACAAGGACGACGTCGCGGTGTGCATCCTGCGGTCGCGCTCCGCGGACGGCACCGAGGTGGGGCGCAAGGAGGTCCGCATCCCGGCGGCGGACTCGAAGACGGTGACCGTGGTCGAGGTGCTGCGCACCACGGCTCGGCCCAATACCGCCGAGCTGGACGGCTGCCGGATCCTCTAGCGGGCGCGGGCTTGATCGGGCCCGCCCGCATCCCCCAGGTGGGCGCATGGGTGCCGGTCGGCCTGGGAAATTGTTAGTGTCGTGGTTTCGTCCCTTCATCGCCGGAGCCTTCGCGCACCGGATGGTGAGGGGGCGCTGATTTATTCGGGGTTTTCCGGAGCGCAGCACGCGTTCCCTGAAGCGACGAGGAGCGTCCCGTGACCCGGATCCGGACGGACGAGGAGCACCCATGACCCAGACCAGCGAAAACGTCACCTGGCTCACCCAAGAGGCGTACGACCGGCTGACCGCCGAGCTGGAGCATCTCTCGGGTCCCGGCCGCGTCGAACTGGCTGCCAAGATCGAGGAAGCCCGCCAGGAGGGCGACCTCAAGGAGAACGCCGGCTACCACGCGGCCAAGGAGGAACAGGGCAAGCAGGAACTGCGGATCCGCCAGCTCAAGGGCCTCTTGGCCAACGCCCAGGTCGGTGTGGCGCCGGCGGACAACGGCGTGGTGGAGCAAGGCATGGTCGTCACGGTCGCGTTCGACGGCGACAAGGACGACACGATGACGTTCCTGCTGGGCTCCCGCGAGGACACCGGCGACATCGAGATCTACTCGCCCGCCTCGCCCCTGGGTACCGCGATCAACGGCAAGAAGGTGGGCGACACCGGCTCCTACGAGCTGCCCAACGGCAAGATGATGGACGTCGAGATCCTCGACGCCAAGCCGTACACCGGCTGACCCCGGGCACACGCGAAAGGGCCCCGGCGAGCGCGCCGGGGCCCTTCGCACACACTCTCGCCCGTCGGGCGCCTCACGCGGTCGCGGAGCGGTACTTGCGTACCGCCAGCGTCCGGAAGACGGCGATGATCACGAGCGACCACAGCAGCGAGGCCAGCACGGGGTGCTCCATCGGCCACGCGTTCGACCGCGAGACGCCGGGGTTGCCGAACAACTCGCGGCCGGCCTGCACGGTCGCGCTGAACGGGTTCCAGTCGGCGATGTGCTGCAACCACGTGGGCATTCCCGCGGTCGGCACGAACGCGTTGGACACGAAGGTCAGCGGGAACAGCCAGATGATGCCCGCGGACGTCGCCGCCTCGGGGCTGCGGACCGACAGCCCGATGAGCGCGCCGATCCAGGTGAACGCGTAGCCGAGCAGCAGCATCAGCGCGATCGCGCCGATCGCCTTGGGAATCCCTTCGTGCACGCGCCATCCGACGAGGAGCGCCACGACGATCAGCACCGCCATCGTGAAGGCGGTCTGCACCAGGTCGGCGATCGTCCGGCCGGTCAGCACCGCGCCGCGGGCCATCGGCAGCGACCGGAACCGGTCGATCAGGCCCTTGGTCATGTCCTCCGCGATACCGGCACTGGATCCCGCGGTGGCGAACGAGACGGTCTGCGCGAAGATGCCGGCCATCAGGAACTCGCGGAACGCCTTCGGGTCCGTCGAGCCGTCGACGTTGATCGATCCGCCGAACACGTACGCGAAGAGCAAAACGAACATCACCGGCTGAATCAGGCCGAAAATAACGATTTCGGGGATCCGCTTCATGCGGATCAGATTGCGCCGGGCGATCACGAGCGAGTCGTGTAGGGACTGCACCAGGCCACCGCGCGGCTTGGGTGCGGCGGCGGTGGGCGAAATGTCCTTCGCCAGGGATCCGGACGTCATCGGCGGCCGTCCTTCCGGGTGTCGCGTGCGGCCCGGCCGTCGGCTCCGCCCTCGGTCTTCTCGTGGTCGTCGTCGTGCTCGTCGCCGTCGTCGCCCTCGGCGTGGTGGCCGGTCAGCGCGATGAAGACGTCGTCCAGCGTGGGGCGCCGCAGCCCGATGTCGTCGATCTCGACGCCGCGCTGATCCAACTCGCGGATGACCTCGGCGAGCAGTTTCGCGCCGCCCTGCACCGGGATGGTCAGCCTGCGGGTGTGCCGGTCGATACTGACGTCCTCCCGGCTGAAACCGCCCAGCACCTCGGACGCGGTGGCGATCATGCCCCGGTCGTGCACCACGACCTCGACGCGTTCGCCGCCCGTCTGGGCCTTGAGCTGGTCGGCGGTGCCCCGGGCGATCACCTGGCCGTGGTCGACGACGATGATGTCGTGCGCGAGGTGGTCGGCCTCCTCCAGATACTGCGTGGTCAGGAGCAGCGTGGTGCCGTCCTCGACCAGCTTCTGGATGACGTCCCACAGCGCGAGCCGGTTGCGCGGGTCGAGCCCGGTGGTCGGCTCGTCCATGAACATCACCGGCGGCCGTACGACGAGCGCCGCGGCGAGGTCGAGGCGGCGGCGCATACCGCCGGAATACGTCTTCGCCGGGCGGTCGGCGGCCTCGGCGAGGTTGAACCAGTCCAGCAGCTCGTGCGCGCGGGCCTTCGCCGCGCGCCCGCCCATCTGGTACAGCTCGCCGACCATCCGGAGGTTCTCGAGCCCGGTCAGATACTCGTCGACGGCCGCGAACTGGCCGGAGAGCCCGATCGACCTGCGTACCTGGTCGGGCTGCCTGACGACGTCGAAGCCGGCCACGGTCGCGTGCCCCTCGTCCGGGGTCAGCAGTGTGGTCAGCACACGCACGGTCGTGGTCTTGCCGGCGCCGTTCGGCCCGAGCAGTCCCAACACCGTTCCGGTGGGCACGTTCAGGTCCACCCCGTCCAGCGCCCGTACCTCACCGAAAACCTTCACCAGGCCTTCGGCGACGATCGCATCCTGCATGTCGTTGGATCACTCCTCGGGTGGATCTCCGCGTCGTCGTGCGGGCACTTCCGGGCAATATCGATCACCACACTGTCGCGTCGGCTTCGCCCGCGCGAGTGGTTTACCGGTCGGCCGGCCCGGGCCGCTCGCGCCTCCCGCTTCCGCCCTCGGTCACGCCTCGGAGACGGGGTAACCCGCGACCGTCATGGCCGCCATCACCTCGTGGCAGTGCTCGACGCCCTTGGTCTCCAGTTGGAGTTCCACCTCGACCTCGCCGAGTTGCAGGGAGGCGTCCGTGCGCACGTGGGTCACGTTGCCGACATTGGCGTCGGTGCTCGCCAACTCGCCCAGCAACGTGGCCAGCGCGCCCGGCCGGTCGGGGATGCGCACGCGCAACGACAGGTAGCGGCCGGACGCCGCCAGTCCGTGCCGCAACACGCGCAGCATGAGCAGCGGGTCGACGTTGCCGCCGGACAGCACCGCCACCACGGGCGGCTCGATGGTGACATACGACTGTGAACCGCCGGCCTCCAGCAGGGCCGCCACCGACGCCGCGCCCGCCGGCTCCACCACCAATTTCGCACGCTCCATGCACAGCAGCAGCGCCTGCGACAGCGACTCCTCGCCGACCGTCCGCACCCCGTCCGCGAGTTCGCTGATCAGCGAGAACGGCACATCGCCGGGGCGGCCGACCGCGATGCCGTCGGCCATCGTCGTCACCGACGGCAGCGCGACCGGCTCGCCGGCGGCCAGCGAGGGCGGGTAGGCGGCGGCGGACGCGGCCTGCACGCCGATGACCTTCACGTCGGGACGCAGCGACTTGACCGCGGTGGCGATCCCGGCGAGCAGGCCGCCGCCGCCCGTGCCGACCAGGATCGTCCGGACTTCCGGGCACTGTTCGAGGATCTCCAGCCCCACCGTCCCCTGGCCCGCGACGATGTCGGGGTGGTCGAAGGGGTGGATGAAGACGGCGCCGGTCTTCTCCGCGTACGCCCTCGCCGCCACCAGGCAGTCTTCGACCGTGCTGCCCTCCAGCAGCACCTCGGCGCCGTAGCCCCGGGTCGCGGCGATCTTCGGCAGCGGCGCGCCCACCGGCATGAACACCGTCGACCCGACGCCGAGCAGCCGGGCCGCGAGCGCCACACCCTGCGCGTGGTTGCCGGCACTGGCCGCGACGACGCCCCGGGCTCGTTCGTCCTCGGAGAGCCCGGCGATGCGCACGTACGCGCCCCGGATCTTGAACGAGCCGGTGCGCTGCAGGTTCTCGCACTTGAGGTAGACGGGGCCGCCGATGCGCTCGGTCAGGGCGCGGCAGCCTTCCAGGGGGGTGGTCCGGGCGACGCCGTCGAGGAGTTTGCGGGCGACACGGATGTCGTCCAGGGAAACCGGCCTGGTGCCTTCACTGGGTTTGTCGGTTTTTGACAGTGACTGACGAGAAGAGTCCGGTTTAGGAGAGAGCGAGCTCATGTCCTCAGTGTGTCACCGGCGTCCGGGCGCGCCCGGGAGGAAGGCCGACGGACGCAGGCAAGGCCGCGGCGCGCGGCGATTCGTGGTACGCGGCGCGAGATGCGCATGCCGCCTGTGCACATCTGCCACCCGACGTCCCCGCGACCGGCGGGCGGCGCGCCCGGGGTCGACCGGGACCGACCGGGGTCGGGGCCGAGGGCGGGCCGGGTGCGGGGACCTCCCCCGCCCGGCGCGTCGCGGCATCCCCGTTCGGCCGCGTCCGGCACGGCCGAACGGGTGCCGCGGCGGTGTCACTCGCCCCCGGGGACCCGGCGTTCCACGGGCTCGACCGGCTCGCCCGGCTCGACGGGCTCGGCCGGTTCCGCGGCCGAGGAGGTGTTCGGCGGGTGTGCGGCGAGGCGGGCCTCCTGGCGCCGGACCATCGCCTTGTTGAACCGGGCCAGCAGGTCGGCGAACCGCTCGCGGTCGTCCGCACTCCAGTCGCCGACCATCTCCGCCATCAACTCGACGCGTGCGCTGCGGACTTGGTGCAGGCGGTCGCGCCCCATTTCGGAAAGACGCAGCAGGACCGCGCGACCGTCGTCGGGATTCGGCACCCGGTCGACATACCCCTGCTCGACCAGCGGTGTGACCTGCCGCGTCACCGTGGACGAGTCGATCGACATCGCCTGGGCGAGTGCCTTGACCCCCATCGGCCCGCCGGTCTCCAGCCGCCCGAGAAGAAGGTACGCGGCGCGGTCCATGGTGTAGCGCAGTCCGCCGACGGCCGCCAGGCGCGTCTGTTCCGCGCGCCGCGCGAACAACGCGACCTGGTGTTGCAGGCGGTCGTACACCGCGTCGGGGTGCGCCTGGTCCGATGTCATGGGGACTCACTCGTCTTCGGGTCGATGGTGGGCTGAAGGATAGGGCCACGACGGCCGTGCCGCCGCGACGCATCGTTGTGCGTTCTCCACCATCGCGGATGAGGCGCGAAAGAACCGTGCCAAGAGCCTGTGAAACCGGTAAGTCCGTCAGGGATCGTAGGACCGGACGGAACCGCTTGGATCAGCCGTGATCCCGTCGACGAGCGGAAATCCATGGAAAACGGTCCAGATCCATGCCTCCTCGTGATATTCCGGTCAGGGACTCTCTTCGTTTCCCCCCGGAGAAAAAGGACGAAGACTGACACACCCGCCTGGAGGTGTCGTGGGCCGCCGCACGCAACACGAGTTCGACGCTTTCGTCCGCGACGTGGGCGACCGTCTCCTGCAGACCGCCGATTTGCTGACCGGCGACCCGGCGCGGGCCGACCGCCGCGTCGACCGCGCACTGGCCCGGACGTACCTGAAATGGCGTCAGGCGACCGAACTTGACCCGACCCGGATCGCCCACCGTGCGCTGCTGTCCGGCTATCTGGACCGGTGGCGGCCCCTGCCGTGGAAACCGCAACCGCCGCGTACGGGACGGCCGATCGACGCGGACACCGATCCGGACGCCGCGCGGGCCGAGGTCCTGCGGAGCCTGGACCGGCTCACCCGGCTCGAACGCGCGGCGACGGTGCTGCGGTCGTACGCGCGCCTGGACGCCTTCGACACCGCCGACGCGCTGGGCGTCTCGGAAGACGCCGTCCTGGCGGCGTCCGACCGCGCGGCGCGCGTGCTGCGCTCCGGGGCGGAGACGGTGACGTGGTCCGCGGCGGCGGACGCCGAGCGGGCGGTCGCGGGAGCGTCCCGGGGCGACCCGACCCGCGCGTCTCCTCCCGTATCGCTCGGTTCGGGTGTTTTGCGGCTGCTGGGCAGGGCAACGCACAAACGGTGAACGGCGTTCCGCAGCCGCACCCGACAGGCGTCAGTGCGCTTGGTACGCCAAGCGGTCCGGTCCGGGGAGAGCCGATGGACAGCACGGTTGGGCCACCGCCGGCCGCTCCGATGACATCGGCCGCGTCCGCGATTCCGGCCGCCGGGACACCGCGTACCGCCGCCGCGCCGCCGGGGCCGCACCCCGGAGCCGGGCCCGAGCCCGCCCCGCCCGCGGCCGCCGTCCCCGGCCTCGGCGACTGGCCCGTACGCCCGCGATCCCCCGGAGTCTCGCGCCGAGCCCGCCGCCGGGCCCTGCGGATGCGAATAGCGCGGGCCGCGGCCGTATTCGCCGTCGCGGCGGGGTTGTTCGCCACCGTCGCGCTCGCCGCGGCGCCCTCGCGGACGACGTCCGGGCCGCCACCGCCCCCGGTCCCCGACACCCCGCTGCCCCGCGTCACCACCCCGCCCATCCCCCTCGCACCGGTCGGCGTCGACGGCAAGGCGTGGGTGCAGTACCAGGGTTGGTGCGTCGGCGACATCACCCCGGAAGGCGACGTCATCGGAGCCGAGACCTGCCGCTTCCTCCCCGAACCCGGCCGGATCGACGTCACCGTCCTCAAACCGGGCCGCTACGCGCCGCCCGACCACTCACTCGTCGTGGTCGTCGTGGTCGGCCAGGCGTGGCCGCGCCTCGGCTACGAGGCGACCATGTCCGACCTGGACAGCTCGAACGCCATGGTCCTGGACCGGCCCGCGGGGCTGCTGGGCGTGGTGTTCTTCTGGGGCTACACGCGCGGCGGGCAGGTCGACATCACCGTCACGAACGCCGACGGCGCGCACTTCGCGAGCTGCCACGACTGCGCGCTCCTCGACAACTGACCCCGGCCCACCGCGCGCGCTGCTTGATCAGCGCAGCGCCTGCTCCAGGTCGGCGAGCAGGTCGTCGGCCGTCTCGATGCCGACCGACAGCCGCACCAGGTCGCCGGGCACCTCGAGGGCCGAGCCCGCCGCCGACGCGTGGGTCATGCGCCCCGGGTGCTCGATCAGCGACTCGACGCCGCCCAGCGACTCGGCGAGGGTGAACAACCGGGTCCGGCCGCAGACCTCGACGGCCTCGGACTCGCCGCCGGCCACCCGGAACGACACCATCCCGCCGTACGCCTTCATCTGCTTCACCGCGACGTCGTGGCCCGGGTGCCCGGGCAGCCCCGGGTACAGCACCTCGGACACGCCCGAGTGGCCCCGCAACAGCCCGACGACGCGCTCGGCGTTCGCGCAGTGCCGGTCCATGCGCACGCCGAGGGTGCGGATGCCGCGCAGCGTCAGCCACGCGTCGAACGGCCCGGCCACCGCGCCCATCGCGTTCTGGTGGTAGGCCAGCTTCTCGCCGAGCCCGGCGTCGGCCGCGACGAGCGCCCCGCCGACGACGTCCGAGTGACCGCCCATGTACTTCGTGGTCGAGTGCACGACCACGTCGGCCCCCAGGCTCAGCGGCTGCTGGAGGTACGGCGACGCGAACGTGTTGTCGACCACCAGCAGCGCGCCCGCGTCGTGGGCGATGTCCGCGAGCACCGCGATGTCGGCGACCCCGAGCAGCGGGTTGCTGGGCGTCTCGCACCAGATGACCTTGGTCCTGCCCGGCACGACCGCCGCGCGCACGGCCTCCGCGTCGCCGGACGCCGCCGGGGTCCAGCCGAGGCCCCACCGCTCGGACACGTTGGCGAAGAGGCGGAAGGTGCCGCCGTACGCGTCGTCCGGGATCACCACGTGGTCGCCGGGCACGCAGACCGTACGCAGCAGGCAGTCCTCCGCGGCGAGCCCGGACGCGAACGCCAGCCCGCGCGCGCCCGCCTCCAGCGAGGCGAGGCACTCCTCCAGCGCGGTGCGCGTCGGGTTCCCGGAACGGCTGTACTCGTAGCCGCCGCGCAGACCGCCGACGCCGTCCTGCTTGTAGGTGGAGACCTGGTAGATCGGGGGGACGACCGCGCCGGTGTGGGGGTCGGGCTCCTGGCCGGCGTGGATCGCACGCGTCTCGAAACCGTGCGCGATGTCGTCGCGCGGGGCGTCCTGCGGGGTGCCGCCGGGGGCGGATTGCGCTGCGCTCATGCGCGCAACGCTAGCGCCTGGAAGCGGCCGTCCCGTCCATCGCGCGCGCGTCCGCGGGGAAGTCGACGCGGAGCGGACAGCGGCGGAATCCGGGCGGCGCCGCGATTGTTGCGCCTACCGTACCGACGTCTCGACACCGACCATCCGACGACGGAGGAGACCGTGCTCTTCAACCGCGCCACGTTCAATCCGCGCATGCCCGGCCCGGACGAGGCCCTGAAAGGCCGTCCGGAACGCCCGTTCTCCGTCCCGGCAAGCCACACCGTCCTCGGCAACCCCTTGGACGGGCCGTACCCCGCCCACCTCGAGGTCGCCGACTTCGGCCTCGGCTGTTTCTGGGGTGCCGAACGCAAGTTCTGGCAGACCCCGGGGGTGTGGACCACCGCGGTCGGCTACCAGGGCGGCACCACCCCGAACCCGACCTACGAAGAGGTCTGCAGCGGCCGGACCGGCCACACCGAGGTCGTCCGCGTCGTCTTCGACCCCGCACAGGTCTCGTACGAAACCCTGCTCAAGGTCTTCTGGGAGGCCCACGACCCCACCCAGGGCTACCGCCAGGGCAACGACGTCGGCACCCAGTACCGCTCCGCCGTCTACACCCACTCCCCCGCCCAGGAAACCACCGCGAAGGCCTCCCGGGACGCCTACCAACACGTCCTCACCAAGGCCCTCCACAACGCCATCACCACCGAAATCCTCCCCGCCCCCACCTTCCACTTCGCCGAGCCCTACCACCAGCAATACCTGGACAAAAACCCCAACGGCTACTGCGGGATCGGCGGCACGGGCGTCAACCTAAGTGACCCTGGTCCCGACGCGTGGGGCTCCTGCCCGGTCGGGCTCACCCCGACCGACGGGTGATCAGGCCCTCTGACCGTGGCCCGGTACGGACTACGCCCCCTCACGATCCGGGAGGGGGCGTACGCGTACAGGCTCAGACAGCCCGGAACCGTGACATTAGGGCTTGGACTTCGGGTTGGTCCTCGTAGCCGCTCAGGCGCCCCTGTAGACCCTCCATGGCGGCGGTTACGCGGATTGACGGGATTCCGTCCGAGAGATCGAGTGCTCGGTGTGCGGCGCTCGTCGCCGCCTCCAACTCGCCGCGTTGTACGTGGCTGGCGGCTAGAACGGCTTGGCTGAGTGAGGCTCGGCGGTTGCGTTTCTGTTGCTGTGCGGCGGCGATCGATTCGCGGGCGAACCGTTCCGCGTTGCCCGCGTCGTTCATGTCACGCAGGCTCGCGGCAATCTCGCCGGTCACGTAGGCGGTATCGATGAAGCGCGCCCACTCGGGTTCGTTGTCGTGGTTGATCGTGTCGTACGTCTGCTCGGCGTTGCCGATGGCGCGTACGGCGGCCATGACGTCGCCGAGTACAGCGTGTGCGCGGGCTTCCAAGACGTAAAGGTCGGTGAGTGCGGCGGGGGCGTGAACTCCGCGTAGGCCGTGCTGTCCCGCGCGCGCAAGGTTCAAGCCTTCTTCCGGATATCCCAACTGGGTTGCCTGGTCGCTGAGTCCAGCGAGTACGTGGGCTCCGAGCATGCGGTTTCCCGATGCTTGAGCAAGCCTGAGGGACTGAATCAGGTAGCGCTCGGCAAGTCCGTGGCGGCCGGAGTCGAAGGCCATCCATCCGGCCAAATATGTCTGCTCGCTGGCGACTTCGTACAACGACTGCTGCACGGTCGGCGCCTGTGGCTGCTCGACGAGCGGCATCACGTGTTCGGTGAGGTACTGGGCCACAAGCCGGCGCGCGGTGTCGCCTCCCCCTCCGATGACGTCCATCTCTTGGAAGGTGCCGAACGCTTCGCGCATGACGTCGATCTGCTCGGGGCCTACGCGGCGCGGCTTGTCCGCGTCGAACTGGTCGAGGCTGGCCAACAGCCAATCCCTACTCGGTGATGCCAAAGCGGCCACGGCGAATGTGGCGTTGGTGAGGAATGATCGTCGGTGCACGTCGCTACTCCCCAGGCTGGCTACTGTCGCCAGGGTATCTGTGAGCGAACGTGCGTATGAAAGTCCGATCTCAGCCTGCGGACGGGCTTCTTCGGTCGTTTGCTGCGCGGGGATGACCGTTCCTGTGACGACGGTCGGTTTGCTTGAGCGCTCCCACGGGCGCGGAGCGAGACCAACCATCTCGCCTGGAATGCGCATCGCGTCGGTGATCTGCTCAACCTTGCTGAGGCTGGTGACTTCGCCCTGTCCTCTGGCCAGTTCGCCGACGCGTTGGGCTTTGATGTCGCAGGCATCGGCAATCTTCTGGAAGCTGATGCCGCCCCACTTCTTGGCCAAAGCGAACACGGCGCCAAAGTCGCGAACGCGTAAGGCGGTTCGCATGTCGTCGCGATCAAGCACGTGCGGCGGTAAGGCTGCCGGTGAGAGGTAGTCGTCCATGAGTCGGCGTCCCCCTGATCGCGCCTCGTCGTTTGAAGATGATCACCGTCGGTCGCGAGTCTACCCCTCATGGTTATGCCCATCATGGGCATACGTGCCGGGTGGTGACGCCGAAATCCTCGGTGCATGACCGGTACATCGACGGAACGGCCCTACCTGCGGTGGGTGTTGACGGAGACTGCGGCGGCGTGGGTGCCTGCCTCGGGACCTCCGGATGCGCTCGGGGCGGGGACTTGGGCGGCGGCGTCGCGTCGGGCTGCGGGAGTGGACTCCGGGCCGTTGGCGCTGCGTTCGGCGTCTTGGTCGGTGGACACCTCGGCGGCGGGGTGTGCTCGGGATCTCGCGTCGGCGGCGTTGGCCGATTGGGGTTTGTCGGTCCTTGCCGACGATGTGCGGTTGTGTGCGTCGGAGTTGGTGGGCAACGCGATTGTTCATCCGAACTGGCCTGTCGACGTGGTGTGCACGTCGTGCCGGGTCACGTTGCGGGTGGCGTTGTTCGCGGGCGGGTGGCTGACCCTCGAAGTGGATGACGGCGATCCGGGGACGCCTCGTATGCCGGACCTGGGTGCGGCGGTTCCTGACACGGAGTCAAATTGCGGGCGCGGGTTGTGGCTGGTGTCGGTGTTGGCGGACGGCTTGGACTGGTGGGCGCATCCGATCGGCGGGAAGACCGTGCGGGCGTGGTTTGACCTGCGTCGTCGTGACGTGCGTCACCGGTTCGGAGCGGAGCCTGTACGAGAGGGGATGGGGCGTGGGTGACGTAACAGAAGACATGGCGCATGTGATCGCCCCGTGCGAACTGCCGGGGTACGCCTCCGTGTTGCGCGTGCCGGACGGTTCGGGTGGTTGGGTGTCCGTGCCGCTGAGGGTGGCCGAGCATCGGGCGATAGCTGAGCGGATGGTGGCGATGCTCGGTGTGGAGATCGGCCCGCTCGTGTCGAGCGATGAGGACGGGTGCGCGTTGTGTGAACGGTGCGGGGCGTATCGGCCCCGTTGGCAATTGGTCGCCTCCTCGTTTCCGGCGGATCGTCCGGGGGTGGGCGTGATGGAGACGCGGTGGATTTGCGTGGCGAGTTGCGACCTGCCGGGTGGGGAGGTGGCGGTATGACTCCGCGTGGTCCGGTGCGTCTGGCGTCGAAGCGCACGTGTCCGACGGGGTTGCGGGTGTTCGCGCTGAACAACGCAGCGAAGGAGTACGCGCGTCAGACGATGGCGCGGGCGCGGGATTCGTCGGTGAAGATCGTGCCGTATCCGTGTCGTCGGTGCCGTGGGTGGCATGTGCGCGTGGTGGAGGACAGAAAGCCGCTCCGTTAAGAGCCCGTGTCGCCTGCCCTTGCTCCAGCGTCGGGGTGGGCGGCACGACACGGCGCCGGTATGCCCTGGGTCCTCCGTCTGGGGTGGGCGCCGATGGTCACGGTCCATGCCCCTGGATCTCGTGACCGGTAGCAGCGGCCCGGCTCCGCCCGGTCGGGCCGCTGCTGCCTCTGTGTGTTCCTGAGACGAGCTTGCCGGACCGCCCCTTGGTCCCTGAGAAGACAGGGGCGGTCCGGTGGGGAGTGCCCTGGTAGGCGCGTTACCCCGGTGCCGATGGTACCGGGGTGTTCGTCGTGCCCGGGGCCTCCGGCGTCGATCACGGGGTCACGAGTTCGGGAAGGTGCTGGTCCGAAATGGAAGGTATGGCGGGGGAGTTCGGGGAACCCGGGGAAGGCGGGGGTTGGGATCCGGCTGCCGCGCTGTGGGTGCCGGGGGTGGATTACGTGAGTGCGTGGCGTGAGGCGAAGCGTTCGGCGGACCGACTGAACGAGGCGTTCGCGGCGGCGGGGTTGGGGGCGGATGTGCGGGCGGTGGCGGTATCGGGGGCGGATGGGTCGGCGTCGGTGCGGGTGCGGGCGACGTCGCGGGCGGCGCGTCGGTTGGCGGGTCTGGTCGTGCAGGGGGCGCGGTGGGGTTGGCCGGGGCGGATGATCTCGGGGGCGTTCCGCGGTCGGCGTAAATGATCTTGATCCTTGGGGGCTCCGGGGTCGGTGTGATCGCGGTGTGTGGCGTCTCCGGGTGTGGTGCGTCCGGGGGATCCGATGTCGGCACCGCCCCCGGACACTCCTCCGATCTCCCCCATGCCGCGCGGCGCGTCTGCGTCCTCGGCCGGGTGAGGGTCGCGCGGCGGCGGTGACGGCGCCAGGGGCCTACGGGACGTCAGCACGAGACCCGGTCCACGGCATGCCGGGGACCGGGTGGCATGCCGTGGGTTCCGCGCGCTGGGCAGCGCAGCGCCACCACATGGGCGCGTCGTACGGGGCCGCAGGCCGGCGTCGTGGGTGAGCGGCTGCGGCACCACGCTGGGACAAGCGCGCCCCGGTCGCGGCCACAGGTCGCGCGGCGCCCCCCGGCGCCTCGCAGCGACAGCTGCGACGTTCCCCCCGCGCATCGCCTCGGATCGCGTCCGGCCGTGTGCACGGCGGGCGAACTGTCGTTGGTCGGCGCGGCTGGAGGGTGGGGCGCTGCCGTCGACCGGGACCGGCCGAAGGCCGCAGCCCGGTCGGGCGGCACGGCGCCCGGCGCCGCGAAGCGGCGCCCTTGAGCAAGTAAATAAGAGTTCGGCCACGGTCCCGGCTGCTGCGCGGGTGACGGTGCGTCAGACTCCGCTGCGGGTGCGCTTGGTGGTCTCGGCCGTGAGCTGGTAGTCGGCGTGGAGGACGTCGGCGGCGGCGCGGGTCTCCTCGTAGAGGAGCGGCCCGGCGGTGTCGCTGTGGGTCACGCGTCGGATGATCAGCACCGGTACGCCTGCGGCAAGGCGGAGCGCGGTGGCCTCGTCGGGCGTGGGCATGCGGGCGCTGACGTGCTCGGTCCACGTGAGGCGGTGCCCTGCGGCGGTCAACGCGTCGTAGATCTCGGCGGGCGGCCGGTGCGGGTCGCTTTCGAGGGCGGTCCCGTCGGCGGTGGCGAACGGGATCACGGTGCGGTGCAGCACCCGCGCGCCGCTGTCCTGATGGACCATCAGACGGTCGGCGCCGAACGCGGCTTCCCCCTCCCCCACCCCCAGTAGCGGGCCGGTGGTGGCGTCGGTGGTGGTGCGGTAGCGGCTCGGCTCCTCGGCGGCGGTCATGGCGTCGGGGATGTGGTGGCGGGCCGTGGCGCCGGTTCCGGTGCGGGTGACGCGTCGGTCGAGTCCGCCGGTCGGCGTGGCCTGTTCGCGGACGTAGGCGCCGCGCCCGTGCTCGACCTTGACGATGCCCTCGGCGCGTAGTGCCGCGATGGCCTGGCGCACGACGGGCCGTGACACCCCGTACTCGGCGATCATGGCGGCCTCGGACGGCAGCTTGGTCCCTGGGGGGTACTCGCTGGTGCCGATCCGCGCGCGGATGTCGTCGGCAACCTGCGTCCACAAGTTCTCGGGGCGCTGCAAGGCCATCGTCGGGACCCTCCTCGTGTATGCCCGGCGGCGTAGGAATCCCGGGCTGCCGTTCCGTATGTGTCTCGCGTCTGTCTCAGTACGTCTCGCTGACGTCACTCGTCATGATAAGTGTTTGCGCTCCCGGGCCACTAGAGGCTAGAACTCGTCATGACGAGTTACGTCCCTATAAGGGGGCGGCTCGCTATGGCTGGGAGGCCAAGACATGCAGAGCATCCCTGTGGATGTGTCCCGGCTCGGCACGCTGCGGTGCGTGGTCGAGCCGGAAGTGCGAACGAACTTCGAGACGGGAGAGATCAAGCGGGGCCGTGACGGCATCGCGATGTGGACGGTCGGGGTGTCGGTGCGTCAGGCCGACTCCCGGCGCGCGTCGGTGATCGAGATCTCGGTTCCGGGCGAACCCTCGGGGATCGAGGAAGGTTCGCCGGTCGCGGTGGTGGGCCTGGTGGCGGTGCCGTGGTCGCAGGGCGGCCGGAACGGGATCGCTTTCCGGGCCGAATCGATCGCGTCGGCGTCGGCGTCGGCGGTCGCACCGAAGAGCGGCGGCAAGAGCGGCGGTGTCGGCTGATGACCGGGGGCGGCCACGGGCCGGGTTTCGACTCGGCGTGTGAGGTGTGCCGGGTGCTCCTCGGCCTGCGGATCCTGGGCCGGTATCAGCAGCGTCTGTCTGCGGTGCCGCGCTTCGGGCTGTGGCGGCCGGGCGCGGTGGCGACGGTCGCGGATGTGGCGCTGGACGTGTCGGTGTGCGCGCTGATCCTGCGCACTCCCGGAGCGGGCGGTGCCCATGACGCGGCGTTGGGGGTGATCAGTGATGGCGGGTCCTGAGCACACCGACGCGTACAGCTGTGACCTGGGGGCTTCGTGCCCCCGGGCGCGGCTGTTGGCGGAACTGGAGTTGCTGGCGTGGTACCGGGATCGCCTCGCGTCGGATTGGGACGCGCGGCACCTGGTGCACGTCGGCCACGCGGCGGAGAACGCGGCCGGGCTGGCGTTCGGCCCGATGTGCGGGGGTGAGCACGGATGACGCAGATGCTCGTGTCGTGGGCCGTGGTGCTGGTGGTCGCGGCCGTGTGGTACGGCGCTCCGCTGGTGAAGGGGCGTCAGGAAACGCTGTGGTGGCGGTTCGTCGGCTACCCGCACGCGGTCGTTCGCGTGATGCTGACGTGGCGTCGGCTGGCCGAGCGCTGCGACCTGGCCGTTGCCCGGGGTCCGCAAGTCGGCGTCCTGGGCGGCCTGTTGGTGCGGGGTCGGGCGGTGCGGTTGTACCCGCCGCGTCGCGGGATGCCGCGCCGCACGGATGTGGGGATGACGGTGCGGCTGACGCTGCATCCGGGCCAGACCCCGGACATGGTGGCGGCGTGCGCGGAAGCGATCGCGCATGCGTGGCGGATGCACGCGGTGCGGGTGTCCTCCCCCGAGCGGGGCCGGGTGCTGCTGACGTGCCTCGCGATAGATCCGCTGGCGTCCGTCGAGCGGGACGACCCTGCGGCGGACAAGACCGATGCCGCTGATCCGGACGCGCTGATGCGGGTGAAGCTGGGGCGTCTGGAAGACGGCGCGTCGTGGGAACTCGATTTCCGCGTGGTGCCGCATCACCTGGTCGTCGGGGCCACGCAGTCCGGGAAATCGACGTGGATGGCGTCGTTGGTGTGCGGGCTCGCTCCGCGTCCGGTCGCGCTGGTCGGGATCGACTTGAAGGGCGGGATGGAACTGT
The DNA here is from genome assembly GCF_021165735.1 of Yinghuangia sp. ASG 101. Classification (GTDB taxonomy): domain Bacteria; phylum Actinomycetota; class Actinomycetes; order Streptomycetales; family Streptomycetaceae; genus Yinghuangia. Next base: position 4,815,419 of record NZ_CP088911.1, on the reverse strand, counting down.
CGTTGTTCGAACCGCGCTTGTCGGGGATGGCGACGGACCGGCCGGGGGCGGTGCGCCTCCTCGGCGCGCTGGTGGATGTGGCGCTTGAGCGGATGGCGACGTGTCGGGTGCACGGGGCGCGGTCGGTGTGGGACCTGCCGGACCATGTGCGGCCGGTGCCGGTGGTCGTGCTGGTCGATGAGGTCGCGGAGATCTTTCTCGCCGCGTCGCGCGATGAGAAGAAGGAGGCGGAAGCGGCCGTGATGTCGCTGGTGCGGCTGGCGCAACTCGGCCGGGCCGTGGGCGTGTTCCTGGTCGTGGCGGGGCAGCGCGTCGGGGCTGACCTCGGGCCGGGGGCCACCGCGCTGCGGGCTCAGCTCGGCGGCCGGGTGTGCCATCGGGTGAGTGATCCGGGGACGGCGGCCATGGCGCTCGGGGACCTTCACCCCGAAGCGGTGGACGCGGCGCTGTCGATCACGCCGGAGCGTGCGGGCGTGGCGGTGACGGTGGTGGACGGCGGCTGGGTGCTGGCGCGGGCGGCGTATGTGTCGGCGGGTGACGCGGCGGTGATCGCGGCGGGGCACGCGGACATGACGCCGAGCATGCCGGAGTTGATCGCGGCTCTGATGCCGCCGAGTGAAGGGGGCAAGCGCGGTGGATGAGACGACGACAACGACGGCGAACGTCGCCGATGTGCCGTTCACGCTGCTGTTCGGGCTCGTGGTCGTCTTGTTGGTTCGGTCCGGTGAGCTCAAGCTCTGGATTGCGACCGTGAGCGGCTTGTTCGGGTTCTATCTGGCGTCGAGTGGTGCTGCTCCGCTGATTCGGAATCTGTCGGTGTGGCTGCTGACCGGTCTCACGCACACGTACTGACGGGGAGAACTGGCATGGCGATGAAGCGTGTTCGATGCCCGGTGTGCGGGGGCTGGCCGTGGCGGCGTACCCGTGCCGGTGGTGTGCGGCGGTGCCGCTGCTGCCGGGGACGCGGACAGATCCGCTGACCGGCGGCCGTGCCGCACGAGGGTGAAGGGTTGCCCGCTGTTACCCCGGTGCAGTGTCCGGGGGAACCGCGGGCAACCCGCACCGCAGCGTGACGACGTAGGTGGGCCTGCCTCGTCCCCGGGTGCCTTTTCCGGGGGCGTGGCCGGCACACCGCCCGACCATCTCCGCTCTGTTCCGACCTGGCTATTCGATGCGAAAGGACGCCCCGATGACCTACCGCCCCTGCACCGACCGCACTTCGCACGCTCGAATCTCGTTGCCTTGGAGGCACCCGCCGTGACCGGCTTCAATGATGCCGAGTACCGCGCGTGGAGCCGGGCCGAACACGAACGATCGGCCCGGCTCCACGCGCTTTCTCCGACAGACCGCGACATCGTCCGTATCGCCAACCGCCCCGGTTTCGGTCGGTGGCAGGAACAGATCAGGGCTACGGGCGGATGCGCGAACCCGGTCTACCTGACCGGATCCACGACTATCCGCGACACCGCAACCGGGGCGGTCGTCGCGCACTACTCAACCGAACACGAACCCGGCGGCCGTCTCGCGGTGCGATGCCGCAACCGCCGCGCCTCGGTCTGCCCGTCGTGCTCGTACGAGCATCAGGGCGACACTTACCATCTCATCCGCGCGGGCCTCGTCGGCGGCAAGGGCGTACCGGCGGAAGTCCGAGACTCCCCCCGGCTGTTCGTGACCCTCACGGCTCCGTCCTTCGGGACGGTGCACCGGGCCACGTCCGGCGGGGAGCGCTGCCACCCGCGTCGTGACCGGGGCACCTGCGAACACGGGGCGCCGCTCGGCTGCCCCGCCCGGCACGGCGACGACGACCGGCGCATCGGCCAACCGCTGTGCGTCGCCTGCTATGACTACGCCGCACACGTGCTCTGGCATGCGCACGCCGGGGCGCTGTGGGACACGTTCGTACGCACGCTGCGGCGGCGCCTCGCCACCCGGGCCGGGGTCGCCCGGTCCCGGCTGCGGGATGTGTTGGTCGTCGCGTTCGGGAAGGTTGCGGAGTATCAGGCGCGCGGGGCGGTGCACGTTCACGCGGTGGTCCGGCTCGATGGCCCGGACGGGCCCGGCAGCAGCCCGCCGACCTGGGCCACGGCGGAACTCGTGGCGGACCTGGTCCGGGACGCCGCTGCGGCCGTGCGGGTGTACGCACCGGAGACTGACCAGCTCGGCTCGCCGGTGCTGCGGTGGGGCGCGCAACTGGACGTGCGGCCCCTGGTGCGGCCCCTGCGCGCCGAACTCGGCGGCGACGACGCGGTGTCGGATGACGCGGTGGCGTCCTACGTGGCGAAGTACACGACGAAAGCGAGCAGCGACGCGGGGGCGGGCGACACACGCATACGCGACCGCGATGAGATCGCGTTGATGCGGGGCACCGACCACGCGCGGGCGCTGATGCGGGCGGCGTGGGACCTCGGCGGCATTCCCGAACTCGGCGGGCTGCGGCTGCGGGCGTGGGCGCACACCTACGGATATCGGGGCCACGTGCTGACCAAATCCAGAACGTTTTCCACGACGTACCAGGCGCTGCGGGCCGCGCGGCGGGACTGGCGGGCTGCGGCGCACGGCGTGCGGACGGCTCCGGACACCGACACGGTGACGGAGTCGGCGTGGCATTACGCGGGGAGCGGTCACACGGTCGGCGAAGCAGCGATCGCGGCGGGGATCGCGGAGGACCTCGCACGTATGCGCGACGTCTTGCGTGCTTTACGGTACGTGCCTGCGGCAAGCAGAGGTGTGGTTTGACCCAGCCGCAGGATGATCCAGATGAGATGCGTGAGCGCGTAGCACGTTCGCGCGCCGCACAGGGCCTACCACCGACTATCGAAGATCTCGCGGTCATCGAACGAGTCGCCCGAGTCTTCGAACTGATAGAGCCGCGCCCGATCGAGGCATCGACCGTGGCGCGGCTCACCAGCTGACGTCATGCGATCCAGTCGAAATCGAACCGGTCGGGGTCCCACTTCCTCCGAGGATCCGCCGGTTTGACCGTTATCGCCTTGACGACGGCCGCGACGATCACGCGTCGCTGCGAGACGTTCATGTCCTTCCAACGGGCTCGCATGTCGTCCTCGGTGCCGATGAAGGCGGCAAGCGCGTTCGCCGTGGTCGCGCGTGCCAACTTGGCCCGTCCCGCCTCCAACCGCGCCTGCACGGGTGTTCGGGCAATCAACCACTCTTTGCGAGAGATGAGGCCCTCACCGTGATCTTGTGCCAAACCTTCCAACTGCTCTTCGTCGGCGCGCATCTGCGCCTGCACCTGCGCTGTCTCGTCGTCTTGCCGACGCAGGCGACGGGCGAATGCCGGAGAAGCCAATGCCGTGATCAGCATGTCGCGCACATGGTCGTCCGTCTTGGCCGCATTCGTCGCGGTGCCGCCGCACGCGTCGGTACCGGGCATGTTCGGGCACACGTACCGGGGCACCCCGGATCGCGGGCGCCCCACCATGCCGCATCCGCAAGGCTTCCCGTCGGCGCGGGGCTTGCCGCAACGCAGGATCCCGGACAAGAGGTATTTCCGCCCGTTGGCAGCAGGGTTGTACTTCCTGACTCGCGCGGGATCCGACAGCAAAGCGCGCACGCGGTCCGAATCTTCCGCGCTGATGATCCCCGGCCACACCGCATCAGCGACGATTTCGCCGAGCAACGGGCGCGTGGTCTCACCTGCGCTTCGCGGGCTGTGCTCACGCCGTCCGCTGATCCGGGCGGACGCAAGTAGCCTCCGAAGCGTTCGCGGCTGCCAATGGTTGCCCTCCGGGGTTCGCACGTCGCGGGCCTTAAGAGCCCGACTGATGCTCGACAGGGACTCGCCTGCAAGCACGCGCTTTACGGCCTCGCGAATCACCTCCGCCTCTTCCTTGATGATCGTCACGCGGTCATCCGCATACCCAAAAGGGCGCCTGCCTCCGCCCGCGACCTTCCCTGCCTCGGCGCTCTGGCGGCGCTGCCGCTTTTGCCGCTCGGCCTTGTGCTCCGCCTCGTGCCGTGCGGCGGCCCCCAGCATGCGGGCGATCATCCGTCCGGTCGGCGTGGCCAAGTCGATTTCACCGGTGACGGTCGCAAGCTCGACCCCTTGGCGGTCCGCAATATCGATCACGTCTTCCAGCTCGCGCGGCGAGCGGGTGAGACGGTCCACATGCCAACAAGCGATCGCCGTGACGACTCCCGCGCGGACGTCCGCCAACATGCGGTCCCACTGCGGGCGCGGCGCGCCCGAGTAGGCGCTGACGTCGTTGTCCGCGTAGACGTCGACAACGATCCAATCCCGGCGCTCACAGAGCGCGCGGCAGTCTGCTTCCTGGCGAGCGATGCCGAGTCCGGCACCCTCGCGATCCTGGCTGATCCGGCAGTAGATAGCTGCTCGTCGCATCCCCATGGGTCACATAGGTACACCCCCGTAGGCACGGGCGTGGCTTGTCCGGTTGGGCTCGGTCGGGCCGGTGGGTGAGTTTCGGTCGCGGTGCTTCGGTCGGCGACGGCGAGTCGGGGATCGTCGTGCCGCCGGCCGGTCCGGTGGTGAACGGGTGCGCTTCGCGCCTTCGTCGGCCGCGTAGGTGTACCCCGCGTGTCCGGTTGGGGTTGGCGTGGGTGGGAGCTGCTGTGGGCGGTCGGGGGGTTGCGTGCGGATACTGGGGGAGGCGGGGGCGTAGCGAGGAGGCGCCATGGCTGTCGGCGTGAGGCCGTATCTGCTGGAGCCGGGCCAGGGGCTCGGCGGGGAGCGTGCGTTCTTGCGGCAGCCGCTGCGGCTGCTGACGACCGGGCAGGAGACCGGCCAGGCGCTGACGCTGTCCGAACAGCGTGTCGAACACGGGTTCGCCACCCCGCTGCACGTCCACCACATCGAGGACGAGTCGTTCTACGTCGTCGCGGGTGAGGTCGACATCGCCTGCGGTGACGAGCGGTGGCGTGCGGTCACGGGCTCCTTCGCGTTCCTCCCGCACAGCGTGCCGCACGCGTTCCGGGTCGTTTCCGACGAGGCGGTCCTGCTGCGGTTGTCGCGGCCGGCGGGCTTCGAGGAGTTCGCCGCGGAGGTCGCCGACGTGGAGTCGGCCGAGGAGAACTACCCGCGGATCGCGGAGGCGGCGCACCGGGCCGGGTACGAGGTGCTGGGGCCGCCGCCGTTCTGAGGCGGGCGTCCGCGCTTCGGGCTCAAAAACGATCGTGGGGTACGGCGTCGTCGCCGTACCCCACGTCTCTCGGCCGGGCCTATTCGAGCGTCCGACCGGTCCGCTCGTCGTCGGGGCTCTCGATGTGGATGTCGTCCACCGAGATGTTGACCTCGACCACCTCGAGACCGGTCATGCGTTCGACCGCGTCGATCACGTTCTCGCGCACGTCGGCCGCGACCTCGGAGATCGCGACCCCGTACTCGACGATGATCGTGAGGTCGACCGCGCACTGGCGCTCGCCGACCTCGACGCTGACGCCCTGGGCGACGTTGGGCTTGCCGCCCGGCACCCGTTGCCGCACCGACGCGAAGGCCCGCGCGACGCCCTTGCCGAGGGCGTAAACGCCGGATACCTCGCGGGCCGCGACGCCGGAGATCTTGGCGACGACGGAGTCGGCGATCGCGGTGCGCCCGCGCTCGGACGAGAGCGCGGACACCTGGATCGCGTGGCCGGTGGTGGCGGGCGTCGAGCCGCCTGTCGTCCCGGAATCTGTTGCCGACTTGGTCGGGCGCTCTGCCATGGGAACCTCTTTCGTCGTGCCCAGGCGGTGCCAGGCAGGCCGTCTGGTGGCTACAAAGCCTTGGCTTTCCCCGGAACCACCTGCCGCATTCGCTGATAAATCACACAAATCCTTGTGCAGCCGCACCCCCGGTACACCGAAACGCGCTCCAATTCGCCCGCGAAAAGCCTTGAACCCGACAGACGATGCACTTCTGATGGGGTGTCAGATGAGGGCGGCCCGCGGCCGGCCCGCGGCGCGGACGAAAGAGGGGATCAGTGGAGAGGTTCCAGGACCGGCGGATCATCGTCACCGGCGGCGGCTCCGGCATCGGCCAGGCCACCGTGCTGCGCCTGCTCCGCGAGGCGGGCACCGTGCACACGGTCGACGTCAACGCGGACGGACTGGCGAAAACCCACGCGATGGCCGAGGAGGCGGGTGTCGGCGCCAAGCTGACCAGCGCGGTCCTCGACGTCTCCGACGAGGCCGCGGTCGCCGACGGCGTGGGCGAGGCGATCGCGCGCCTCGGCGGCCTGGACGTGCTGGTCAACGCGGCCGGCATCCTGCGGGCCGGGCACACCCACACGTTCTCGCTCGACGTCTGGAACCGCATCATCGCGGTCAACCTGACGGGGACGTTCCTGGTCACCCGGGCCGCGCTGCCCGCGCTGCTGGAGAGCGGCGAGGGCGCGGTCGTGGTGAACTTCAGTTCGACGTCGGCGGCGTTCGCCCACCCCTACATGGCCGCGTACGCCGCGTCCAAGGGCGGCGTCGACTCGTTCACCCACGCGCTCGCCCTGGAGTACAGCCGCCAGGGGCTGCGCGCGCTGTGCGTCGCGCCGGGCAGCATCTCCAGCGGAATCGTCGACGACACCCCGAACCAGGTGCCCGCGGACGCCGACTGGGAGCTTTTCGCCAAGCTCATGCCGATCGTCGGCGAGGGCATGGCGCACCCGGACGTGATCGCCGGGATGATCGCGGCGCTGGCGTCGGAGGACGGCAAATTCGTCACCGGGACGACCCTGCGCATCGACGGCGGCACCCACGCCTGACGGCACGCGCCGAGAACGACGGCGGGCGCCGTACGGTCTCCCCGTACGACGCCCGCCGCATCAGCCCTGACGGCTCGCTGTCGCGACTCCGCGACGGCTCAGCCGAAGTTGGCGCAGGTGTTGCCGATCGCCGGGTTCAGGACGCCGATGACGCTGACCGTGTTGCCGCAGACGTTCACCGGAACGTGGACGGGCAGCTGGACGTTGTTGCCCGACAGGACGCCGGGCGAGCTGACGGCGGCACCGTCGGCGCCGGTGCTCGCCTGAGCGGCACCCATGCCCGCGCCCAGGAGACCGCCGGCAGCGGCGACGATGACGACGGCCTTCTTGAACGTGTTCATTGTTCCTCCATGTCACAGGGCCACGCTGTCCACGCGGCATCCGGGACAACGAAGGAACAGCGAAGCGGGCACGCCCTGACACGGGATTCACCCATTGGGAGCCGACACGGCACCTGGCGGGGGCCGACGACCGCGGCGCACGCGGTCCGGCGGGCACCGAGACCCGGCCGTTCGGCGACCGCGAACGCCCGGCGGCATCGACCCCGCGGAGGGTGCCTCAGCCCTCGTCCTCGTCCACCTCGTCCTCGTCCTCCGGCGCGTACTCGACCGCCTCGGACTGCCAGCCCGCCTCGCTGAGTTCGGTGCCCGGCACGTCCGCGACGAGCGCGAAGGGGTCGATCAGGTACGAGACCGACTCGGCGACGTCCGCCTCGATCGCGGCGATGGCGTCGGCGCGCTCCTCGGCGTTGAGGTCGTCGTCGCCCTTGACGGCGCCCAACGCGGCCGTACGCAGGGCTCCTTCGTCGGTGACCTCCAGCACGATGTCCAGGCTGAGCCGGATGAACTGGGGAGTCTCGGAAACAGGTGCGGTGTCCATGGCAGGAGCCTAGGCCGTGTCCGGGGGATCTCGGCGCCGCTCACGCCGCATCGCCGCCCCGAGCGGGCCGCCCCCCGCGTCACGCGCTCCGCGACCGTGCGGGGACGGGCCCGGGCACGAGCGCGCCGGAGCGCCGTTTGGGGAGAGGCACCGGACCGCGGCGCGATGCGATCGTCACGCGCACCGGCCCGGGACCGTGCTCGGCACCACCGGCACGCTGACGCGGACCACCCCCTCCGCGAACCGCCGCCGACCGGTCAGGCCCGCCCGGTCGAAGACGCCGAGCATGCGCCCGTTGCCCGGCAGTACGTGGGCCCGCAGCTCGGCCATGCCGCGCGCCCGGGCGAGCGAGCCGAGCCGCCGCAGCATCGCCGTGCCGAGGCCTCTCCCCTGCCACGCGTCCTCGACCAGCAGCGCGAGTTCGCCGCTGCCGGGGTCGTTCGTGTGCATCAGGGAACCGACCGCGGCGATGCCGCCTTCCGGCCGCACGGCGACCAGCGTGACGCCCGCGCGCGGTACGAGGAGGCGTTCGAGCGCCGGGCGCGGCAGACGCGGGATCGCGGTGAAGTACCGCAGCCGCCGGCTCTCCGCGGAGCAGCGGTCGTGCATGTCCTGCACCTCGTCGACGTCGTCGGCCCGCCCGGGGCGGAGAAGCACCTCGGTGCCGTCCGACAGAAGCAGCCACATCCCCGTGGAGGCGGGTGGTGGGACCGGTGCGCCGGAGACGACGAGGCGGGCGAGGGCGGCGGCGCGCGCGGCCTCGGTCATCGTGAACGGCATCCCGGCCCGGCCCACGCGCACCGCGCGGCCGTCCGGCACCGGGACGTACAGCACGTCGGTGTCGTCGGTGCGGACCCCGGTGAGCGACCCCTTGGCGTCGACCCACGCGGCCCCGTCGGCGTCCAGCAGCTCGACGAGCGCCTGAGGCAGCGTGTCGGGGTGGTCGCGCAGGCGAGCGGCGAGGACGAGCGCCTTGGTGGGCGAGTCGACCAGCTCGTGCGCGTCCGCGGCGCGCGTCACCACGTCCCGGCCGCCCGCGGCGATCAGGCCGTCCGCCAGCCGGCTCGCGGGCACCGACGCGGGCGCGTGGACGAAGAACTCGTCGACCGGTCCGGCCGCGCACGCCTGGACGTTCAGGGCCAGGACGTTCGTGTCGTGGGCCGCGAGCACCGCGGCCAGCCTCGCCAGGCGTCCCGGATCGTCGTCGACCTGCGCGCGTACACGCCACAGCGCCATGTTGATCACCTCCGTGCGGGTTTGGGCACGTGATCAAGATTCACCCGAACGTGTTACGCGTCGACTACGTCGGCATGACCGGGCGGTACGGACCCGCCCGGCCGTGTAAGAACCGTGTCTCGCCTGCGCGGCGAGACGGACGCCGTCAGGTGCCGGCCAGGTGCCCGAGAAGGTCCTGCCGGGTGACGACCCCCTGCGGCTTCCCGTCGACCAGCACGAGCGCCGCCGCCGCGCCCTCCAGAACCGCCGCCAGCCGGGCCACCGATTCGCCGGAGCCGACCACCGGCATCGGCGCCGACATGTGTTTCTCCAGCGGATCGGCCGAGGCCGCGCGGCCCGAGACGAGGGCGTCGAGCAGGTCGCGCTCGGCGATCTTGCCGACCACCTCGGCCGCCATCACGTCGGGGTGGCCGGCGCCCGGCTTGACCACGGGCATCTGGCTCACCCCGAACTCGCGGAGGATGCCGATCGCCTCGCCCACCGTCTCGTCCGGATGCACGTGCACGAGCGCGGGCAGGCCGCCCTGCTTGCGCGACAGGACGTCCCCGACCGTGGCCTCCCCCGGAGCCCCCTCCAGGAATCCGTGGTCGGCCATCCACTCGTCGTTGAACACCTTGCTGAGGTAGCCGCGGCCGGAGTCGGGCAGCAGCACCACGACCACGTCGTCCGGTCCCAGGCGCTCGGCCGCCCGCAGCCCCGCGACGACCGCCATGCCGCACGAGCCGCCGACCAGCAGGCCCTCCTCGCGGGCGAGCCGGCGGGTCATCAGGAACGAGTCGCGGTCGGAGACGGCGATGATCTCGTCGGGCACGGACGGGTCGTAGGCGGTCGGCCAGAAGTCCTCCCCGACCCCTTCGACGAGGTACGGCCGCCCGCTGCCGCCCGAGTACACCGAGCCCTCGGGGTCCGCGCCGATGACGCGCACCCGGCCGTCCGAGACCTCCTTGAGGAAGCGGCCGGTCCCGCTGATCGTGCCGCCGGTGCCGACACCCGCGACGAACGCCGTGACGCGTCCTTCCGTCTGCTCCCAGATCTCGGGGCCGGTCGCGGCGTAGTGCGACTCGGGGTTGTGCGGGTTCGAGTACTGGTCGGGCTTCCACGCGCCCGGCGTCTCGCGGACGAGGCGGTCGGACACGTTGTAGTAGGAGTCCGGGTGCGCGGGGTCGACCGCGGTCGGGCAGACGACGACGTCGGCGCCGTACGCCCGCAGCACGTTGATCTTGTCGGTGCTCACCTTGTCGGGGCACACGAAGACGCACCGGTAGCCGCGCCGCTGGGCGACCATCGCGAGCCCGACCCCGGTGTTGCCGGACGTCGGCTCGACGATGACGCCGCCCGGGCGCAGCTCGCCGGACGCCTCGGCGGCGTCGACCATGCGCACCGCGATGCGGTCCTTGACCGAGCCGCCGGGGTTGAAGTACTCGACCTTCGCGAGCACGGTCGCCCGCAGTCCTTGGGTGACGCTGCCGAGCCTGACCAGCGGGGTGTTGCCGATCAGATCGAGCATCGAGTCGACGTAGCGCACAGGGCTCCTTCGCATCCTCGCCGGTCCGCCGGGTCCACCGGGGTCCGCCAGGTGGCCGGGAGTGGCCGGTCACCGGACACCTTAGGACGAAACAACACGCACGCGACGCGCACTCGGCCCACCACCGCGACGGACGCGCCGCCGGGGGAATTCGGCGTCGTGACCGTCGGTTAGGGTCGTCACACGGGAGTCTCGGAATTCCCCTCCACCGGAATTCCGTTGACCCAGAGCAAGGCGCAGAGCACGCACAGCGGGAGGAGCCCGGATGACGACCATCCCCACCACCCCCGGGCCGTCCCGATGATCCGCACCCGGACGGCGCGCCGCATCGCCGCCGCCGCGGCGTTCGGAGGCGGCGGCGTCGGCGTCCTGACCGGCGCGATGTTCGCGGTGCTGTACACCGAGGCCAAGCTCGCCCGGCGCACGGTCGGCACCCCGGTCGGCGAGCCGCCGACCGCCGACGGCGTGTACGGCGAGTTCCAGGACGCGGACGAGCCGCCGATCCGCCTGGCGGTGCTCGGCGACTCGTCGGCCGCCGGGCTCGGTGTCGAGGACCCGCTGGACACCCCCGGCGCGCTGCTCGCGTGCGGCCTGTCGGCCGTCGCCGAGCGCCCGGTGCGGCTGATCGGCGTGGCCAAGTCGGGCGCGCAGTCGTCCGACCTGGAGCGCCAGGTGACGCTGGCGCTCACCGCCGACCCCGACGTCGCGATGATCATGATCGGCGCCAACGACGTGACCCACCAGGTGCGCCCGGCGGATTCGGTGCGCCGCCTCGAACAGGCCACGCGCCGCCTCATCGCCGCCGGTACCGAGGTCGTCGTGGGGACGTGTCCCGACCTGGGCACCATCGAGCCGATCGCGCAGCCGCTGCGCTATCTCGTCCGGCAGTGGAGTCGCAGCCTCGCCGCCGCGCAGACCATCGCGGTGGTCGAGGCGGGCGGCCGTACGGTGTCGATCGGCGCGCTCCTGGGCCCGGAGTTCGCGGCCCGGCCGGGCGACCTCTTCGGGCCGGACCGGTTCCACCCGTCCGCGGAGGGCTACTCGACCGCCGCGATGGCGATCCTGCCGTCGCTGTGCGCCGCGCTCGACCTTTGGCCGCTGGACGAGGAGCGCCCCGACAGCTTCCGGGGCGAGGGCGTGCTGCCGATCGCCGTCGCGGCCGTCGAGGCCGTCGAGGAGGGCGGTACGGAGGTCGCCGGCACGCGCGTCGCGGGCAACGAGCGCGGACCGCGCGGGCGCTGGGCGCTGCTGCGGCACCGCCGTCGGCGGCGCATCCCGGCCCCGGCGTCCCCCGAGGACGGGGAGACAGGCGAGGACAAGGACGGCGAGCCGGACGACGCGGGCGACGCCGCGACGCCGTGTGGCGCGGCACAGGCTCCGGGGACGGGCGACGACGCGGAATCGCCGTCGAGTAGCCTGATCTGACTGGCCATCAGAAGAAGGAGTGGGGCAGATCGCACCGCGAACCGCGGTCACGCCCCTCCCCTCTTCGTCTACCAGGAAGTAACTTCAGCCAGACGAGAGACCCCGCCTCCTCGTACCGACGGCGCCAAGGAGTACACGCATGCCCGAAGCAGTCATCGTCGCCACCGCGCGCTCGCCCATCGGCCGCGCCTTCAAAGGCTCGCTGAAGGACGTACGCCCCGACGACCTGGCCACCACGATGGTCCGGGCCGTGCTGGACAAGGTGCCCGCCCTCGACCCGCGCGACATCGACGACCTGATGCTCGGCTGCGGCCTGCCCGGCGGCGAACACGGCTTCAACATGGGCCGCAACGTGTCGGTCCTGCTCGGTCTCGACCACCTGCCGGGCACGACGATCACCCGCTACTGCTCGTCGTCGCTCCAGACGACGCGGATGGCGCTGCACGCGATCAAGGCCGGCGAGGGCGACGTCTTCATCTCGGCCGGCGTCGAGGTCGTCAGCTCGTCGCGCACCAAGGGCAGCAGCGACTCCATACCCGACACCAGGAACCCCGCCTTCGCGGACGCCGCGGCACGGGTCAAGGACGCCGCGGAGAACGGCGGCACCTGGACCGATCCTCGCGAGTCCGGCCTGCTGCCGGACGTCTACATCGGCATGGGCTTCACCGCCGAGAACCTCGCGCAGCACAAAGGCATCACGCGCGCCGACCAGGACGAGTTCGCGGTCCGGTCGCAGAACCTCACCGAGAAGGCCATCGCCGACGGCTTCTGGGCCAAGGACATCACCCCGGTGACGCTGCCCGACGGCACGGTCGTCAGCGCCGACGACGGCCCGCGCCCGGGCACCACGCTGGAGGCGGTCTCGCAGCTCAAGCCGGTGTTCCGCCCCGACGGGACGGTCACCGCCGGGAACGCGTGCCCGCTCAACGACGGCGCCGCCGCGCTGGTCGTCATGTCCGACACGAAGGCGCGCGACCTGGGCCTGACGCCGCTCGCGCGCGTGGTGTCCACCGCGGTCACCGGCCTCTCCCCCGAGATCATGGGGTACGGCCCGGTCGAGGCGTCGCGCCTGGCCCTGAAGCGCGCCGGGCTGACGACGTCGGACATCGACCTCGTGGAGATCAACGAGGCGTTCGCGGCGCAGGTGATCCCGTCGTACCGCGACCTGGGCTTCGAGCTGGACAAGGTCAACGTCAACGGCGGGGCCATCGCGATCGGCCACCCCTTCGGCATGACCGGCGCCCGGATCACCAGCACGCTGATCAACTCGCTCCGGTGGCACGACAAGCAGTTCGGCCTGGAGACCATGTGCGTGGGCGGCGGCATGGGCATGGCGATGGTCCTGGAGCGGCTGAGCTGATCCGCTCGGGGCCGGGTGCCCCGGGAACCGCGCACCCGTGACACCGCGAAACCCACCCGCGCCCGCGAGGGCCGGGTGGGTTTCGCGGTGTCCGGACGAGTGCGCCGGAGCGTCCGCGCGTCCGGTCACACCCGGGCGGCGAGCGCGCGCACCGCGGTGAGCGCGGTGTTCGCCGTGGTTTCGGCGGCGCGCGCCGGGCCGCGCTCCAGATACGCGACGAGATCGAGCCCGGTCACCGCGATCTGGTCGCCGACCGCGAAAACGCCCACGTCCGGAACCTCGCGCCCCTCGGGGGCGTCGCCCAGCGCGGCCAGTGTCCGGGCGAGTGCCAGGCCCGCGCCGGCGCACGTACGGTCCGGGTCTGACGTGTCGTCAGGGTCGAGGCGGGCCCGGAGCCGCGACTCGGAGAGGTGGCGGTAGCGGTCGGCGAGCCCGCGGATCCGCCGGGCGAGCTCCGCGGTGGCCGGGGATATGCCCGGGCCCGCGTCGCCGGGCGGTTTCCGAGGGGATTCCGAGGGGAGGGACGACATAACCGGAGCGTACCGCCCGGGATTCGCTGGGATTTGTGTGCTTCGAGCGGTTGCCAACCGTTCGCCCGTCATGCACGCTCGGGGCACGGAACGCTCACCGGAGGCGCTTATGTCCTTGCCGCACTTCTCCGAAGAGACCCACCGGAACCTGCTCGCGCGGGTTCCGTCCGTAACCGGTCGTGAACTCCCTGATTGGTTCAAGGAGATCGACCAGGGTCCGTGTTTCTCGCGCTTCGAGGACCGGGTCCATTGGTTGCAGGACGAGCACAGCATCGCACACGGCCACGCGACGGCCATTATGCGTGAGCACGACCGGCGCCGCATGTCCCGCGGTGTGCGCTGACCCGCTGCGGACGACCCCCGCGCGACATCGAGAAGTGCCTCGGATCCCCGACACATTCCGACACACACGAACACGTCCGAACATGACACGTGGCGGTGGCCTGGGGGCCACCGCCACGTGTCATGTCAGGTCATATGCGGGTGGACGAGCCTGTCGGCCCGGCACCACCGGCCCGCGCGCTAGTCGCGGAAGATCGCCAGGAGGCGCAGCAGCTCCAGGTAGATCCACACCAGCGACAGCGTCAGGCCGAACGCCGCGCGCCACGCCTCGCGCTCGGGAGCGCCGGCCGCGACGAGCTGCTCGACCTCGTGGAAGTCGAGGGACAGGAAGAACGCGCCGAGCGCGATACCGACGATGCCCATCACGATGCCCATGCCGCCGCCGCGCACCCCGTCACCGCCGGCGAAGGCGACGAACACGAGGTTCACGAGCATCAGCATCACGAAGGCCATCGCGATGGCGATGCCGATGCGGGTGTAGCGGGCGGTGACGCGGATGCGACCGGACTTGTAGGCCCACAGCATGGCCACGAAGATCGCCGCGGTGCCCAGGACCGCCTGGATGACGATGCCGCTGTACGCGTTCTCGAAGGCGTGGCTCGCCGCGCCCAGGAAGATGCCTTCCAGCGCCGCGTAGCCGATCACGAGCCCCGGGTGGATGGAGCGCCGGAACGTGATGAAGAGCCCGAGCCCGAACGCCGCGAGCATGGACGCGAACGCCCAACCGTAGTTCTCCGCGGGCAGCAGCGCCCACGAGAGCGCTCCGAAGACGACGACGGTGAGCAGGGTCAGCGCGGTTTTCGCGACGACGTCGTCGATGGTCATGCGGCCGGTCTGGACCGGGCCCGCCGACTGCTGCCGGTACATCTGGTTGAGCTGGTCCGCCGACGTAGGCTGGCCATAGGGCTGCTGCTGCCCGAACTGCGAGGCGTTCCCGCCGAACGGGTTTCCGGAACCGGACGGCTGCTGCCCATAGGGCGCGCCGTACTGCGGCGCCTGCTGCGGCCCGGCCTGCGGCGCACCGAAGGCCCCCCGCCGCGAGAGGACCGGGTTGCTGCTCCTCATGTCAACTCCTCCATGCCCCCGCGGAGTGCGAGGGGTCTGGGGTTAAGAGTAATAGTTCAGTAAATCCATTGGGGTAACCCGCAAGCAGGATCTGTACCCCATCCTCCGGGGGGAGAACGCGCGGGCATGCCCGATTGTGCCCGGTCCGCGCACGGCGTGAGGCTGCTCTCACGACGAAAAACGACGAAATATGATCAATTCTGTACGGCTCGGAAAGACCGGGATTGATCGGGATTGATCGGCACGTCCCGTGCGGATTTCGGGGGCTTTCTGCCATCGCGACTCCGAGGCACCGGCATCAGGACTTCTATGGGAACGCCCTCCGCCGTGGTCCACCCTGGAGCACA